>NZ_VLSR01000001.1:0-310695 GCF_007558235.1 Acinetobacter sp. RF15B | reverse complement strand
CTTCTTGAGTAAGATGAGTATAGTTCATGATGCAACTTTGACTTTGGTCGGTCGGAAGCAAAATGCTAGCTCATCTTGCTTCCTTCCAATAATTTAATCTCTGTTGCACTTCATTTGAGAATCCAAGCATTATTGAAAGGGAAATAATACTGAGAAACTGTCCTTTATTCTTCATATGTCTCGATACTTCATATTTCCACACCTCACTTTTGAGTATCCCATTCGGTTTATTTTCTACTCAGTCTCGACTCTCAAAGGAAGTGCCGAAGTGTGACAGGGAATGATTTCAGAAATAGAAAAAATGAAATAGTACTTTGTTTAGGACCCACCAAAATCAAAGCTACTACAAGAACTTGGTGTTGTAGTAAATGTTAATCAAAATCATAAAAATAAGGGTTTAAGGCTACTTTTTTAATTCCACCTAATACCCACTATATCGATTGTATTAAAATCAAATATTTATCTTATAATCCAGCTGTAATTCATCAGCACTTTTCCCTCTAATCCCCCAGTTTTCTTGAGAGGTCTCAAATATAGTGATTTCAATATCATTTGAATCAATACCGCATAAATTGCTTATATTTTTGAACAAAGTCTTAATCAATGCTTTCTTAGTCTCTTTTGTTCTTCCATCAAACATAGAAATTTCAATAATTACATAAGATGTACTACGATCTGCTGGATAAACAAAATTTCTTGGTTCTAATGAAATAAAGCGTTGAAACTTTTTTTCTTCAGGATATTTTAATTCTTTGACTAAAGCTTGATGAATAGCTTTACTTAAATTATCCCGATGTAATTCTATTGTTTCACTTAAAGCATAAACTTTTATTTGCGACATTATTTTTCTCTATGTTAAAAAATTAATCTTAGCTTAACCTTCTCTTTATTTAATACAGTATCCAACAAATATTGGATATAGTTTTAAGTGTTTGTTCAGCCTCATAAAGACTGACCCTCAGGCTAAACTAATGTGCTTCAATAAATTGTAGTATTCCATTAAATAGAGCTTAATATTTATTTCTGCTTCTTGAATGAAATAGTAGCCAAGTTTGAATATCCAGCCGTTTTAAGACTTCGGAAGAGCCTCTCTGCCGGAGCAGTTATCTCATGAGCAGTATACTGCCCCAGACCTGTGCAACTCATATTTATACCTCACCATCCTTTTTCAAACTATGCCCAAACATATGGCTTCTAGACTGATGGAGGCCTGTCATAAATTGTCTTGAGAATATCTGATCACTCCTTATTATTCTTTTATGACTCAACGCCATATATTAAGAGATAATCAGCGGAAATAGATTAAAGTCTATTAGCTAGATGAGCTGGTAGTATTGGAATAACTGCCAAAGATAACCGATTATTTGTTGAAACAGCTTTATACCGTGATTGCTTTATCTCGCTTCAACAATGGTCTGGCTTCATTGATAACCTACTCTAGTTTTGAATAATAATATTAGGAATTTTTTCAAAAAAAATATCCCGTGCAATATCACCTTGTTGCTCAATATTATATTGCTCAAAAAGCTTGCCTTCGATCAATTTATATTTATATGGATTATATAGCTTAAAACTAAGATAATAAGCACTTTGTAAAATAAAGCCTCTTAGCACTACATTCTTATGTTTTTGATATTGAAGTATATGGGCAAGTTCATGGATAAATACACCTTGCATAGCAATTGAACATTCAGAATAATCTTTGACGAACAACTCTTGATTTACAAATATCCTGCCATTTGGAGCCATCAATATGCTTTTAGGCTGCCAAGGTAAATAACGTATATTAAAAATCTTCACATCATTATAATTAATAAGATTATGAAATACTTTTTTCGCAATATTTACTTCGCCCTCAGTTAGACCTCTATATTGAAATTCCTTTATATTTAGCCAATTATAAAAAAAATAAATTGAGTACTGAACAATACTTTTAAATAACCTTATAAATGCATTTTTCATAAAAGCATCGTGACCCATGTTTAACCAATTTTCATTGGCAGCACACCGAAACTCATTGAATGGCAATCATTGAGCTACCCCCTAGCATCTTAGTATAACTCGAATCCCACCTAAACCAAGATTGCATTATTTGAATGCTTAGCTTGATGGCATAATCAGTAGGCACATAAACAAGATGTATAACATCCAGCTCCGTCTCCATCAATAGCTCTCACTTTACTGCTGATGAAATTATATTTCTCTTGTAATAAGCTGAATAAATTTTCTATTTTGTTAGACTGCTTTAAGTGATATTCATCTGACATAGAGAGTTGAATAGATTCTATCTTCTTCCGCTGATAGATAATTAAATCAACACTTTGTATTTTTTATCTGTTCTTTAATTTCTGAATCATAGCGCCACAATTAGCATAGAGCTTTGCTTTTAATCCCCCCTCTCCACTGTTCACCTATTTTCATGGTTGCTGTATACGTATTCATAAAACCGTACTTACAATATCTCCTCATTGATTCATGATTAGATACAGCTTGCAGCCAAACAACCATCCCATTGAACTTTCTTGAGGTTTCAATCGTCGCTCTGCTTCGATTTTTGAAAAAAGTCATCAATAACACAGAATGAATGCTTAAAATCGAACATCGTGACTGAAAGCATAGGTTGTGTGATACCTCCGCAAGAGTCTTCTGCCATCTTTTTCTAGTCAATTTCTTATCCCTGATTCGGATTAATTAAGAGCAGTTTAAATAAAAGTCTGCACAACCACCATTGCTCTCAACGGTCTACCATTAAGGTGCAAAAAAACAACAATTCAAATGATTTTTTATAATAACGTTGCATATCGGCAGCAATTCTCTTAAATCAGCGCTAGCTTCTCAACCAAATTGCGATAAAATACCTCAAGTATGATATTTTTAGTTCGCAAATCAAAATGTAACGATTATGCGAGATAATGACGTTTTTATTTTGGCCATTTGGCTTTTGCTAGTATCGAACTGCACTCAGCTGGATAAGTAGAATTATAAAAATCAGTAATTTAGTGTATTAACCTATAGGAATAGGATTTAATTGGAATGAAAAGTTTTAAAATTGCCATTGCTCAATTCTCTCCACATGTTGGCAATCTAGATGTAAATACGCAAGCCATCATTGATCAGGCCAATCAGGCTAAAAAAGATAAAGCCGATCTGATTATTTTCCCTGAACTCGCTACTCTGGGCTATCCGGCAGAAGATTTATTAATTCGCCCAAGTCTGGCCAAACGTACTCAACAGGCTTTTGAAAAACTTAGCGAAGTCAAAGATATTGTGATGGTCTTTGGTTTTGTTAATCAATCTGAAGAGGGTCAGCGCTATAATGCTGCGGCCGTCATGAAAGATGGTGAAGTATTAGGAATTTACAACAAACAGACCTTACCAAACTATAGTGTATTTGATGAAAAGCGCTACTTTGAACAAGGTCATCAGCATCTGGTATTTGAATATCTTGAACATAAATTTGGCGTATTGATTTGTGAAGATATCTGGTCCTTATCTACTGTACAGCAACTGGCACAGTTAAATATTGATACTGCCCTGGTACTGAATGCGTCTCCCTACGAAGTAGGCAAGCCACAGCACCGCATTGACACGATGACTGCACTGGTAAAACAGCTGAATATCAATCTGGTGTACTGTAACCAGGTGGGTGGGCAGGATGATCTGATTTTTGACGGAACCAGTTTCATACTGAATAAATCAGGTGATGTGGCTTTGCAGGCACCAAGCTTTGAAGCTGGGTTATACATTGCAGACTTCGACGCTGAACAGTTAAAGTTCAGCAAAGGGGCCATTACCCCGACTTTAGACACCATGGCTGAGATTTATCAAAGTCTGGTGATGGCCACACGCGATTATGTTCAGCGTTCAGGTTTTCCTGGAGTGATTTTAGGCCTCTCCGGCGGGATTGATTCTGCCCTGACTTTGGCAATTGCAGCGGATGCGATTGGCCCGGACAAGGTTCAAGCAGTAATGATGCCTTATACCTATACCGCCCAAATTAGTGTCGAAGATGCGGCGGAACAGGCGAAAAGTATGGGCGTGACCTTTGGTATTGCCGAAATCAATCCAGTGGTTAACAGTTTTATGCAAACCTTGTATCCATTTTTTGGCAATGCTCCGGCAGATACCACTGAAGAAAACCTGCAGGCCCGTACTCGTGGCACCTTGCTGATGGCTTTATCTAATAAGTTTGGCAATCTCGTACTGGCCACCGGCAACAAATCTGAACTGGCTGTAGGTTATTGTACTTTATATGGTGATATGGTCGGCGGGTTTGCTGTTCTGAAAGATGTGTATAAGACCATTGTGTTTGAACTAGCAAAATACCGTAACAGCATTTCGGAAACACCGGTTATTCCTGAGCGCGTAATCACACGTCCACCTTCAGCCGAGCTGCGTCCAGATCAGGTTGATCAAGACTCCTTGCCGCCATATGAAATTCTGGATGCTATTCTATACTCATATATTGAAGAAGATTTAAGCCAGGATGATATTATTTCCAAAGGCTTTGATGCCGAAGTTGTGAAAAGAATCATTCGTTTGGTGGATGTGAATGAATATAAACGCCGTCAAGCCGCAATTGGCCCTCGTATCAGTTCACGCTCCTATGGTCGTGAACGCCGTTATCCAATCGTAAATGGCTGGAAAGCAGGCATTTAAAATACCATTGTTAGATACTTTAAATCGCTCTGGTCTTCGACTTGGGCGATTTTTTTAGGATAGAAAATTCAATAAGCTAAATACAACAAAACAGAAGTTAGAAGTTAGAAGTTAGAAGTTAGAAGTTAGAAGTTAGAAGTTAGAAGTTATTTTTTTAAATAATGTTAAAAGTTAAGTGAAATTTTTAATTGTATTTTGAACTAGAAAAAAAGAGACCAAGCTGAGAGCTTGGTCTTTAAAATGGTGGCTATGACGGGACTTGAACCTGTGACCCCCGCATTATGAGTGCGGTGCTCTAACCAACTGAGCTACATAGCCATAAACTGTGTGCGCATTATCGTTAGTTCTACAGCTACCGTCAAGCATTTTCACACACAAATGTTCAGTCTTTACGCAAATAAATACTGAACATTTAAACTTTAGCCAAAAAATTTTTTATACTGTTTAATACATATAGCCATAACACCATTTAAGTCACAGAGGCTTTATTCAATGAATAAAATGAAAATCCTTATTCTCCTCCTCAGTCTGACAAGTCTCACTGCCTGCCAGATCATTTCGCCTCTTTTTGTTGATTACAATGGAGTGAGACGTGACGTAGCGCAATGGATCAATCATCATCAACTCTTAAGCATGCAGCAAAAACGTGCCTTGGTACAATTGAGCAAAGCCCAACAAAAAATCAACCGCTTTGCCGAGTATGATCAGAGCCAACAATGGACCATCACTCAGGAAAATCAGATTGCTTTATATTGTGCCGGTCGTTCTGTAAGCGAACATAAAATCCAGCAGTTACAAGAGAAGATCCATGGAGATGAAACGGCCATGATTTTACAGCGTTACGAACAGCTTGCGCCCAAGATCAAACTTGATCTGAATGCCGTGCAATGTGAGTGAGAGTCGAGTAGCTTCTCTTCACTTGCTCTTGAACGCCACAACCTTGATCCGGATCAAAAATAAGTGCTGGGGAAAATACATTTTTTTAAAAAATAAGCCTTTAGTCTATTAGACGTTATACCTATGTATTTACTTGGTTTTATTTTTATAAAATACAGGCTATGATCAAAGTATAAACAACAATTCGTACCCGTTTTAAGGCGTCACATTTTTATAAGACTTTATTTCTCACAAGGAGAATTCTCGTGTCATTTGAACATATTTTAGTACCAATCGACGGCTCAGAAATATCATATGCAGCAGTAGACAAGGCAGTAGAACTTGCCAAAGCCTTTAATAGTAAAGTTACGGTTGTACAAGTACTTGCTCTGGATCCTTATATCACCGCTGAATATATTACAGCCGCACAAACCAATGACCTGATTGAACGTGCCCGTACTTCTATTCTTAAAACGCTGGAAGAAGCAAAAGCCAGGTTCTCTAATGCAGGTTTGGACGTCGAAACTCAACTGCTCGAAGGCCAAGTGATTTATAGTGAAATCGCTAAGGCAGCTCAGTCTTTAAATGCTGACCTGATCGTGATTGGTTCACATGGCCGTACCGGCTTCAAGAAACTGTTCTTGGGCAGCGTAGCGCAAAGTGTGTTGGGTCAAGCAGATATTCCGGTGATGGTGGTGCGTAAATAAATTATTTTTCCTTCATTCCTCATTTTTCCGAAAGTGAGGAATTTTATTTTTAACTCCTGCCATCCCACTGATATTGTTTTAAATTCACTCTACCCTGATTCACACAAACCCCCTCCTGACCTAACCGAAGCTGCTGAATATTCTGACCTTCGATATCCAGTTTGTTTAAGCTTAATTTTCCTTGCGCATTAATGACACGATACCAAGGTAGATCTGTACCTTCATTCAACTGACTTAATACCTTACCGACCAGACGAGCATGTTTGGCTAAGCCTGCCAGTTTTGCAATCTGTCCATACGTCGCAACCCTGCTATAAGGAATTTGACTGATTACTGCCAGAATCATCTCCGCCATTTCCCGGCTTGCCTGACTTTTCATGGTATTAGGTGACTCAACAATAATCTCATTTTAATAGCACTTCGCAAGTCTTTAAGAGTCAGACTATTCCTGTTGAGCGATGCCATGCTAGAAATTATCCGGATTTTCCAGACGTTTCACTTCCTGTGCTTTTTCAGGATGATGTACACTGGTCACGCCATCAGCATCTTTTTGATCAATCAGCACTTCAGGCTGATAGATGGTAATAGTTTCATTGCCATATTCATCTTCCCCTACGATGTATTTGAACCCCTTACGGTTCAACTTATGGCACATTCGTTGATACCAGCCCTTAAAGCCTTGAGTCTCTTCATAGGGATTATAATAAAAAGCATTCATGACGGCAGGTAGACCCAAACCACAGACCACCCCTGAAAGTAATACGGCAATAAAAGTATAACCTACCAGAATACTGCTATAAGCTTCCAGCTGAGGAATATTGGCAACAGCAAGAATCAGGGCCAAGGAGATCCCGCCACGTACACCACCCCAAGACAGAATGGTTAAACTGCCGTTATAGCTTTTCTTGCTTATTTTTGGAAATAAGGCAAAGGCCAGATGATTCGCAGCAAACCGGGTCAGATGCAGAATGATAAAGGCGACAATTCCCCCCAGCACCAGACTAGCACTCAGGTCGAGAATAAAAAGTTCTAGTCCAATTAAAGTAAACAGGAAAGAATTGATAATGCCTTCAACGGTGTGCCAGAAGTGATTGACATCTTCGATCTCGGCATACGCCAGAATTTCCTTCCATTTATTTCCGACAATCAACCCCCCAATAACACAGGCAATTGGTGCCGATGCATGAGCCAGCAAAGCAACCAGATAAGAACCACAGGCCAATAAGGCTGTGGTCAAAATTAAAGATTCCATCTCATGCTTGCCACGCAACAAACGTAAAATGGCTGCACCAAAGATCAGGCCAATTAGCACCGCCACGACAATTTCATAGAGCAGGGTCTGTAATACGCCGACCAAGGTAAAGTTTTCGCCCTGTAAGACATTTAACAAGGTCATGAATAAGGCAATACACATTGCATCATTAAACAGGGATTCGCCTTCCAGTTTCACAATTAAATGATGCGGTGCCCGTACCGAACTCAATACACCTTTGATACCAATCGGGTCGGTTGCCCCTAAAGCCGCCCCCAGTAAAAGCAATACCAGTAAATCAACATGCTTGCCAATTAAGAATTGATAACCATATAAGAGCGTACCAAACAGGACTGCACAAAATACCAAGGCCAGACTGGCAAGAATTCCAATCGGCCGCCAATGATTTTGCAGATCGGATACCTTAAACTTCAGTGCCGAAGAAGTCAGAATAAAACAGATTACCCCATTGATCAGAAAATCATAAAAATCAACATTTCGAACTGCCTGCTCAATATTTTCAATATTGATACTGAAAAATGGATTGCCGTGCAAAAGACTGGCGCCCCATTGCAAGATAAAGACAAAAATTGCCGATACAATCGGAACACCAATCGCCTGGGGAAAACCTAAAACACGCTTGTTGAACATGGTGGTGGCAATTGACAGCGCAAAAACCACTGTCAAAAGTTGTAGAAAAAAGAAATTTCCCATTCGGTGTCCTAAATGATGGCAAAATCAGGCAATACTAGGTCGCGGGTTCACTTGAAATAAAAATTGAAAAAGCAAAATATTTTAACAAAACAAGTTTAATCTGCTTTTATTGAAAATTGAGTTAAGTTTTTTTGCAATTCTTACAAATGCCGATTTAATATACACCCTAGAACACCTCTTTACTTTCCTTCTGTTTTGAAATCTTCTCCCATGCATCAAACTGTTAAAATCATCTTTCGCCTGTGTTTTGCTGCGGTTATTTTTATTGTTACGCTTTCCCTTGTTTTGACCTGTTTTATCAAGGTCCGGGACATCATGAATGCAGAACAGCACTATCAGCAAGCCACCCCTCTTTCCTTGAAAAGTGATCCTCACACCCAGTACGTGCTGCTGTCCAATAATCAAAAACCGGACAATACGATTTTTATTTTGATCGCCGGAAATGGTTATATTGCCAAAATCAGTTGTGATCATTATCCGGCTTTATGTACGGATGATTATAACCAGTCGCACACCCGTCAGATTCAGACTATTGATTTAATTAAAGCCGGTAATTTTTTCTATATTAAAAATATTCAGTACCGGGAGAGCCGCAGTGGTCAGGTGAGTCACTTTAATTACTCTCCGCAGGAGCTACAGCAGTTTTATAAAAATGATATTTATCATTTAAAGTTTATCGTCGTAGTGGTGGCTTTATTTGCTTTGGCCGCTCTATTTGTAAGTCTGAAAATTTTAAGAAACTTCCGGCAGTTTCTCAACAAATGAAACAAGGGAATCAGCATTCCCTTGCTCTTCGTCATTAGATCGCCTGATTAAAGGTATCACAGTTGGCCAGTTGACCAGATTTCAGACCGGTATTAAACCAGTGTACACGCTGTGCACTGCTACCATGCGTAAAACTATCAGGGATTACTTGTCCACGTGCCCGCTTTTGTAAATAGTCATCGCCAATTTTATGTGCTGCGTCCATCGCTTCTTCCACATCTCCTGCCTCAAGAAACTGGGTGCGCTGCTGATTATGATGCGCCCATACACCCGCCAGGCAATCAGCCTGTAATTCCTGTCGTACTGAAAGCTGATTACCCTCAACTTCACTGCTTTGACGGCGCGCCTGCTGAACCTGGGAGGAAATACCTAAAATGGTTTGAATATGGTGTCCCACTTCATGAGCCACTACATAGGCTTGGGCAAAGTCGCCCGCCTGATCCGTACTAGACAGCTCGGTAGTATTCTGTTCACCACTAATGCCCATCTGGGTACGCATATCTTTAAAGAATGCTGTATCAATATAAACCTTCTGGTCGGCCGGACAATAAAATGGTCCCATGGCAGATTGTGCAGTACCACAACCTGAATTCACCACCCCATTAAAAAGCACCAGTTTCGGCGGCACATATTGTTTATTCAGCTGCTGCTGAAATACCTGATTCCAGGTATCCTCAGTATCGGCCAGCACAGTGCCCACAAAATCTATCGCTTCCTGCTGCTCAGGCGTAGGATGCTCCAAGCCTTGGGTTTCAGCCGGCTGGGATTGGGAGGTTACTTGCTTGGTGGCTTGATAGGCTTGTTGAGGATCAACACCAAAGAATTTCCATGCCACAAAAGCCACTATCAACCCTAAAATACTGATGCCGCCCGCTTTAGCCCCACCACCACCGCGACGGTCTTCCACATTCGTACTGACACGACGTCCTTTCCAGCGCATAGGAATTTTCCTTTTTTTCTAATTCACTGTATGTTATCGAATTTATAAGGATTATGCTTGTTTTGATTTGGGCCAAATTTTCTGAATCCCAGCCACCACACCCAGTACAACCAAGCCAGCTATAAAGCCAATCACCAAGTTAATCAAGGTCGGTGTTAATGCTCCCACAATAGTACCCACCGTTGGAATATGCTCAGCATAATCAACCGAGCCTTCCATGAAATGATGTAATAAAGGTACCCCGTGACTAATAATGCCACCACCTACCAAAAACATGGCGATGGTGCCTACAATAGTTAGGGTCTTCATCAATTTTGGTGCAAAAGCCAATAAGCCACGCCCAATACTTTGCTTTAATGAAGAGGCTTGCTTAGTTAAATACAGCCCTAAATCATCAATTTTGACAATCATTGCCACAAAACCATACACACCGACGGTCATCAAAATTGCAATGACTGACAGCACCATCACTTTGGTACCAAAAGCAGCTGTAGCCACTGTTCCTAATGAAATCACCACAATTTCCGCAGACAAAATAAAATCTGTTCGTACCGCCCCTTTAATTTTGTCTTTTTCAAACGTCACCAGATCGGTTTCTATGGTGGCTAATTCTTGGCTAGCAGCTTCTCCGGTTTTGGCTTTTTTGTGCTGTATGCTATGCAGGACTTTTTCTACGCCCTCATAACAAAGAAATAAGCCACCTATCATTAGCAGTGGTGTAATCAGCCATGGAGCAACTACACTAATCAATAGGGCAGCAGGAACAAGAATCAGCTTATTGACAAATGAACCTTTGGCAACAGACCACACCACCGGAAGTTCACGGTCTGAACGTACCCCCACTGACTTGTTGCGCATTGAGAGCTAAATCATCTCCCAACACCCCTGCCGTTTTTTTCGCTGCCATTTTGCTCATGACAGCCACATCATCCAGGACTGTAGCAATATCATCTAATAATATAAGTAAACTGCTCGCCATATTTATTATCCTTATCCTATTTCAAATTATTTTAATCACAATTCTAAAAAAAGATTGTATTCACTTGTTTAATTAATAAGATTTTTTTATTCAGGCTTTTTAGTGGCTGACATTCAAAAACAGAATGCCGTACAATATTGCCATTCATTCATATTTAGAAGTCATACTGACTACCCTTTTGGAATAAAAAATGAGTAATCAAGATAATCGTCCAGTGATCCTGACTGGCGACCGTCCTACCGGACAACTTCACCTCGGTCACTTTGTCGGTTCATTACGCTCACGTGTCGGCTTGCAAGACTCTCATCACCAGCATTTATTACTCGCTGATGCTCAAGCTCTGACCGATAATGCAGATAACTTTGAAAAAGTACGCCGCAATATTATTGAAGTCGCAACGGATTATCTGGCAGTCGGGATTGATCCGACCAAAACCACGATTTGTGTTCAGTCATGCTTACCAGCCTTGAATGAACTGACCATGCTGTATTTAAACTTTGTGACGGTTTCCCGTCTGGAGCGCAACCCGACCATTAAAGCTGAAATCCAGCTGCGTGGTTTTGAACGTGATATTCCGGCAGGTTTCCTGTGCTATCCGGTAGCTCAAGCGGCCGATATTACTGCATTTAAAGCCACTGTCGTTCCAGTCGGTGAAGATCAGATTCCGATGATCGAACAGACCAACGAAATCGTACGTCGTTTGAACCGCCAGATTGGTCATGAACTCTTACCTGAATGTAAAGCTCTGCTGTCCAACATGAGCCGCTTACCAGGTTTTGACGGCAAAGCGAAAATGTCAAAATCTCTGGGCAATACCATTGTGCTGGATGCCTCAGATAAAGACATTAAAAAAGCCGTAAATGCCATGTATACCGATCCAAACCACCTGCGTATTGAAGATCCGGGTCAAGTGGAAGGTAATATCGTATTTACTTATCTGGATGCGTTTGACCCAAATAAAGAAGAACTGGAAGAATTGAAAGCGCATTATCGTCGTGGTGGCTTGGGCGATGGCACCGTGAAAAAGCGTCTGGAAGGGATTCTTAAAGAATTGATCGGTCCGATCCGCGAACGCCGGATAGAGCTAGCAAAAGATCCGGATTACATCATGGATATCCTGAAAACCGGTACAGACAAATGCCGTGATATTACTCAGGCCACACTAGATGAAGTAAAAGCAGGCCTAGGCGTATTCCGCTTCTAATTCATGCTGCAGGTTTAAAGAAAAGCTCTTCCCCAAGAAGGGCTTTTTTACTGCCTAAATCACTCCTGAGCTATGGGTTTACCCACATATTCTCCATAATTTTTACCTTATTTAACATCTATTAACATGAATACTGATGAGTCATCTTAGGTTGGGCTTTACTATAAATCACATAGAAGGAATCAAACTTAACTCTCTCCACAGTTAATTTTGGTTTATTTAAAAGGACATTCCTTTTTCTACGCAATGACAACCCCAATCATTGCGTTTTTTTTGTCTGTTATTTTTATAGGCATGGATGGGGTAAAAAAATCCCGCCCGGTTGGCAGGATTTTTAAAGCTCACGTCTTAAAAATTAATACTAAATAAACCACCTTCGAAAGGAGTTTCAATACCTGAAGATACTCCGCCATCCGGCTATTGGCGTCAGAATCACCGAGCCAAGCATTCATTTTAAGTAGTATATCCTGACGAATACAATAGCATGAGATCAAGTGCCTTCATTTCAATCAAAAGCAAAGGCAGCATTGTTTTCTGCGCTACGCTCTGACTGGTTGACCTTAGCCAACAAGACGTCCTGATAAACGGTTCATCCGCTCAAAACGAATCTCAGCACCTGCGGAAATCATTTTTCAGCTTCACCATAATCGCTCATGTTAACTTTCAGCGATTAAACTGTGGTTTTTTACTCAGGCAACAAGTCCTATTTTCCAAAAAAAATAACCCACGCGAAGGTGGGTTATTAGAATAGATCAGCTATTAATTTTTATGACGCATATGCGGGAATAAAATCACGTCGCGGATACTTGGTGCATTGGCGAACAACATAACCAGACGGTCAATTCCAATTCCTTCACCTGCGGTTGGAGGCAAGCCATATTCCAGCGCTTCAATAAAGTCAGCATCATAGTGCATGGCTTCATCATCGCCAGCATCTTTCTCAGCCACCTGTGCCTGGAAGCGTTCTGCCTGGTCAATCGGGTCGTTTAACTCCGAGAAACCATTGGCCAGCTCACGACCACCAATAAAGAATTCAAAACGGTCTGTAATATGCGGATTATCATCATTACGACGTGCCAATGGAGAGGTTTCCGCTGGATATTCCGTAATAAAGGTCGGCTGACGCAGTTTAGTTTCAACAGTTTCTTCAAACATAATTGTTTGCAATTTACCCAAACCAAAACCAGGTTTCACCTGCTCTTTTAATTCTTCCTGAACAAATTTTGCCAAGAACTCACGATCATTGACATTTTCAGGCGTGAATTGCGGATTGTGCTCAAGAATGGCATCGAACATCGAAATTTTCTTGAATGGTCCTTTGAAGTTATAAACTTCATCACCATAAGGCACATCAGTTGTACCCAGAATATCAATTGCCAGCTTTTCCAGCATTTGCTCGGTCAATTCCATCAGGTCTTTATAATCTGCATACGCCTGGTAGAATTCGATCATGGTGAATTCCGGATTATGACGTGTCGACACCCCTTCATTACGGAAGTTGCGGTTAATTTCAAACACACGCTCAAAACCACCGACCACCAAACGCTTTAAGTACAGCTCAGGCGCAATACGCAAGAACAGCGGCATATCCAGGGCATTATGATGGGTTTCAAACGGACGTGCAGACGCTCCGCCTGGAATCACATGCATCATTGGTGTTTCGACTTCCATATAACGTTTTTCAGTCAGGAAGGCACGAATCCCTGAAACCACCTTGGCCCGAATTTCAAAGGCTTTACGTGTTTCTTCGTTAACGATCAGGTCAAGATAACGTTTGCGATACTTAACTTCAGTATCATTTAGACCATGAAATTTGTCTGGAAGTGGACGCAGAGATTTGGTCAATAATTCAAATTGTTCGATATGAACATAGAGATCGCCTTTTCCAGAACGGCCAATATAGCCTTCTACTGCGATGATATCCCCCAGATCAAGTCCTTTGATGGTGGCCAGTACATCTGCAGACAGCTCTTTACGGGCAACATATAGCTGGATACGACCGGTCATGTCCTGGATCACGATGAATGATCCACGGTTTAACATTACACGGCCCGCAACTTTGACATATACCTTTTCACCAGCTTCAATTTCTTCTTTAGATTTATCAGCAAACTGGATTTGCAAATCTTGTGCATAATGCTCGCGCTTAAAGGTATTTGGCCACGGACTCTTGCCATTTTCTTGAGCTTGGCTTTCGATTTGCTTTAACTTGGCATGACGCTGTGCAATTAAATCGTTTTCGGAAATGATTTGTTCAGAAGTCGATTGAGCGTTATTTTGCGTCATCTCTGCCTCGAATAAAAATAGTTGAAAAATAGAAGTTACATAGAATAGCAGATTCCCCAGTCGAATCGTAGCTTAAAGACTGGGTGGAATTGGCTTTTCTGAAGAAAATTTGCAGTATATAGCTCTTTTTTATTTTTTTCTCTTTACCGCTTTTTAGTCCGGCTCTCGTTCATTTTTGAAAACGATTTCTTCTTGTATTTAAGCCAAGCTTCATATATTCAATAGCAACCTCGATTGCGGCGGCTGTCTTTCCTGAAATTAGACCAATAGCTAACTGTTTTTTATGCTGCCAGCTTTTAAGCTAGTACCCAGATTGAAACTCATCTTTCAATCACGAACTAATGACTTTGGCATGTCGGATAAGAATGAGTAAAAAATATGTCTAAAATCTTATTTTTGCATGGCTTGGACTCTTGTAAAAAATCTTCGAAATTTCACGCAATTAATACAACACAAAAATACTGTATTGATGTGGATTACCGCAATCTGAGCTATAGCTCCGTGGCCGATTTTTATCATGACACTATTAAAATGATTAAGCCCGATATTCTGGTTGGCCACAGCCTGGGAGGATATTGGGCACTCAAAATGTCACAGGCCCATCAACTTCCCTGTATCGTAGCAAATCCGAGTCTGCAACCGAATTTCCGTGATGATTATCCGATCATTTCTGATCAGGATTTACAGCATGATATTCCACAGTTTGCCTATCTTGAACTGGGCGATGAGATCCTGGATATGCATGCTGTACAGATCTGCCTGGAAGACTATATGCAAATTCAGGCAATTGAAGGGGGTCATCATCGTCTAGCACACCCCGAACAGCTCAATCAACTGATTCAGGAAGTCGAAAAGCACTTTATCAGACAATAAAAAAGCTCCTCGTTCATCTGCCTTCCCAAAACTGGACGGTTTGACTGAGGAGCTTTTATCTGGGAATCCAGATCTATTTAACTTAAGCCACCGCAACCTTAGGCTGCGATTTATCATCCAGTACTGACCAGATTTCTAAGCCCAGGTTTGCATGCGAATCAGGCAAATCGAGGAAAACACTGGCACCCAGTACTTCATGCTGACATTTTTTAGCCAGTTCATTCACTGCCTTTAATGTACCGCCAGTCGCCAGAACATCATCTACAATAATGATTTTTTGTGGCTCAATTTCAGCAGACATTTCCAGACGGTCCACCCCATACTCCAGGCTATACCCCACTCCAATCACTGGAGGCGGTAGCTTGCCAGCTTTACGCACTAACAATAAGCCCTTTCCTGTACGCTGTGCCAATAAGCTGGCCAGTACAAAGCCACGCGCTTCTACGGCTAGAAAGCTATCTACTGCTGCCAGTTTGTCGGCCGGAATGCTCTCGATCAACGCATCAGTGAGTTGGCTAATATCGCTGGTGAATAAAGGTGTCAGGTCAAAGAAACAGATCCCCGGTTTTGGGAAATCCTGAACAGTACGAATGTTAGACCACAATGAAGTAGACAAATTGCTCATGGGAGATTCTTAAACATGAAAATGAATAGTTGTATATTAGACTAAAGGGTCAAAACAAACAAGGACAAACGCCTAAATATAAGACAACATATGATTATAAGATTTTGATATTAATAATGTAATTTATTTTTTAAAAATATTTTCTAAAATCGTGCAAATTGATTAAAAACCCATCAAGCCAGAATATTTCAAGAAATATACAGTCTCCTGAATACTTTGGTGGGTTTTGATTTCGGGCTGAATCGTGCTGCTCTGGCCGTATGCTTGAAATACAGATTTAGTCCTTTCATCGATAAAATTTGGCCTGAGTTGCCATTCCGATCTTAATTTCACTGTTTAAACTCTTATTCGCTTTACTTTCTGAACGGAACTGCGTAAAAATTTAGCCCAATATGTTCACTATTAAAGTCATATTATTTTAGAGTCGTGCACGTTATAGTTTTTAGCTGACTCCTACAGTTGGTCAGTTTTGGAGAGTTACATGAAAAAATATCAATGCATCGTATGTGGATGGATTTACGACGAAGCACTGGGGTGGCCTCAGGATGGAATCGTGGCCGGTACCAAATGGGAAAATATTCCAGATGACTGGACTTGCCCAGATTGTGGCGTATCAAAAGCTGATTTCGAAATGATTGAAGTCTGATCATGTCCTCTTAAAGACCATGCTGAATGGTCTTTTTTTATGTCCTTTAAAAAATTTATAAATTTAATTTTAAAAAGTCTGGAGAATATTATGCATCCTATCGTCATCATTGGTTCCGGAATGGCCGGTTATGCCGTCGCACGTGAATTTCGCAAGCTTAATCCAGACCATGAACTTGTTATGATTTGTGCTGATGATGCGATTAATTATGCAAAACCGACTCTTTCAAATGCACTGGCAGGGAACAAGGCACCTGAGCAGATTCCTTTAGGGGATGCTGAAAAAATGTCGGTACAACTCAATATGCAAATCCGGCAACATACCTGGGTAAAAGCGATTGACCCAGAACAGCATCAGCTACACTTAGAAAAAGATGGACAGGAAAGTCTGCAACCTTACTCAAAACTGGTTCTGGCGGTGGGGGCTAATCCAGTACGTTTGGCAATTGCCGGCGATGCCAGCGACGAAATTCATGTGGTTAACAACCTGAACGACTACAAAGCATTCCGCCAAAATCTGGCTAATCATGAAGACAAACGTGTGGTAATTCTAGGTGCTGGTCTAATTGGCTGCGAATTTGCCAATGACCTGCAACATACCGAACATCAGGTGACTGTTATTGACCTTGCACCTCGACCACTGGGCCGCCTTTTACCTGCGCATGTGGCTGAAGTGTTCCAGCAGCATCTTGAAGAAACAGGTATACACTTTGTGCTGGGCACCACAGTTGAGAAAGTCTCCAAAATGGACAATGCAGATTATCTGGTCACGCTGGCGAATGGTCAATCACTGGTCGCCGATGTGGTTCTGTCTGCGGTAGGCTTGCAGCCAAATATTTCTGTCGCGAAAAAAGCTGATATTCATAGCAGTCGCGGGATTCTAACCAATGCCCTGCTAGAAACCAATCAGCCGGATATTTATGCTGTCGGAGACTGTGCTGAAGTAAACGGCATCCTGCTGCCTTATGTCATGCCCATCATGCAACAGGCACGTGCTCTGGCCAAAACCTTAAATGGCGAGCATACCGCAGTGCATTATCCAGCCATGCCGGTTGCAGTAAAAACACCAGCAGCACCATTGACCGTATTAGCTGCACCTGCTGAAGTCAATGTGACTTGGGAAACGGAAGAGCTGGAAGATGGCATGATTGCCAAAGCAATAGATGTAGAAGGTGTATTGCGTGGTTTCGTATTATTAGGGGCGACAGCAGCCAAGCAACGCCTGACCTTGAGCAAACTTGTTCCTGACTTGATTCCAGCAACTCTTTAGATGTTTAATATATGAAGGACGTTTTTTAAACGAAATGTCCTTTAATTAGGAAGCTTATCATGCATAGTGCGCTGCAGTTTAACCACTCCCCTTATACATCTTTTATGCGTGAAACCAAGGTTGATCTTGGTAATGGTATTGAATTACATGTAGAAGTAGGCGGAGAACCGGATCACCCCCCTATTTTGCTGATTATGGGACTCGGTGCACAGATGCTGTACTGGCCTGATTTTTTCTGTAAATCGCTGATTGATCAAGGCTATTATATCGTTCGTTTTGACAACCGCGATATTGGTCTGTCATCCAAGATCCATCATAAAGGCCCGCGCCTGAATACCTTTAAAATGATGAGCCGTTTTATGCTCGGTCTGGGCAATCAGGGAGCACCCTATAACCTGTATGACATGACTGAAGATGTTAGCTTGCTGATCGATAAACTGGAGCTTGGGCAGGTCTATGTGCTGGGCGCTTCCATGGGCGGCATGATTGCACAGATTCTGGCAGCCCGCCACCCGGAGCAGGTCAAGAAACTCGGCCTGCTGTTTACCAGCAATAACCAGCCACTATTGCCTCCTCCTTTTCCAAAGCAGCTCTTTAGTTTAATTGACAAACCGGCCTCAACAGATGAAGATGGCATCGTAGATCATAGCCTGAAACTGTTTAAGCTGATCGGTTCGCCGGGTTATGTCAATCACGTGGAAGCGATTCAGACAGCCCGCAAGTTATATAAACGGAGTTACCATCCGGCGGGTGTACTTCAACAGTTTTTAGCAATATTATGTACAGGTTCATTGCTGCAACTGGACAAGCAAATCAAGCAGGATACCCTGGTGGTTCATGGGGCTCGTGATCGATTGCTACCTCCTAGTCATGGCAAGGCTGTTGCCAAAGCAATTCCAGGGGCTAAATTTGAATTAATTGAAGGAATGGGGCATGATATCCCTCCTCATTTTATTCCACATCTTAGCGAATTATTTGCTGATCATTTTAAATCATAAATATTAGGACACTATGGCTGCATTACCATCCCTAAGACAGCTGTCATACCTTGTAACACTGTCAGAGACGCTGCATTTTACAGAAGCTGCTCGCCGTTCATTTGTGACCCAGTCAACCCTGTCTGGTGGCATTATGGAACTCGAGCGTTTACTGGGTGGCGTACTTGTTGAGCGCGACCGTCAGAATGTACGTTTAACTCCTCTTGGTGAGCAAGTGGTTGCACGTGCTCGTGTTCTATTGGCTGATGCCCAAGACTTGATGCGTTTAAGTCGTGAGATGAGTGAACCCCTTACCGGCGATTTGCATCTCGGTGTCATTCCAACTATTGCACCGTTTATTCTGTCGCAATTACTGGATGAAGTTCATAAACAGTTGCCAAAAATCCAGTTGCATCTGCATGAAGCACAAAGTGAGAAGATTGTAGAGAAACTGGAACACGGCAATCTGGATATGGTGGTACTGGCACTGCCTTTTGATACACGCGGCCTGAAAGTAGCCGAGATTAATAAAGAAAATCTGTATCTGGTGCACCATAAGTCTGATCAAGCTTCGGCTCAGGCAGATAAGCTAGAAAATCTGGATCTGTCACGTCTGATGCTGCTTGAAGAAGGTCACTGTTTACGTGATCATGCACTCAGTGCCTGTCCGATCGGCGAACGTAAAAATGATCATCGTTTAAAAGCCAGTTCTCTACCGACACTAATCGAAATGGTTTCTGCGAATCTTGGTTTTACCTTGCTGCCTGAAATCGCGCTATATAGCAGTATGATCAAGGCCAATCCTGAGTTACAAGTCAAAGCCATTCAGGCGGCGCCTAGCCGGACCTTGGCCTTAGTGACTCGCAAAAGCACACCGCTACAAAGCGAGTTCGACATGCTGTTACAAATTTTGCAAAAGATTACCCAACACCCGGTGGACTAAAACAAGATTCATTACCTGTACATAAAAAGGAGCTTACATCGCTCCTTTTTTATTGCAACAAGATTTAATAAACCAGAATCTCTGATAAAAAACAAAAGAGACTGTATTTACAGTCTCTTTTTATCCGCTGCTTTATTTAAAAATTTCCAGCAGTTCACGCTGGGCATTATGCAGCTTTTCTCCTTCGGCTGGCTGGGCGCGAATCCAGGTGCCATCGCCTTGTAACAGCCAGGCTTGCTGGTTATCTTTCAGATAGTTCAGTAAACCTTGCTGATAAATCCGTTTTTTTAAGGCTTCATCTTCAACGGGAAAGCAGGCTTCTACCCGGTTAAACAGGTTACGATCCATCCAGTCGGCACTTGAACAATAAATTTGTGCATTGCCATTATTAGCAAAATAATAAACCCGCGTATGCTCCAGGAAGCGGCCTACAATCGAACGTACCCGAATATTTTCCGACAGGCCTGCCAAGCCAGGACGCAGGCTGCAAATTGAACGGATAATCAGGTCAATCTGTACCCCTGCCTGAGATGCTTCGTAAAGCTTATTGATTAACTGCATCTCGGTAAGCGCATTGACTTTGACAATAATCTGCGCTGGCTTGCCTGCCTTGGCATGGGCAATTTCATTATCAATATAGTTAACTAACTGGGCATGCAAGGTGAATGGTGCATGCAGCAGCTTTTTCAGCTTGGCCATTTTCCCCATACCGGTCAGTTCCTGAAAAATGCGGTGTACATCTTCACAGAGTTCTTTATCTGTTGTTAATAAACCGTAATCGGTATAAATCCGTGCATTACCCGCATGATAGTTGCCAGTTCCCAGATGTACATAACGGACCAGTTTGTTATTTTCACGGCGCACCACCAGAATCATTTTGGCATGGGTTTTATAGCCAACAATGCCATAAACCACGACGGCCCCGGCTTCCTGTAAAACATTGGCCACAGCAATATTGGATTCTTCATCAAAGCGAGCACGCAGCTCAATCACCGCAGTTACTTCTTTGCCATTTCGTGCAGCCTCTGCCAGCACCTGAACAATTTCAGAGTCGGGACCACTACGATACAATGTCTGTTTGATGGCTAGTACTTTCGGATCACGCGCTGCCTCACGCAACAAAGAAATGACAGGGGCAAAAGACTCAAAGGGATGATGCAGCAAGATATCCTGCTTTTGCATGGCACTGAAAATATTTTCATATTTTCTCAGTGCTTTGGGAATGATCGGAGTATGTGAATCATAACGTAAATGGGGACGTTTAAAATTCGATAGCAGACGCGCCAGATTGACCGGCCCTGCCACTTTATACAGCTGCTCTTCTTCCAGATCAAATTCGTTGAGCAAATAATGATAAATATGCTGCGGACAATTTTCTGTCACTTCCAGACGCACGGCACGGCCAAAACGGCGAGAGCTGAGTTCGCCTTTCAGCGCTTTGGCCAAATCTTCCACATCTTCATTTAAAGCCAGATCGGCGTTACGGGTCACGCGAAATTGATAACATCCCGTCGCGGTCATACCGGGGAACAGATCGGACACATGCTCATGAATAATGGCGGAAAGCATGACATGGTGCTCCTTGCCATCTGTCAGCTCATCTGGCAAGCGCACGACACGCGGCAATGAACGTGGCGCAGGCACCACAGCCAGATCAATTTGACGGCCAAAGGCATCTTTGCCTTCCAGCGTAACAATAAAGTTCAGTGACTTGTTTACCAGACGCGGAAATGGATGTGCCGGGTCTAGACTGATGGGGGTCAGGACAGGCGCAACCTGCTCCTGAAAATACTTTTTGACCCAGGCTGATTGGGCCGGGGTTAACTCGCCACGGCGCAGAAAACAAATATCTTCTTCTCGTAATTTTGGTAAGATTTCTTCATTTAAAATACGGTATTGACGTTCAATTGCAGCATGTGCCGTCTTGGAAATCTGGTCCAGTACCTGCTTGGGCGTCAAACCATCCGGGCTGCGACTTTCATTGCCCAGATCAAGCTGCTCCATAACTCCGGCAACGCGAATTTCAAAAAACTCATCCAGATTGCGCGAAAAAATCAGCAGGAAATTCATGCGTTCGAGCAAGGGGTGTAAAGGATCGACAGCCTGTTCCAGTACACGTAAATGGAAGTCCAGAATAGACAATTCACGATTGATGTAACGATCATTATATGTATATTCAGTCGGTGCCGAAGTGGTTGTGGCTGCCGTATTCATATGAAACCTACGCTATTTTAAAGTTTTGCTTATCTGCTTTAGTATGCTTCAATTTGATGTCACTTTGATAAAAACGCCCAAAAAAATTAGGCTTTATTTCAAATTACAGGCCTAAGGTAATTCGGCATAATTCATATAGCGTTGAATCATACGTTTGCGTGCTTTCAGGGCCGATGAATGGCGATGGTCCTGAAAATATTTTGGATTGGTCAGAATCGCTGCCAGAAAAACCGCCTGATCACGGCTAAGGCTTTGTGACGTTTTACCAAAATAATGTTTGGCCGCGGCTTCAACCCCATAAATATTGTCACCAAACTCGATTGAGTTTAAATAGACTTCCAGAATGCGTTCCTTGGACCACATGCGTTCCATCATCCAGGTAGCGATCGCTTCCTGACCTTTGCGTACAAAGGAACGTTTATTTACCAAAAAAAGATTTTTTGCCAATTGCTGGGAAATGGTTGACCCCCCTGCCACCACGCGGCCTTCATTCTTGTTACGGTTTAATGCGGTCTGGATACCATCCCAGTCAAAGCCATGATGATGAATAAATTTCCCGTCTTCTACCGTAACGATGGCACGCTTCAGGTTCAGGCTAATTTCGTCATAAGGCCGCCATTGGTGCTGAATGGGCTTGGAAGGCTCAGTCCAGTAATCAATCCGCATCATCATGGTGGTATTCACCGGATTGGTTCGCCACCAGACCAAACTTGCAAAAATCCACAACTGTATAAGTAAAATCACACTGACGATGATTAAAATCGTGCGGATCAGAAAGGCTTTCATGTCAGTGCGTTACTCCTGAATATTTGATTTTTCGTGTTAAGCTTATGCGAAATATACACTCATCGCAAAAAAAATAGCATGTCTAAATACTCTCCACCCACCTCCTATCGTAAACCGGAAGTACAACTCTGGTGGATAACTGCGCTCCTGATTGGTATCAATGTCGGCTTATTTGGCTGGCAGGTGCTAAGTGGCATGGATATTAGCCAGCCTAGTTCCAGAGATGCCATTTCCTGGGGAGCGGATTATGCTCCCTTAACTTATCTGGCGGAACCCATACGCTTGTTTAGCAGCATGTTTTTCCATTTTGGCCTGATTCATCTCATGCTGAATATGTGGGCACTGTATATTTTTGGTAGCGTGGCTGAACAGCTGTTTGGCCGTTTTTACTTTATTGGGCTTTATCTGTGTGCCGGCCTGATGGGCAGCCTATTTAGCGGTTACATGAACATTCAGGATACTTATACCTTAATTGAAGGTGGCGTGGCCAATCCCGAGCTTTTACCCAGCGTGAGTGCTGGCGCTTCTGGCGCTGTCATGGGGCTGGGTGCAGCCCTGACGGTCTTGTCCATATTGCCAATACTGCCTCAACAGCGCTTTATTCTGGACAAGAAAACCCTGATCATGGTTATGGGCCTAAACCTCGCCATGGGATTTATGATCAGCGGGATTAATAATGCTGCCCATATCGGCGGCATGATCATGGGGGCCTGCCTGACCCTGCTCTGGTATCTGCTACAACGACTGCAATGGGGCAAACTGATGCAACTCATTGCCCTGATTATGGGCGTGGTCGCGTGTGACCTGCTCTATCAATATAATCTGGCCTTGCTGGAGCCAATCCGTCCTTTCTGGCAGGACATTCTCCACATGATGCAACAGCAGCTGCACATTTAAAGCCACAAAGAAGATGAATCTTAGTGATTCATCTCGCGCAGGCTTTGCAAGGGGGGAATATCGGACAGATAGCTGAGTCGATAACGCCCCACCAGCGCACAAAGCAGTGTCATCAAGACCGGTAAAATCAGCCAGATTTCCCAGTGTGGCTGAATCAGGAGATCCATTTTATAACTGGCAATGGCACTGATGACTTCGGCAAACAAACATGCCACCACGCCAGCAAACAGGCCGATAAAGCCAACTTCCAGACTCATCAGGTTTTTTAGTTTGCGCTTGGAACTGCCAAAAGAACGCATTAAAGCCACTTCTCGTTTGCGCTCATCCATGAGCAGATTCAGACAGGCCATCAATACCAGAAAGCCGGACACACTGACCAGCATCGCCAGAATAGTAATGATCTGCACCAGAACATTTACTATGCGTTTGATTTCTTCCAGAATCAGACTGACATCAATAAAAACCGTGTTGGAAAAACGCTGGATAATAGAAACCAGTTGATCTTTGTCTGTTTCAGGCACATAAAAGCTGCCCAGATAACTGCCGGCATTGGCATCCATGCTCTGGGGTGCAAAAATAAAGAAGAAGTTCGGACTAAAGCTTTCCCACTCCACGGTTCTCAGATTCACCACTTTCGCTTCCAGCCTACCTTCAGGCAGACTAAAGCTTAGTTTGTCGCCGAGCTTGATGCCCAGTTTCTTGGCAGTCTGCGCTTCGACCGACACTTCGCCCGGCTGTTTTAATACCGCTTCGCCCTGAACAATGACATTATCCTGAGGATAACGGTCTGACTGGGTCAGATTCAGTTCGCGTCTTAAAGTATTGCTTTGCTTAATCAGTTCAGCGTTAAAAGGCTGGTCATTTTTTGCCACCAGGCGCCCGCGAATATTCGGATAAAGTGGCGTGCTGTTCCAGCCATTCTGTTCTAGCTGGGCTTTCAGCTCAGGCATCTCATAAGGTGGCAAACCATACACAAACTGGTTCGGTGTACCTTCAGGCAACTGTTGCTGCCAGCGTTCCAGCAGATCGGTACGCAGTACGGTGAGTACACTGATCAGACTCAATCCGAGAGCCAGTGCGGTAATCTGCAAAGCAGTCTGATACGGCGTACGGACATAAGCCGACAGGTTGAATTTCAGGTTCCGTAGCAGTTTTAACGTGCTCCAGACCGTAAAATACAGCACAGCACACAACAGGATAATTGCCCCAATCACCCAGGCGGTGAGCACAATATTTTCAGTCAGAATCACGCTAAAAACAATCAGGCCCAAGGTCCCGCACAGTAACATCCATAGCATGGACTGGACCGACTTTTCCTGCTGGCGAATTACCCGAATAGGTGGCGTATTTAACAGCTGAAACAGGCTCGGCATCACAAAACACAGCAAGACAATCGCACTGGTCAGCATGGCAACGGGTAAAGGACCCAGCAACATCTTCATCACAGAAAACTCAAGTTGCAGGTTGGGAATCAGTTGCAGCATGAAGTGTAATAAGCCATATCCCAGACTGATCCCAATGAGCGTCCCGATCAGCATGGCAACCAGTAGCACGACTCCAAGCAAGGCCAGATAAGCGGCCAGAATCTGCTGCTTGGTCGCGCCTATACAGCGCATCAGCGCGATATGATCCTGATTCTGCTGTACATAACGTTGTGCCGTTAAAGCAATCGCAATTCCGCATAATAAAATGGTCAGGATATTGGCCAATTGCAAAAAGGTATCCAGATTGGCAATCGGACGCATTAAACGGGTATTGCCCTCGCTGGCATTACGCAATTTAAGACTACCCTGCTCCTCAAACTCCTGCCCGTCTACTTCGGCGACTGGTGCATCCATTTTCTCTTTTTTAGATTTTATCTGCTGTTTGAACCAAGCTTCATATTCTTGCGTCTGTTCAGGATTACCAGCCAGTAGCAAACGGTAGTCAATCCGGCTGCCCACCTGAATGGCCTGAGTTCGTGCAACATCTGCCTGAGAGATGATGACGGTAGGCGAAAACCCGGAAAAACCAAGCTCCTGATTGGAGTCTTTTGCAATTTGAGCGGTGAACTTAAATTTTGCATCAGCAATATTCAGCTCATCTCCCAACCTTACATTGAGCAGATCCATCGCTCGGGGACTGAGCCAGATTTCACCGGGTTGAATGGTTGTTTTTGCAGGTTGGGTTTGCAATTGACCACGCAGCGGAAAGGCCTGATCAACCGCCTTGACATTGACCATGACAAACTGTTCATCGGTAAAAGCCATGGTATTAAAGAAGGTTACCTCAGACTGCTGTAAATCCAGCTGTCTGGCCTGATCACGCCATTCTTCTGCCAAAGGTTCATTATCTGACAGCACCAGATCAGCTGCCAGCATCTCCGCGGCCTGCAAAGCGACCGCATTTTGAATCTGTTCATTACTGAACTTCAGCGCAGTCGTGGCACTAATGGCCAAGGTCAGGGCAATAATCAGCAGATAAATACCCGTGCTTTTAAAACTTTGTGTGAGTAAGGGACGAAATAGCGGCTGCATATCATCCTCCGCTGGCATGTTCAACGAGCTGACCATCCAGCAGCTCAAAATGCCGCTGACATTGTTGGGCCAGTTTTGGATCATGGGTCACCAGAACCAGCGTGGTGCCCAGTTCACGGTTGAGCTGAAACAGTAATTGCTCGATCTCATGCGCCGTTTCACCATCCAGGTTGCCTGTAGGTTCATCTGCAAAAATGATTTTAGGTGCACTGACCAATGCCCGGGCAATTGCTACCCGTTGCTGCTCTCCCCCCGATAAGACTTTTGGCGTTTGCTGGGCCTGCCGGTCCAGACCAACTTTTTTCAGCAGCAGCAGTGCCTTCTGCTCTGCCTCGCTATATTTAAAACCCGGCTGCAAACGCAACGGTAACATGACATTCTCTAAAGCTGTCAAATGTGGCAGCAACTGAAAGGACTGAAATACAAAACCGATATTTTTTAAGCGGACTACAGCACGTTGCTCTTCACTTAAATTCGACACCTGTTCGCCACATACCATCAGCTGACCAGAACTGGCCTGATCCAAAGTCGCTAAAACTCCCAGTAAAGTCGACTTCCCCGAACCCGAACGACCAGTAATCGCCACCTGTTCCCCAGCCTGTATGTCTAGTGAAAGATCCTCAAAAATCGTCAGCTGTTTTTGTGAAAGCTGTATCTTTTGTGTCAGCTTCTGGGCAGAAATAATTGCTTGTGGCATGATGGTCGAATCGTAACTGCTTTGAATCATACGTGTCCTATATGAAAGATCGAGTTCAGAAAACCCGTGTATTGCCTTGCCTGATCCTGTGGAGTATATGCCTGATTCCTTTCGGCGTGTCGGCAAAGACCATTATGATTGTGGGTGACAGTCTAAGTGCAGGTTATGGTATTCAACCACAGCAAGGTTGGGTAAGTTTATTGCAAAAACGCTTAGACCAACACTATCCGAAACAGCACAAAGTGGTCAATTCAAGTATGAGTGGCGAAACCACCAGTGGTGCAGTGGCAAGACTGCCTAAACTGTTACAGACTCATCGTCCGGATATTGTCGTGATTGAACTGGGTGGTAATGATGGCTTGCGCGGGCAGCCACCGCAAATGATCCAGAAAAATCTGGCCAATCTGGTGCAGCAAAGCCAAAAAGCCCAGGCCAAAGTGATTGTATTTGGCATGAAAATGCCACCGAATTATGGTCAAGCGTATGGCAAGGCATTTGAAAATAATTATAAAGTGGTAAGCCAGCAATATAAGGTCAAATTATTGCCTTTCTTTATGCAGGGTGTGGCCGGCCATAAAAGTCTGATGCAGCAGGATCAGATTCATCCGAATGCCAAAGCACAAACGATTCTCTTGAACAATGCTTATCCCTATATTCAAAGTGCGTTGTAAAATGCATGTTTAAAAGTATTTTCCCGCCTTCCTGACGAGAAAAAAACTCTTGAAAATTAAAGTTAGTTCAACAAAAAAACTCTCCTTTTTTAAAGGAGAGTTCGGAAGACTTAAAAACTGATCTTTAACTCTTAGAAATCAAAAAAAACAACTTCTCCGGTTTCCAGTGAGTATTCTGCTCCCACCACTTTTAACTTGCCTTTGGCAATCAGACCTTCAATCACGGCCGAGCCATGACGCAACTGGTTCACTGAGGCAAAGACATTGGATCGTACTGCATGCTTGGATAGTTTAGCCAGATCATCTTTCAGTTCAGTTTGCAGCAGTGTTTCAACGGATGGACGTACCCGGTTTACAATCGACATCAGATTATTGGATGGTGGACAATCTGGGCAGGTCAAGGTATCAATCGTGGCCTGAATAGCGCCACAATGATTATGACCTAATACCACCACCACCGCACAATCATAACGCTCCGCGGCAAACTCTACGCTCCCAACCTGTGAGGGTGCTACGACATTGCCTGCCACACGAATGACAAACAGATCCCCCAGGCCTTGATCAAATACCATTTCCGCAGGGACACGTGAATCCGAACACCCCAAGACAATCGCAAAAGGGTTTTGATCCTCTGCCATTTCTGCTCGCTGTTGATGGCTCAATTGCCTTGGGTGAGAGGTATCGCCCGTAACAAAACGTTGATTACCCTGTTTAAGACGTTCTAGCGCTTCCTGAGCTGTGAGCATTTTTTACCACCACTGTATTGAGTTGGAATATCTTACTGCTAGATTTTTTGAAAGTCACTTGCAAAAAAAATTAGCTGTTTAATTTTTTTGCAATTGAATTGTTTCAGCTCTGGCTGGCCATTTATGCAAATCTGGTCACATTTCACCTCATATTTATTGTCTTAAACAAAAAATTCATAGATGAACAATAGCCAATAATCCTTTAAAATAAACCAAAGATAAGGATAGATTCATCCATACTTTTTAAATTTAGAACATGGAAGTATTTTTGGGGGGGCGATTTGCCCGATCATTTAATTTGAGGAAAGTAGCAATGACGAAAATAATAAAGTTGCGCTCAAATATGTTTTGTTTGGCTTTACTCAGCCTGAGTCTGACTTTATCTGGACTCAGTTATGCACAAAATTTATTTACCGGAACCAAGGCTGAAAAATCAACACAGCTCTTACAGCAATATTTGATCCAGGAACGCCATCAGGCAGGCCTTCAGTCTAAAACACTTAAAATTGGTGATATTAGCTGGAGTTATAGTGAAGGCGGGGCCAAACATAAACCTTCTATATTACTTATTCACGGACTGGCCGGAACCCGGGATAACTGGAATCGTGTCGCACAGTTTCTTACCCCCTATTATCATGTGATTATTCCTGACCTGCCCAGTAATGGCGAGACCAAGGTTCCTGCCAACTTTGATGTTTCAGTACCAAATGTCACCTCCCAACTGCGCCTGTTTGCTGAAACCTTAGGCATTGAGCAGGATCTGCATGTGGCCGGACACTCTCTCGGCGGCTCTATAGCAACCGTCTATGCTGCACAATATCCATTTGATACCCAAAGCCTTTTTTTAGTCAATAGTGCCGGGATCTATAAACTGGGCAATACCCCTTACACCAAAGACCCACATGCCTTAAAGGATCTGATTGTCACCAAACCTGGAGATCTGGAAGGTATATCCAAACAGCTGATGCAAAATCCGCCTGTGGTGCCCTATCAATTAAAATATGCCCAGGAAAAACTGCTGATTTCACGTTCTGAGCAGACCAGTAAATCCATTGATCAGGTCGTCATGCTCAACCGGATTTATACTCCGGAAAGCTTTGCACGCCTCACCCGGACAGTTGAAGCTCCAACGCTTATCTTGTGGGGTAAGCAGGACCGGATTATTAATGTTGAAGTGGTTAAAGAGCTTTATTCTTTGCTTAAACGTGCCGAAACGCCGGTCATTTTAAATAATGTTGGTCATATGCCGATTTTGGAAGCAGAAAAACAGGTTGCCCAGAGCTATTTGCCTTTTCTGGCCAAGACACAGACCCTAAAAAACCCTCTAGCTGATAAACTCATCCCTTTAAACTAAGTTCAGAGATACCATGCAGAAACATCCCATGATTGAGCAATTGATCGATGCCCAGCTTGATTTTCTGGAGCAGACATTTGCTCAGGCTGATACCATTCAGACCGAGTTTCATGAGTTCTATCTCTGGTTCCGTAAACACCCCTTAAAAGAGTTGTGGAGCTGTGAACTGATTAGCCAGTTACTGCAAAAACAGATTTTAGCTACAGCAGCCACAACTTTTCTGGTCGAGCAGATTGCTGAACATATTCGTTTTGCACTGGTGCATCCAGCCAATGACCAGACTAAAATTGCTGATGTTATTCCGGTATTAACTGTTGATAAGATCGCGCAATATGTGTCCAGCAAAAGCGGACACCGTCAGCGCCTGATCAAAACCGTGGTCAATAATCCGGCATTTTCAGCCATGATTACGCAGTTGATTCAGCACTCAATTCAGGACTATCTGGATAACTCCGTAATTGCCAAAAGTGTTCCCGGGGTTTCCCGTTTCATGAAAATGGGCAAATCTGTTCTGGAAAACGTTACGGATAGCAGCTTAGATGATACTGTTGCCCGTTATCTGCAAAAAAATATTCTAAAACTCAGCCAGATGAGTGAACATGTACTGAACCAGCATTTTGATGATGAAAAGCTGTACCATTTTCAGGCCAATCTCTGGCATAAGGTTAAAGAAATGCCGCTGTCGGTACTGAAAAACTATATTGAAACCCAGGATCTACCCCATACCGTCGGTCTAGCCCATGAAATCTGGGATCATTTACGACAAACCGAATATATGCAGCAACAGATTCATGATGGAGTATATACCTGGTACATCCGTAATCAGACCCATACTTTTGACCAGTTATTGCGTGACCTGAATATTGATGAAGCCCTGATCCAGCATGAGTTGAATGAACTGCTCGTTCCGCTTATCCAGCAGATGGTTTCCCAGCAGCATCTGAGCACACGCGCCCGTAAATATCTTGAACAGTTTTATTATCGCGAAGAAACCTTAAAAATCTTGAATGTCTAGATAGAAAAGCCGCTTGCAGTTTTTATTCAATTGCCCAAAACCTGCCAATAGAATTCATGTCATTGCATAAAAAAATCCCTCGGCTAACCGAGGGATTTTTTTCGCTTTTTCACTCAAATATTATTTGAAATAAGCGCCTTCTGCCTGACTATGGTCAGTCTGGTCAACCACCTGCATCAGTTCAGGAACATGCTGTTTCAAGGTGGTTTCAACCCCTTGTTTGAGGGTGACATCAATAGCTGAACAGCCTTGGCAACCACCACCGAATTTAAGTACAGCAGTTAAACCATGCTCAGGATCTTCAACCACTTCGACCAATGCACAGTTCCCGCCATGGCCTGCAAGACCCGGGTTAATTTCAGACTGAAGTACGTAAGTAATACGCTCTTCGATTGAAGCATCAGGGCCTACGCGCGGCACTTTTGAATTCGGTGCACGGAAGGTCAACTGGCCGCCAAAACGGTCTTTGTTGTAGTCAATGACCGCATCTAACAGGTACGGAATTGAAGGCGAATCAATAAATGCAGGAAAATCTGGATATTCTTGCTTGTAATCTGTGGGAACAACTTCATCCGGGGCGCTATATGCCATACAACATTCAGCACGCGGTGTACCCGGATTTTCAACAAAAACGCGCACACCAATACCTGGCGTATTCTGTTTTTCCAACAAATCCTTTAAATACTCTTGGGCAGACGGTGTAATCAATAAATTCGGAATATCTTCAACCACTGCAGTGCTGCTGTTCTCAGTCGACATAACAATCATTTCCTCAAGCTGAAGTTACTATTTTAACTGAAGATGCGGGGTAAAGATAAAATTTCAACTAAAATTGTCGGAATTATTATAAAAGTGCTCTCTAAATACCAGATTAATGGCAAGATTGAGCATTATTATTCAGAATGAGAACGACCTGTTATGCTGCATTTACCTTTTAATCATACTGTTACCCTCATTCTGATTACCTGCATTATTTCTTTTATTGCTTTTTCCAAAGAGCGTGTCATGAACCGCCTGATCTTCTGGCCACCTGCCATTCAACGCGGTGAATATGACCGTTTCATTTCACATGGTTTTATTCATGCAGACGGCACTCACCTGCTGTTCAATATGATTACCCTGTTTTTCTTTGGCAGTATTATTGAAAGTTTTTATCGCCAGTATCTCTATGACCTTGGCTTTGTACTATTCTATCTGGGCGGTTTAATTGCTGCGATTGTTCCCAGCTACCTGCACCATAAAAATAATCCACGCTGGGCAAGTTTAGGCGCTTCGGGTGCAGTGTCTGCGGTTCTGTTTGCCTATATTCTATTTGAACCTTGGAAATTGATCTTTGTGTTTTTTATCCCAGTGCCCGCCATTATTTTTGCAGTCCTATACGTGGCCTACAGCATCTGGTCCGGCAAGCGCGGTAACTCTAATATTAACCACAGTGCCCACCTTTGGGGTGCAGCTTATGGAGTGATTATTACCATTCTGATCGAACCTCGACTCATTCCACACTTCCTGAATAAACTGTCGCAGCTGCCTTTCTAGCATGGTCCTGAACTTGAGGATAGTCGCTACACTTCTATCCCCGGGTGGCAAAATAGATAATCAAATACCTAAATGGCTAAAAAGTCTGCTTCCCTCAGGCAGCGTTTTATACAACCCAACTCCGAAATAACTCATTGCGATCACTCTTTCACCGCGCTCAGCACTTCACCTATTTAAATAAAATGATTCAGCTGATCGACGTCACTACTTGACTTGCCCGAGTCTATTAACCTGGCCTCAATTGAAACATCTGGTAATAATTTTGACATATAGGATGGCAGTTATTGCCAACCTCAGCAGCAAGTTCACAGCGATAATGTATACATCTGTATATTAATTATGTTAAGCCACGAGATATTTTGCATGTCCACATCTTTAGACGGTCTACAATTTCCACGCCATACCCAACAACAAAAACCAAGTACCTCCAAAGTCGGACGTGAATTACTGGCTCATGCACTTTCTGCTGTCAATCCGCAACATGCAGCTGCAGTACAATCTGAAAAAAACTGGCGCAAACAGTATCCTGTTCATTTTAAACGTCTGGTTGAAAATGGTTTAAAAAATGCTGAAGCAGCTATTAGCATTGCAGAACATGGGCTAAAACAGGCGCATGAAAGTTTTGAGTTTTACCGTGATGGTCAAAAGTATGCTTTGAGTCGGGTCATGACGTTGGCCGTCGCTCCGCTGCATACCTTCAAAATCATGGGTCAGTCAGCGGCAGCACCAGAATGGTATGTGCCTTATCAAGGCAAAAAGTTGCATGGACCCGCCTTACTTGAGCAGATCCAAACCTGGCAAGATCAAGGCATTGTCGAAGCCAGCCATGCCCAGGCTCTGCGTGCCTGTGTGGCTCATCCGGAATGGTTTGATCTTTCGGACCGTACCACCGTGTTGTTTGGTGCTGCCTCTGAAGCCGGGCCACTGACCTGGCTGTCCAGATGGAAAGCCAATATTGTGGCCATCGACCTGCCCAATACTCGGGTCTGGGGCAAGATTATTGAGACTGTCCGTCAAGGTAATGCCACACTGTATGCACCCTCAAGTGAAGCTTTAAATACCGATACAGCAGACCATATCCTGAAAGAAAAGCTCGGTGCCAATTTATTAACCCAGATTCCTGAAATTGCCCAATGGCTGGCGCAATTTGAGCAGGATCTGGATTTGGCTGCGATTGCCTATCTGGATGGTGAAAAACATGTGCGTGTATCTATGGCAATGGATGCCATCATGAAATACGTCAGTGAACAAAAAACCAAGACCAGTCTGATGTATATGTGTACCCCAACGGATGTGTATGCTGTACCGCAAGATGTGATTCAGGCGGCCCAGCTTAAATACCAGCAGCGCTCCAAGGCCGAAGGTTTGATTGCTAAAGGTATTTCTAGCCTGTCCGGCCAGTATTTCTTTAAAAAGAACAATACAGACCTGATTCAATCGGCTCAGGGTCAGGCCTATGGCATTGCGGACTGTCTGGTGGTAGAGCAAGGTCCGAACTATGCTTTAGCAAAACGCATCCAGCAATGGCGTGCCACCTTGGCACGTACCCAGGGTCAACGTGTCAGTATCAATATTGCCCCCTCCACCACAACCTATTCGGTGACCAAAAACCCGTTGCTCAAAGCTGCTTTTAATGGTGCCAGCCTGTTCGATGTAGAAGCTTTTGCCCCCGAAACCACCAATGCCATTATGGCCGCACTCTGGATTCATGACCTGCGCAATCCTGACTCTGTTGCCAATCCAGAAGTAAAACTTGATCATCCTTTAGAATTAATGATGCACGGCGCCAATCATGGCGGTTTATGGCGAGTGGCTTACCTGCCACGCACGGCATTGCCTTTTGCTGCGCTGTATGGTTTTGCAACGGATAAACTGCCGAAAGGATTGTTGGGTAAGTTGAAGAAGTAATTTTTTCTGAAATAAAGATGAAATCAATTTTATTGGTCAGGCGACATGGATGTCGCCGTTAGGCTGTGATATAGGGACATATCATCAGCCTAACAAAAGATTTTTGTTACTTTTGATCTTTCAAAAGTAAGGCTAAGAAATACTCATTTTTTACATTTAGTTGAAATTAGCTATTAATCCTTCTATTGAAAGTACTTTTAGCCTTCTGATTACCCTCACCTCACCCCAGCCCTCTCCCATAGGGAGAGGGAGCATCCCTTATAATTTTGCAAGCCATTGGATAACAAACGGTCTTCTATTTCAGCAAAAAAATCACCAATTTTAAGGTTAGAAAATTTTCTCCCACTCATAAAAAAAACGCTGCTCCAGCAGCGTTTTTCACATCAAACCTTTTTAGAATACTTTCAATAATAACCAGTACAAACCACCTGATAAACAGATTGTTGCAGGCAGGGTAAATATCCAGGCGGATAAAATTGTTTTCACCATCTGGAAATTCAAACCAGACTTGTTCGCCACCATCGTACCGGCAACGGCAGAGTTCAGAACGTGTGTAGTCGAGACTGGCATCCCCAAGCCATCTGCCGCAGCAATGGTTGACATCGCGACAAGCTCGGCAGACATCCCCTGACCATAGGTCATATGCTGTTTACCAATACGCTCACCCACAGTCACGACAATGCGCTTCCAACCCACCATCGTTCCTAGCCCCAAAGCCAAGGCTGTTGCCACTTTCACCCAGGTCGGAATGTATTGCAGGAAAGAGTCCAGATTGTCACGATATGCTCCTACTGTTTTTTCCTCTGCACCAGACATAGCCGGTAAAGCTTCCGCCTTATCCAGACGTTTGAATGCTGTTGTGCTTAAGTACATATCATTACGGAATTCAGATACCTGTGCTTCTGGTACATCCTTAATGCTGCTATAAGTACCCACTTTCTCACCTAAATGGTCTGTCAAACTCGCCAGCGCCGGCACCACTTCAGGTGTAAGTTCCTTGGTTTGAATATACTTGGTAATCACATCACGCGCTTGTGCATCTGGAATATCGGCATGCTCTGGATAGATCAAATCAGCTGTTTGTGCAGATAACTGACCAAAAGACTGGATATGCTGGCTATCAAGATTTTTATTCAGTGAATAAGCCAAAGGTACACAGCCAATCAAAATCAGCATGATCAAGCCCATACCCTTTTGACCATCATTTGAACCATGCGCAAAGCTTACGCCGGTGCAGGTAAAGATCAGAATGGCACGAATCATCGGTGGTGGTGGCTTGTTGCCTTCAGGCGGTTGGAACAGTTCCAGTTGACGCTTAAAGATTTTCTTCACCAGCAGAAACAGGATTGCTGCAAATGCAAAGCCGATTAAAGGCGAAAATAACAGCGCCTTACCCACTTTCATGACTTGCTCCATGTCCACACCTGAAGCCCCTGCACCCGAATTCAGAATATAGTTCATGATGCCTACCCCCAAAATCGAACCGATCAGGGTATGCGAACTGGAAGCCGGAATACCAAGAAACCAGGTGCCCAAATTCCAGAGAATCGCCGCGATCAGCATGGCAAAAACCATCGCAAAACCTGCGCCGCTTCCTACATTCATAATCAGTTCGACTGGAAGTAAAGCAATAATTCCGTATGCTACGGCGCCACTTGCGACCATCACACCGAGAAAGTTACAGAAACCCGCCCACATCACTGCAACAGGTGCAGAGAGCGCATTGGTATAAATCACCGTCGCTACTGCATTCGCGGTATCGTGAAAACCATTCACGAACTCGAAACCCAAAGCAATAAACAGGGCCGTGGCCAGCAGAATCACTGAATAGAGGCTTAAAGCAGGGACATGCGCTAAATCTGCAGACAATTGGAAGCCGATATAAATCAGCGTGGAAATAATAACAGTCAAAAACACCGGCATAAAAAATTTCGGTGTGGGCACATGAACATTGGTTGACTTCTGTACAGAAGCCCCTTGTTGTGCTGAATCTATGGGAGTTTGGTTAGAATTCATGCAAGCAGGAATAGAGGATACAATGATCCCCGTATTGTTCAGTTAAATTGTGACAATTATATGACAGTTTGCCGGCTTATGAAGCAAATTTTTCAGCTTTATTCCGATCAGCGCATATTATTTCATCTGAATACTGCCGCTGATTTTTTATTAAAAATTATTTATTTGCTCCTTCCACCTCTTTTTACCCTTTCCTGCTTTCAATACACTAAAACGCTGTCATACGTGAAATATAGTGCGCCCCGAATGATGACAAATTTTTTATGGCTACATCATGCCAAAGAAATATGACAATATTATGAATAAAAGCAGTCGGTTATTCTTTAGATCTTGATTCTCCCCAGCTTTAAGAGCTTGGCCGGCTTACTACACCCGATGCTCTTATCTGTAGCTGCACATCTATAGACTTATCAAATTTTTATATCACGCATATCCATCATTCTTAAGTTCATGCAGCAGATATTGGATAACTAATCTGCTAAGATTACACACATTTTTGATTCCTGCTGAGAAAGTCTGCATGTCCACACTTACCACTCTAAAAGAACTTCTTGCCAAGAAAATTCTCATTATCGATGGTGCGATGGGTACCATGATCCAACGTCATAAACTGGAAGAAGCGGATTATCGTGGTGAGCGTTTTGCAGATTGGGCACATGACCTCAAAGGTAATAATGACCTTTTAGTGCTGACCCAACCGCAAATTATTCAAGGTATTCATGAAGCCTATCTTGAAGCGGGTGCTGACATTATTGAAACCAACACTTTTAACGGTACGCGCGTTTCCATGTCGGATTACCACATGGAAGAGCTGGTGCCGGAGATTAACCGTGAAGCGGCACGTCTGGCCAAAGAAGCCTGCGCCAAATATTCAACGCCTGAAAAACCACGTTTTGTAGCCGGTGTACTGGGTCCAACCTCACGTACCACCTCTATTTCTCCAAATGTCAATGACCCTGCGTTCCGTAACATTACCTTTGATCAGTTAAAAGTGAATTACATCGAATCAACCAAGGCGTTGATTGAAGGCGGTGTAGACATCATCCTGATTGAAACAGTATTTGATACCTTAAATGCCAAAGCTGCCATCTTTGCAGTTAAAGAAGTCTTTAAAGAACAAGGCTATGATCTGCCAATCATGATTTCGGGCACGATTACCGATGCTTCAGGCCGTACCCTGACCGGTCAAACAGCAGAAGCCTTCTGGAACTCGATGCGTCATGCAGAGCCGCTTTCGATTGGCTTTAACTGTGCACTGGGTGCAGATGCCATGCGTCCACACGTCAAAACCGTGTCTGACGTTGCCGATACCTTTGTTTCAGCGCATCCGAATGCCGGCCTGCCAAATGCTTTCGGTGGCTATGATGAAACCCCGGAAGAAACTGCGGCATTCCTGAAAGAATTTGCTGAAAGTGGTTTGATTAATATTACTGGCGGTTGCTGTGGTACCACGCCGGATCATATTCGTGCCATTGCCCAGGCGGTTGAAGGTATTCGCCCGCGCCAGCTGCCAGAAATTGCACCTGCTTGCCGTTTAAGTGGTTTAGAGCCATTTAACATTACCAAAGATTCATTATTTGTGAACGTGGGTGAACGTACCAACGTCACAGGCTCGAAAAAGTTCCTGCGTCTGATTAAAGAAGAAAACTTTACTGAAGCATTGGACGTGGCCCGTCAACAGGTGGCCGCCGGTGCACAGATCATCGACATCAACATGGATGAAGGCATGCTGGATTCACAGGGTGCCATGGTGCATTTCCTGAATCTGATTGCCTCTGAACCAGATATTTCACGTGTGCCGATCATGCTGGATTCCTCTAAATGGGAAATTATTGAAGCTGGTCTGAAATGTGTACAGGGTAAAGCGGTGGTTAACTCGATTTCCCTCAAAGAAGGCTATGACGAGTTTGTTGAACGTGCCCGCCTCTGTCGTCAATACGGTGCTGCCGTGATCGTGATGGCCTTTGATGAAGATGGTCAGGCTGATACTGCTGAACGTAAAAAAGAAATCTGTAAGCGTTCATATGATGTGCTGGTCAATGAAGTCGGCTTCCCGTCTGAAGATATCATTTTTGACCCGAACGTCTTTGCAGTAGCGACCGGTATTGAAGAACACAACAACTACGGTGTGGACTTTATTGAAGCGACTGGCTGGATTAAACAGAACCTGCCAAATGCGATGATTTCCGGTGGTATCTCCAACGTCTCCTTTTCTTTCCGTGGTAACGAACCAGTGCGTGAAGCGATTCATGCGGTATTCCTGTATCACGCGATCCAGAAAGGTTTGACCATGGGGATCGTCAACGCGGGTCAGCTGGCGATTTATGATGATATTCCTGCCGAGCTGAAAGAAGCGGTCGAAGATGTGGTGATGAACCGCAATCAGGGTGAAAGCGGTCAGGATGCGACCGAGAAACTGCTGGCAATTGCTGAAAAATACCGGGGTCAAGGCGGCGCGCAAAAAGCCGAAGAGAACCTGGAATGGCGTAATGAAAGCGTAGAAAAACGCCTGGAATATGCCTTGGTGAAAGGTATTACCACCTATATCAATGAGGATACTGAAGAAGCCCGTTTAAAATCTGCACGTCCACTGGATGTGATCGAAGGTCCATTGATGGCAGGTATGAACGTGGTCGGTGACCTGTTCGGTGCCGGCAAAATGTTCCTGCCTCAAGTGGTGAAATCCGCGCGTGTGATGAAACAGGCAGTTGCATGGCTGAACCCATTCATTGAAGCAGAAAAGACTCAAGGCGAAGCCAAAGGTAAAATTCTACTGGCCACCGTTAAAGGTGACGTACACGACATCGGCAAAAATATCGTGGGCGTGGTACTGGGCTGTAACGGTTATGACATCGTTGACCTTGGCGTGATGGTGCCTTGCGAGAAAATTCTACAAACCGCGATTGATGAAAAAGTAGATATTATCGGTTTGTCGGGTCTGATTACGCCATCATTGGATGAAATGGTGTTTGTCGCCAAAGAAATGCAGCGTAAAGGCTTTAACATTCCATTAATGATTGGTGGTGCAACCACTTCTAAAGCTCATACTGCGGTGAAGATCGCTCCGCAATATCAAAATGATGGTGTACTGTATACCGCTGATGCTTCACGTGCAGTTGGTGTAGCGACACAACTGCTTTCTGCGGAAATGAAGCCTCAACTGCTGGCCGACTATGCTGCGGATTATGAAAAAATCCGTACCCGTCTTGCCAACAAACAGCCGAAAGCGGCGAAGCTGTCCTATCAGGCTTCTATAGAAAATAGTTTTAAAATTGACTTCAACAAGAATGCCCCGGCAAAACCAAACTTCATTGGCTCACAAACTTTCACTAACTATCCTTTAGAAACCTTGGTGGAATACTTTGACTGGACACCATTCTTTATTTCTTGGAGTCTGGCAGGCAAATTCCCGAAAATTCTGGAAGATGAAATTGTCGGTGAAGCCGCGCGTGACCTGTATGCTCAAGCCCAGGAAATGCTGCAAGACATCATCCAGAACAAACGTTTCGATGCACGTGCGACTTTCAGTCTTTACCCTGCGAACCGTACCGGTTCAGATACGGTTACTGTCATGGATGAAGCCGGTAAGGTCACTCATACTTTCGAACACCTACGCCAGCAGTCCGACAAAGTGACCGGCAAAGCCAACTATTCACTGGCTGACTTTATTGCCCCTAAAGATGTGGCTCAGGATTACTTGGGCGGCTTTACCGTGTCGATCTTCGGTGCGGAAGAGCTGTCGCAGGAATATAAAGCCAAAGGCGATGACTATAATGCCATTATGGTTCAAGCCTTGGGTGACCGTTTTGCTGAAGCCTTTGCCGAGCATTTGCACCAGCGTATTCGTAAAGAGTTCTGGGGCTACCAAGCGGACGAACAATTAACCAATGATGAATTGATCAAAGAGAAGTATGTCGGTATTCGCCCTGCACCGGGCTACCCGGCTTGTCCTGAACATTCTGAAAAAGCGCCATTGTTTGACTGGTTAGATACAACGGATAAAATTGGTACGTACTTAACCACAAGTTTTGCAATGTGGCCACCTTCATCAGTGAGCGGTTTCTATTATGCCAACCCTGAAACTGAATACTTTAACGTGGGTAAAATCTCTGGCGATCAGCTGGAAGATTATGCGAAGCGTAAGGGCTGGACACTGGATGAAGCAAAACGCTGGTTAGCGCCGAATTTGGATGATTCAGTGAATTAATCCACCTCGCCCCTGTCATCAAGGGAGAAAAAACCAATTGAGATTTGAAAAGAAAATCCCCCTCAAATGAGGGGGATTTTTTATATTTGATCATCCTTCCTTGTTTTAAAGGAGGTGTTTCATATATCAATTGAATTGCTTGAACCAAGCGCCTATTTGACCTTGGTTTTACGGATCATTTTATACAACATGCCTGGCGATACACGCGACACCCAGGTTCCTAGCACTTCTTTACGACCACCGACAACAATATATTCCTCACCCTTCATTAAGGCTTTGACAGCTATTTGGGCAAACTCCTCGGCCTCCAAGCCATTTGCCGTCGCTTCATTATTAAAGCCCTGAGCTTTGCCTTCTCCATTTAGGGCGTTAATCGACACATTGGTTTTTACAAAGCCCGGGAAAATCACAGAAACATCCACATCATCCTCCGCCACTTCAGCACGTAAACTGTTAGCCCACATATGAATCGCTGCTTTGGCCGCTGAATAAGAAGCACGGTATTGGGTTCCCAGCAGGCCGGCTACACTGGAAACAAAAACAATCCGGCCAGATTTTTGCTGTAAAAAAGTCGGCAATACGGTTTTGGTCAAAAACACCTGTGAGAAATAATCCACTTCCATAATGGTACGCTCAGTTTGCATGCTGGTATCCAAGATCAGCGCACGTTGACTCAGCCCGGCATTATTGATCAGCCAGTCAATCCGGCCTTTTTCGCTCAGGACCTGCTCATAGGCTTGGCGTACCTGGCTTTCATCAGTAATATCAGCAGTAATAGCAAGATGCTGGTCCGGATTAAGCAAACTGATACGGACTTTTTCCAGTTCTTCATAACGGCGTGCCGTCAATATGACCTGTGCCCCCTGCATCGCACACTCCTGTGCAATTGCTTTACCAATCCCCGAGGATGCCCCGGTAATCCAGACGACCTTGTCTTTTAAATTTTCCAGCTGTGCCATTGAATCCCTCTTATCTTTGAAATATTCGCTGTGTATTTAGAGTTTGCTGCCCTTGAAATGGATTGCGCTATAAACCAGCTTGAGCAGATCAAGCATGACCAAGTTTCATACCGAAATCTGCGAGAGTTTTAACTCCATGAGCAAGAACCAAGCATCGCGTTGTTCATAGTGCAAGAGGACGAGTATATTTTTTGCCGCTATCTCTTGATGAGTCATTCATTTAGAACAACGCAACTTCTTGCCTCATCTCATCTCAGCTATAAAATCTTGCGAGATATCTCACTCACGTCGCAACCGTAAATAAAGGGTTAGCAAACCCTCACTTCATCTTCCAGAAATGCTAAAAAATGCTCGAAATAATGACTCATGGTATGTACATCATAGATGCTTCCCAATTTATCAAAACGTTTATAACCGAGCTGTGTGGTTAAATTAATCACACCATTCAGGGTTTTATCAACTACCACATTAAATTTCAGGATACTTTTGGGCTGACGTACCAAATGGGTGACACCCTGATCCACTACTTCAATGAAAGCTTTTAAAGCCAGTGATACAGCATGCTGATTGCCGGCTTTCATATCATAGGCATAGCTGAGCAAGTCTGTCACCAGATGCGGTTCAACCGGATAACGCATAAAATAATCCCCTTCATTTTCATGCATTAGGTCATACAAATAATTAACCAAAGGCAGCAGCCGCTGATTGGCAAAAAATGAAACAGACCATGGCATATATTTATGAATGGTATCGAGAATCTGCTGAATTACCTTTTCTGACTCATGATCCTGTGAAGTGGACAGACGGGCAACCTGCCCGAAAACTTGTTCGATAATTTCACAGGCCATATCCGCCAGATTTTCTCCCAAAGGTTTGGCCAGGCTGATCTGATCTCCAGCATTTAACCGGGAATGAAGCTCTCTAAAACGGTGATGAGTTTCAGGCTGAAGTTGTAGATAAATGTTATAGCTCATCTGGGTTTCCTCATATCCGAGTCGTATTCTTGTCATTTGCGATGAGTCGCCTTTTATTCCGTTCTACCATAGGGTCATCAATCTCTCAAGCAGTCCGGTTAAAGTTTGCATCTGCTTGGACTGCCGCAGTCGTTATTTTTTTTGCTACAATAGCTACAATTTTTCATCTACTTTTGATCTGTTCGAACTATGACTGATTCAGCGCAAAATATTGCTACAACTTACGATCCGACTGAGATCGAGAAAAAATGGTACCAAACGTGGGAAGAGCGTGGCTATTTCAAGCCCTCTGAAAAAGGTGAATCATTCTGTATCATGATTCCACCGCCAAACGTCACCGGTAGCTTGCATATGGGTCATGGTTTTAACAATGCCATTATGGATGCCCTGACCCGTTATAACCGCATGTCTGGCAAAAATACGCTTTGGCAGCCAGGAACTGACCATGCCGGCATTGCCACCCAAATGGTGGTAGAACGTCAGCTCGGTGCAGAAGGTATCAGCCGTCATGATCTGGGCCGTGAAAAGTTCATTGAAAAAGTCTGGGAGTGGAAAGAACAATCAGGCGGAAATATTACGCATCAAATCCGTCGTCTGGGCTCTTCTGTGGACTGGTCACGTGAACGCTTCACCATGGATGATGGTCTATCCAATGCAGTCAAAGAAGTGTTTGTAAAATTGCATGAAGATGGCTTGATCTACCGCGGTAAACGTCTGGTTAACTGGGATCCAAAACTACAAACTGCGCTTTCTGACCTTGAAGTTGAGTCGGATAAAGAAGAAGCAGGTTCACTGTGGCACTTCAAATACTTCTTTGAAGATAAGTCACTTCGTACCCACGACGGTAAAGACCACATCGTGGTGGCAACCACTCGTCCTGAAACATTGCTCGGTGATACAGCGGTTGCGGTTGCGCTTGATGATGAGCGCTATGCGCACTTGGTAGGTCAAAACATCATCCTACCAATTACTGGTCGTGCGGTTCCAATTGTTAAAGATGAATATGTCGACAAAGAATTCGGTACAGGCTGTGTAAAAATCACCCCTGCACACGACTTCAATGACTATGAAGTGGGTAAACGTTGCGAATTGCCAATCATCAACATCTTCAACAAAAATGCGGAAGTGTTGAGCGATTTTGAATACATCGCAAAAGCGGGCGAGCAAATTTCTAAAACCATTCCTGCCCCTGCGGACTACATTGGTTTAGAACGTTTTGAAGCACGTAAAAAATTGGTCGCTCAAGCAGAAGCAGAAGGCTGGTTAGACCAAATCCAACCATATACTTTAAAACCACCTCGTGGTGACCGTTCAGGTGTCATCGTAGAACCGTTATTGACAGACCAATGGTATGTGAAGATCGCGCCACTTGCCAAACCTGCCATTGAAGCGGTTCAAGACGGCCGTATCAAGTTCGTACCTGAGCAGTACAGCAACATGTACATGGCGTGGATGAACAATATTCAAGACTGGTGTATCTCGCGTCAATTGTGGTGGGGTCACCGTATCCCGGCTTGGTACGATGCTGACGGCAATGTATTTGTGGGTCGTGACGAAGCTGAAGTACGGGCGAAAAACAACATCCCTGCTGACGTTCAGTTAAGCCAAGATGAAGACGTACTGGACACCTGGTTCTCATCTGCTCTTTGGACATTCTCGACTTTAGGCTGGACCGGCGATGCGAAAAAAGATGCTGAGAACTATTTCTTAAATACCTTCCACCCGACTGATGTACTGGTCACTGGTTTTGACATCATCTTCTTCTGGGTTGCCCGCATGATCATGATGACCATGCACTTCATGAAAAATGAAGATGGCACCCCACAAGTACCGTTTAAGACTGTATATGTACATGGTCTGGTACGTGACGGTGAAGGTCAGAAGATGTCTAAATCTAAGGGGAACGTGCTTGACCCGCTAGATTTGATTGACGGTGTGGATCTTGAAACTTTAGTACAAAAACGTACAACAGGTTTGATGAACCCGAAACAGGCAGCGAAGATTGAGAAATCAACCCGTAAAGAATTCCCTGAAGGGATTCAGTCTTACGGTACTGACGCGGTTCGTTTCACCTTCTGTGCGCTTGCCAACACCGGTCGTGACATCAAGTTCGATATGAAACGTGTTGAAGGTTACCGTAACTTTGCCAACAAGATCTGGAACGCAACCCGTTTTGTGATGATGAATGTTGAAGGTCAAACCATTGGTTCAGAAGCACGTCAAGACCTATGGGAATTGCCTGAACAATGGATCGTCAGCCGTCTGCAAAAAGCGGAACAAGCGGTGCAGACCGCATTTGCAACCTACCGTTTAGATCTGGCTGCGCAAGCGATTTATGAGTTCATCTGGAATGAATACTGTGACTGGTATGTGGAACTCACTAAACCAGTTCTAAATGATGAAACCGTATCTGAAGAGCGTAAAGCTGAAGTGCGTCGTGTTCTCCTTGCGGTAATGGAAACGTCTTTGCGTTTGGCTCATCCGTTGATGCCTTATCTGACAGAAGAAATCTGGCAAACGCTTGCGCCGAAACTCAACATTTCTGGCGAAACCATTATGTTGGCGCAGTACCCTGTTGCTGAGCAAGCGTTAATCAATGACCAAGCTGAAGCGGACATGCAATGGCTGCAAGGTTTGATTGGTGCGGTACGTAACATCCGTGGTGAGATGGGTCTAGGCAATGCACGCTTGTTGCCTGTTCTGCTTCAAAACACTACTGATGCTGAAAAAGCACAAATTGCACGTATTGAACCATTGTTCAAGGCATTGGCTAAAGTTGAAAGCATTACCTTCCTTGCAGATGCTGAACAACCACCATTGTCTTCTTCATCTGTAGTCGGTCATGTGTCTGTATTCGTTCCAATGAAGGGTTTAATTGACCCTAAAGCGGAATTGGGTCGTCTACAAAAAGACTTCGACAAGGTTCAAAAACAGCATGACCAAATTGCAACTAAGTTAGCCAATGAAGGTTTTGTGGCCAAAGCACCTGCTGCTGTAGTTGAAGGCGAGAAAGTGAAGCTTGCTGAGTTTGCTGATCAGCTCGCGAAGATTAAAGCGAATATGGAGCAAATTGCGGCGCTTTAATGCTGTAGGTTGATTCAAAAAAATCCCCTTATTTGAGGGGGTTTTTTATTTATCCCTCCAGAAAAACTCCATATTTTTTATGTGCTTCTCTAATTGCCTTTTCAGAATATTTTTGCAATAGAAGTTTAAAACCATCATTACTACCCCATTGATCTTCCATATTAGAATAAGAATTTTTAAAATATTTCTCCATATCTGTTATTAACATCACATCTCTTAAAAAACCGATGTAACTATTTTCACTAGAAAATTTGTAATTTTTAGTGGCTTCCCTAATTAATCTATCTAACTCATTTAAAGTCTTGATTCCAAAATCTTCTATTTCTTTAATTATTTCGGAAGTTACTAATTCTGCAGAAAAGCTATTAACTGTAATCAGATGTGGATACTTATCATCGAGCAAGGAGCAAATACCGATAGTTGTTAATTCAAACTCTATTTCATTATTATCTTCTTTTATATCAATTGTTTTTGCATAATTTTCAATTTCCACTGTAAGTCTATTAAACTCTAAATCAGCAGATTCTAATAGTCCTGACAAAAGCTTGAAACGACGATTTAAATGTGAAGGCAGTTTACCACCTAGTTTATAACCCCGGTCATGTTCTATTTCTGCCCATGCATGCTCTAGAGCTGTCCTCACCTGAATTTCAAAGCATAATCCTTTATAGGCTGAGAATTCAGGCATTTTTTCCCTACTTTCTCCGACATCGCACACAAAATGAATAGAACGATAACCTACTCTCTCTTCACCTAAGTTTTCAGACTTATTTACACTGTCCGCTTTATGGATGTTAAACATCGATTCAATAAGGGTACAAACTTTTTGTACATCTGATTCAATTAATGTAATCACACGAACACCAGCCAAATCAGTCATTGAGGTTGGGCTATAATCCTTCTCTGAAAGCTTATCTTTAATTTTTTTTGAGAAAACTTTTTTTAGTTTTATGCCGATACGGAACATCTACAAAACTAATCTTTTGTGAAATTAAGGAGTTTTTTAAAGTTACAGCAATAATTTCTGCTAATCCTTTGTATGGATCAATATTATTGTCATACCATAGACCATGATCTTCTTTAGTTTTGACTTCAACTTTAGAATTCACTACATCCCCCTAAAAAATTCTTAATTATATGTTTTTATATCATTTTAAGATGATTCAATCACGGTATTTTTAATAACCCTCACCCCAGCCCTCTCCCAAAGGGAGAGGGAGTGTCATTTGATTTAGTATCTGCACAACTTTCACAATGGAGTTCCCTCTCCTTTCAGGAGAGGGTCAGGGAGAGGTGCTTTTAAATTTTTTTCATTATTAATTCTTCCCTCATCCCCCGCCTTCTCTCATAGGGAGAAGGAGCTTTCATTACTAATCTTTTTTCAGTTGTGAACACACATTCCACAAATCCCCCAACACCACATCCGTCCCACTCAACACATCATGATTCCAATACCGCACAACGGTTAAACCCAACGCCTCTAAAAACTTGGTGCGTTCAGCATCATATCCAATCGCATCATCCATTCCATGCTGACTCCCATCCAACTCAATCACTAAACCAACTTCATGACAATAAAAGTCCACAATATAAGGTTTGATCACATGCTGACGCCTAAATTTTAAGCCCATAAACCGCTTGGCACGTAGGATTTGCCACATCAGATGTTCTGCATCGGTGGCAGAGTGGCGCATGTATTTGGCGAATTCTAATAATTGGGGATCTATTTTCATTTTTATTTCCCTCTTAAATTTATTGTCATTATACGATACACAATGAAGTTCCCTCTCCTGAGCAAGTTTTAAAGCGCTGCTTTAAAACGAAGCGCAAGTGATGAGTAGCACTGCTACGCAAGGGAGAGGTGAATCTAAAAAAACAACCCTCACCCCCTTGCAGAATGTTGTTCCTCATCCCAAAGGGAAAGGGAGAAAAGCATTAAAGCACGCCATGCTCCAACAACATCTCCAACCCACTCTCTTTCCCCATAAAGCTCAGTCTTTGCTTTTCTGCTTTCAGCTGTTGCTTGACCGCAGACACATCCGCATCAATCTGCTTATATAAGTCCGTAATATTCAATCGCCCTTTCGACTTCTGGACTGCAATTTTGGCTTTATTTGACCAAACGAGCGAGTCAATCAACTCCTGAATCTGCATCTTTAATGCTTGGCTTTGCGCTTCCAACGCATGTTGGTAAAACTTGACTTGCTCTGCGTTTAAACCCTTATTTGCACCAGTTTTACTTTGTTCCACTTCAAGCTGAAGTTTCAGTAAACAGAACAAATCTTCCTGTTCATAGGCTTCATTGACACGTTGTAATAGTTCAGTCTTTTCAACTCTTTTAGATTCATCAGGTTCGCGGTCAGGATGAATAATCGAAGCAATTTTTAAATACACGGTTTTAAGTGACTGGTTTACTAACTTTTCGGCTTGGGTTTGTTTATCTTGCTGACGCTTTAATTTGGCTTGCTCTTTTGCTTGTTGGTATTGGTCATTATTCCAATCTTCATCAGCGGGAGATTCAATATTTTCAGATTGATCAAAACTGTCTATATTTTTCTTTTTGGTTTTTTTCTTTGAATATTCATCTGCCTGCTGATAATAAGCATACATATTTTCTACTTCATCTAACTGCTTTTGACTCAGCAAATGAGAACATTGGAGTAAACGAGCAAGCGTTTGGATTTTATCTTCCACCACGGCGCGATCTGACTTGCTTAAATCATAATAAATTAGGCTATTCCACAGTATCTGCATTTGCTCATACAGCGTGCTATATAACTCGCGATACGCAGGCAGGAGCGCCTTTTGACTATAGACACGAATTTCATCTTTAGCAGTTTGCCATGCCAGCAGTAGCCGCTTTTGTTGCTCAATCTGATCAATCAGCACATTCAGCTTTCTATGCTGGGGTGAGGCGTCTAAAACAGCTTGTGGCGTAGTTTTTAACTCAAAAGACATGACATGCAAGAAAAACAGGACAGAGCGCTAAGTTTAACGCTTTTATACCTGAGCTGTATGCCCACACTCGGTACAAATATTCGCCCTATTTGGGCAGTTTTTGTTTAATATCAAGGAATCAATACGACAGGACTTCCAGTCATTATTGTACTGAAAAGGAGATTCAGATGCCGACGCAAGCAGATTTAATCTTTAATCAGGAACTTGCCGCATGGGTGCAAGCGATTGGCTCTGTAATTGCAATTTTTGTGGCGATTAGTGTGCCCTTGTATTTAAACCATTTGGCACAAAATCGTGATGATGCCCTGCAAGACAAGCAAAAACAGAAATACTTTGTCACCTTGCTCCCTACCCTCTATCGTATTCGCCGTTATAGCTCTGAATTTATTCAACAAATGCAGTCACATCAGCAAAGTACCCAGAATATCCTGCAAACGCTGGAAACTGAATATCTGGAACTAATTCCAGTTTTTTCCAAGGAACTGCATATCTTTGTACATAGTCAAATTTATGACTCCAACCTGAATCAACTGGCATTTGAACTGTTTCATTCTGAAGAGATTCTGCAACAACATTTATTGCAGCCGCAGGATCAAAAACAACTCAAACATCAAGCTTTACTTAGCAAGCATAGCCAGCATATTCACGATCTAAGTCATCAACTGATTATGCAGATTGAAAAAATTTATGCCCTACAGGATTAAACTTATTTTCAGTACTCGGTTAGATCAATAAACTCACTCAATAAAATTTATATTGCGATCTAAATCTGAAATTCGCTTTATTAAGTTAATGTTTTCTGTATTCAAAAGCTTACATAAACACAGAGCAAATAAACGTGTCAGATTGCTAGACTCTAAACCAATAATGAGATGCAGGGACAGCTTATATGGATTGGGCCACGATCTTTATCCACGATACCACCTGGGAATTTGCCACTGAAATTGTGGTGCGCTGTGTGTGTATGTTTATCATGATTATTCTATTTTTACGGCTGACCGGTAAACGTGGCGTACGGCAACTTTCGGTATTTGAGCTGGCCATTATTTTGTCCCTCGGCTCGATTGCCGGTGATCCGATGTTTACCAAGGATCTGCCCCTGATTCAGGCACTGCTCATTATGAGTATTATCATTACTATGTACCGCCTGACCACATGGCTGATGATGAAGTATCAACCCTTTGAAGATTTGCTCGAAGGCAAACCGATTTATATCGTTGAAAATGGCAGATTGGTGGTCGAAGAAATCAAAAAAGGTAAAATGTCACATGATGAATTCTTTGCTGAAATGCGTCAGCAAGGTATCGAACATCTGGGACAGGTCCGTACCGGACTACTGGAAACAGATGGAAAGTTCAGTATCCTATTTTTTAAGCCAGAGGATGTTCGACCTGGCTTACCTCTTTTCCTCAAAACCTGTATGACCATTCAAGACGTGAAGCCAGAGCAGCTTTACGCCTGTATTTACTGTGGACAAGTTCAGCATCTTTCTCATGTAGAACAGATCTGCCCACGTTGTACGAGCGCGGATTGGACAGAAGCCATGAACAGTTATCGCGTCACTTAAAGTAGACCGATGTTTCAGATAAATTAAAAATTCTGATTATGGCCGAGCTTTGTATAAGAGATATACCCTCTTACGCTCACAGAAAGGTCATGCTTGTTCATCATACGAACCACCCACAATGTCTAAAGTAAGATATAAAGTTGCCTAATTCCAGCGCTTACTCAAATAAAAACTCCAAATTAAAACTTGTATTTCAAGCCTGTAGCAATCCCCAGGCTTTATTAAAGATATCTTCTCGTCAAGGAAGTTTTAAAAAAATCCCACCGAGTGGTGGGATTTTTTTAAAACTTCAGCTTATCAATTAGAAGCTATATTTGCTCATTAAACCAATACGGTTATCTTTGAATTTTTCATTATTAAAGGTTTTACGCTCACCATTGACATACTCAATACCAAACTCAAGCGGTTTAACTGGTGAATACACCAGGTTTAACCATGCTTGTTGTACTTCTTTGTTTGCAGTCTTATTGAGCTCTGCATAGTCTGAGTCTTTATCAGCAAACAATGCACCATAACCTAGTGAGGTTTTTAAGTTAGGTAAAATGCTGTAGGTTAAGCCCGTTTGTACCGCCCAAATTTCATTTTGCTCAATATGACGGTCATTTTCATCATCCATAAATGCAGCATTGGCATCGGTACCATACAAAATACCGTTTACACCTTTGGTATAGCTGACATCTAGCGTCGCTTTTAAAGGATCAAGCACTTGATACGTTGTACCTGCTGCTAGACCCCAACCTGTTTTACGCTTGTTGATATCTTCATCTTTATACACTTCAACTAAAGCACGCGCAGATGCATTACCTTTGTTGTCATCAAAGTTGTGTGCCAATTTAGCGGTTAGTGTTGGTGTGCTTGATTTAATATGTTCAACACTTACTTCTTTGCCTTCGGCATTTAATTTACTGTGTACAGCAGTTGATTTTGGTTTTTCTGCCGCCAGGAACAATTGTGTTGCCGGTGTCAAATCAAAACCATAACGAACCATTGGTATACGTGTAGTACCCCCACCGACGTTGGTGCTGAAGTCAATCATAAACGGGGCGTGATTTGACAAGAAGTTAGATTGGGTTTGACCAATCAACCAGTTTTCATAGGTTAAATATGCGTGACGTATACGGAATGAATCACTAGACCCTGCGAAATCGCTTTCAAGTTTACCGCCCACCTCTGCACCGTTGACATTGGTTTTAAAATCTAAGCCAATTCGTGTTGTTTTTGCTGTTGCGACGAGCTTGTCTCTGGTTTGACCATCGGTTTTAGCAACGTCAGAGAAATCTCCTGCTGAACCTTCAATGATATAGTTCGCATCACCACGAACGAAACCATATAGCTTCACTTCGGTATCTGATTTTGTAGCTAGCGCTTTCGGTGCAGCTGCTGATGGTTGGGGTGCTGCTTTAACCTGTTCAATCTGTACGGCTTGATTTTGCTGAACTTGTTGCTGCTGTACGACTAATGCTTTTAATGCTTCAATTTCTTGACGCAGCTGCTTAATTTCTTTTTGCTCTTGTGTTTCAGCATGTGCAACCGTCCCCATCATCAAGGTGGTTACTGCAACTGCTAATCCTTTAGCTAAAAACTTTCGTGTTAAAACTTGACTCATTACATTCTCCATATTGAACAAACGTTCATTGGCTTTGAAAGCTTGCTGATTCCCAAAAACCTAAACCGTGTTGAATATCTATAATTATAAACTGACTTATTTGATTATCTCGCGAGATAACTCCTGAACAATATGCAAGGTTAAACATCATCCTGATCACATCACCTGATTTTACTGGATTTACGTTTTAACCTGCCTATATAACAAGTCGTTTGAAAACATCAGGAATTTAACAATTTTTAACTCAGTTTGAAATCATTTTTATCTCATACTTTTAGCTAAAATATGTATTAACGACATTTTCAAAATATATTGATTATTTTTAATACGGATTTAATTGATGCTTTGCAATGATTAGGATTTCTGCGTTGTTCTGCACCACAATATGATCGGCCATAATAACAATACACTGATCCATGCAATATAGGTTAAATACTGGGTATAGCCCAGATAATCTCCTAATATCCCGCTCAGGCTATATAGGCCACCACTCACTGTGGCCATCACCGAAACTTGAAAAGTAAAATCCGTACCCGCCAGATGCTTGCGGCTGTATTGCATAATCAAGGTCAACATCACCACCAAAAGCATGGCAGACACCATATCTTCTGCGGCATTTACGGCATAAATGACCCAATGATTGATTGGTAGTTGCGCTTCATATTGTCCGGCTAACCAGGCATAAACCATCAGCGTCAATATTTTAACTATTGAAAAAACCAGCAGACTTCGCGGTCGAGACCAGTATTTCAGACACCAGCCCGCCAACCCTGCGCCGAGCAAGGCAGCAAAAGCCCCTAACATGGTCACGTAGATACCAATCTGGCTCAGGCTCAAGCCCATATCAACCATTAAAGGTTTTAATAAAGGCCCGGATAATCCATCGGCTACCTTAAAGGTGAGTAATACCAGCAGCCATTTAGCCAAGGTGGAGTCTGAGCAGAAATATCGAAAATAGGTTTTCATTCGAATTCGGGTCGAAGCCGGCACTGTTTCGGATACAGCTAAATGGTGCGAGGGTTCTTTAAATCTTAAAATCGGCAGTGTATTTAGAAAAACCAGTGCAGCCAAGAATAAAAAAGTGCTTTGCCATTGCAGTAAATCCAGAAACAGTAAAATGGCCCCGCCACCCACAATAAAACCCAGACGTGAGCCAATCACCTGAAAAGTATTGCCCCAATGCTGCTGTTCATTTTTCAAGATATTAACTGCCAGCGCATCGGTAGCAATGTCCTGAGTCGCACCAACCCCATTCATCAGCAGCAATGCGGTAAAAAAAGCCAGTAGATACAATGGCTGGTTTAAAGCCTGAATAGGTAAAAAAGACAGACCTATTAATACGGCAACTGACAGCAATTGCAGTGGAATAATCCAGCTTCGATAATGCCCTTGAGTTTTAACTCCGTAACGGTCAACCAGCGGTGCCCAGAAGACTTTAATCGACCAGGGCAACATGAGCAGACCAAAGCCCCCGATATGCGCCAAAGACACGCCCTGTGCTCGCAGAATCACGGGTAAGGCATGAGTCATAAACCCAACCGGAAGTCCCTGCGCCCAATATAGGGAAAACAATAAAATATAAGTATTCCGCATATTTAGACTAGGTCCCCGAAAGATAAAATGCACCAGAGGTATTAAAGAATGCTATATATTTTGCCAATGATCCAGATTTTACAACAGTCTAATATGATCAAAAATAAAGAGAAATGAGTTTCAGGAAGAAACGCTGATGACCATGACACGCTTTCCCACCCTTCCTCCGCATGTTCCCTCTCGCGGTAGCAAACTGAGCCGGAGCTTTTTTAAACAGCTATTTTTAGCCCAAGGCTGGCGAATCGAAGGAGAATTTCCGGATTTGCCTAAAGCGGTTGCTATCATTTCGCCACATACCTCCAATATTGATGCCTGGTTGGGGTTTAATGCTCTGCTGGGTCTTGGAATCCAGATTACTATTTTTGGGAAAGACAGCTTGTTTCGTACTCCGCTGAAACCGATTCTGGAGTGGGTGGATGTGGTGCCAGTCGTCCGAAGTAGCGCACAAGGACAAACCCGGCAGATTGTAGAGATTATTGAACAGTCCGAACAAATCTGGATTGGTATGGCGCCTGAAGGCTCTCGCAAGGCACCGGAAAAAATTCGTAGCGGTTTTTATTATATTGCCCAAGAGGCACAGCTACCGATTGTCATGTTCTCTTTTGATTATGACCTCAAGACCATCCATATCTTGGGGGTTTATCATCTGACCGGTGACTATGAATACGACCTGGAGCAGATCTATCAACATTATGCAGGCAAGTTCTCGGCAAAAAATCCGGCCTGGGTGGCGAAGCCATTACAAAAGCTTTTGAAAAAAGACTAGGCAAAAACCGATTTTTTTGATGTGATAGCCTCAATTTTGTTGATTTAACCGTCATTTTCTACAATGAAATTCGCTCATTATGCTTTTATTGGCTGTCTTGGCCTAAGCTTGGCTGGCTGTGATAAAGCCAGTAAAACTCCGACTGCTACGACTCCGATTAAAGCGCGCGAACCGGTGGTCGCCGTTGCGCTTGGCGGCGGAGGCGCCAAAGGCTTTGCCCATATCGGGGTGCTGAAAGTCCTGGAGTCACATGGTATTAAACCGAAAATTGTCACTGGTACCAGTGCCGGAAGTTTTGTCGGCAGCCTGTACGCTAGCGGTAAGTCTCCTTATCAATTACAACAAATTGCCCTGAATTTTAAAGAATCCGATATTCGGGATTTAACCCTGAACCGGCAAGGGATTATTGCGGGCCAAAAACTTCAGGATTACGTCAATAGCCAGATTGCGAACAAACCCATTGAACAGTTCCCGATCCGTTTTGCCGCAGTCGCTACCCGGTTGGACAATGGGCGTAAGGCAGATTTTATTAAAGGCAATGCCGGACAAGCCGTTCGTGCCTCTTGCAGTATTCCGAATGTCTTTGTGCCTGCAGTCATTGGCGGCAAAAAATATATTGATGGCGGTCTGGTCAGCCCGATTCCGGTTAAAACGGCCAAGGATATGGGCGCCGATCTGGTGATTGCCGTAGATATTTCTGCCCGGCCGGACAGCAGCAAAGCCATCAATATGTGGGGACTGTTGGATCAAACTATTAATATCATGGGACAGCAAAGTATTAATGAAGAGCTGAAACAGGCGACCGTGGTGATTCAGCCGCAAGTGGGCCATATCGGCACGCTTGATTTAAAGTCCAGTAATGCCACCATTCTGGAAGGTGAAAAAGCTGCCCAACTGAAAATCCGTGCCATTGAAAAAGCTATTCATGATTTCAAACAGTCTCCGGCTGCATTTAAACCGCCGCGCCCTGCCAGATTCTGATCCATGAGTTTTTTTATATTCATCTGTGGCAGCATCTGTTACATTGGAGCAAATCATATAAAGATGATGATTAATTAAATACTTAGCGATATAGGTCACGATATGGAATTAGTTCTTGAACCTTGGCACTGGTTTGTATTAGGGATTCTGCTGATCCTTTCAGAATTACTCTTGCCTGCATTTGCTGCCCTATGGTTCGGGATAGGTGCCATCATGGTCGGTATTCTGTACTGGATGTTCCCGATGATGGGCCTGACCACCCAGCTCCTGACCTGGATCGTGCTTTCGGTTCTGTGTACGCTACTCTGGTTCAAATTTATCAAGCCGCTTTCAACCGACAAGACCAAGGCCGGATTGTCACGTGAAGCCACGATTGGTCAAATTGGCATGGTCATTCAAACCAATATGGAGCATGGGCAAATCCGGGTACGCTTTCCCATGCCGGTATTAGGCTCAGATGAATGGAATTGCCGGGCACTGGATAAGGTACAGGTCGGAGATCGTGTTCGTGTCGTAGAGATTCTCGGCAACGATCTGGTCGTACAACCCCACAGCACTCATTATCAAAATGAAAAAGGTGAATAAGCTATGTCTAGTGGCTCTATAATTGTTCTTGCATTTTTAGCTTTTGTTGCAATTACCATCTTTAAAGGTGTGCGTATTGTTCCGCAAGGTTATAAGTGGATCGTACAAAGACTTGGTAAATACCATACCACCCTGAATCCGGGCCTGAATTTCGTCATTCCCTATGTCGATGAAGTCGCCTATAAAGTCACAACCAAAGATATCGTGCTGGATATTCCCTCTCAAGAAGTGATTACCCGTGATAACGCGGTGCTGCTCATGAATGCCGTGGCGTATATCAACCTGACCACACCTGAAAAAGCCGTATACGGTATTGAAAATTACTCTTGGGCCATCCAAAACCTGGTTCAGACTTCACTACGTTCTATCGTGGGTGAAATGGATCTGGATGATGCTTTATCTTCACGTGACCATATCAAGGCACGTTTAAAATCCAGTATTTCAGATGATATTTCAGACTGGGGCATCACCTTAAAAACCGTAGAAATTCAAGATATTAAGCCATCTATTACAATGCAGACCGCAATGGAAGAACAAGCCGCTGCAGAACGTCAGCGCCGTGCAACCGTAACCAAGGCCGATGGTGAAAAACAGGCTGCCATTCTGGAAGCGGATGGTCGTCTGGAAGCTTCACGTCGTGATGCGGAAGCACAAGTCGTTTTGGCTGAGTCTTCACAACGTGCCATTGACATGGTGACCTCTGCAATTGGAGATAATGAAATCCCGGTGGCATATTTACTTGGTGAACAATATGTCAAAGCCATGCAAGATATGGCCAAATCTCCAAATGCCAAAACTGTGGTACTGCCTGCCGATATACTCAATACCATCCGCGGCGTGATGGGAAGAAATCATTAAAATACCCTCTTCCTCTTCTGAAAACAGGCAGCCATCAGGTTGCCTATTTTCCTTTGGGACAAGAAATCTCAGCAAAGAGTGTGAATTTATGGTTAAATTTCGCATTTATTTTGAAATCCTTCGGACTTGGCTGGAAATATACGTCCCGACGTCACTCTGGTCATCATGAAAGTCCTTATTTCGATCTCCTGTGAAAACTCGAAAATGGATATTGTATGAGTCCCCTAAATCCGACCTTAATTACCTTTCTTCTTTATATCGTCGCCATGGTCGTGATTGGCCTGATGGCTTATCGCGCAACCAATAACTTTTCTGATTACATTTTAGGGGGCCGACGTTTAGGTAGTTTCGTAACTGCACTTTCTGCCGGGGCTTCTGACATGAGTGGTTGGCTGCTAATGGGCTTGCCAGGTGCAATTTATCTCTCTGGCCTGTCAGAGATGTGGATTGCAATTGGCCTGATCATCGGCGCATGGCTGAACTGGCTGCTGGTTGCCGGGCGTTTACGTGTACATACCGAAGTCCAGCACAATGCCCTGACCCTGCCAGATTATTTCTCCAACCGCTTTAATGACCAGAAGAAAGTCCTGCGTATTGTGTCAGCCTTTGTCATTCTGATTTTCTTTGCAATTTATTGTGCTTCAGGCATGGTCGCCGGTGCCCGTCTGTTTGAAAGTATGTTTGGCCTGTCTTACAGTACAGCTCTCTGGATCAGTGCGATTGCGACCATCAGCTATGTGTTCATTGGTGGCTTTCTGGCTGTCAGCTGGACCGATACCATTCAGGCCGGCCTGATGATTTTTGCACTTTTATTGACGCCAATTGTGACCTTGCTGACGTTCTCCGATCTGTCACAGGTCACGTTGGCGCTGGAAGCTGCCCGTCCACAGGCCATGAATCTGGTGGGTGATCTGAGTACCGTAGCCATTCTTTCACTGATGGCATGGGGCTTAGGTTATTTTGGCCAGCCGCATATTCTGGTGCGCTTTATGGCGGCAGATTCTGTCAAGTCGATTCCGAATGCACGCCGTATTGGTATGACCTGGATGATTCTTTGCCTGGGCGGTGCAGTCGCAGCCGGTTTCTTTGGTATTGCTTATTTCCAGGCTCATCCAGAATTAGCCACTGTTGTGAGTACCAATCCTGAAACAGTATTTATGGAACTGACCAAAATCCTGTTTAATCCATGGATTGCCGGTATTGTGCTGGCTGCAATTTTAGCCGCTGTCATGAGTACCTTAAGCTGCCAGCTTCTGGTCTGTTCAAGCACCCTCACCGAAGATTTTTATAAATCTTTTCTGCGTAAAAATGCCTCACAAAAAGAACTGGTGTGGGTCGGCCGTTTAATGGTGCTTCTGATTGCCCTGCTTGCCATCTGGATGGCGGGTAATCCTGAATCTAAAGTACTGGGCTTGGTGTCTTATGCCTGGGCCGGTTTTGGTGCAGCGTTCGGCCCTCTGATTATTCTGTCACTGTTCTGGAAGCGCATGACTTTAAATGGTGCTCTGGCAGGGATGATCGTCGGTGCTGCTATGGTTATTCTCTGGAAAAACACATTGGGCGTTACTGGTCTGGGAGTTATTCCAGCTGGAATCTATGAAATTATCCCCGGCTTTATGTGCTCATGGATTGCGATTGTACTGGTGAGCCTGATAGACAAAACCCCAACTGCCGCAATTACCACCCGTTTTGAAGAAGCAGAACGTCTGTATAACCAAAGCAAATAATTGAGCGATCCACTAAAAAGAGGACGTTAAGTCCTCTTTTTTTTATAGATGGGTTTTCATCTGTCTTGGCACAATTTTTCCAACTAGCTTTTACGATGGAGCAGGAACTGGGTAATGTGCATCAGTTCCTCAGCTTCGCCTTCAAAATGAGCCAAAGCAGTCAATGCCTGATCATGTAATTGCTGGGCATAAATTTTGGCCTGCTCCAAACCCATTAGGGCCGGATACGTCGATTTCTCAACCTGTTCATCCTTGCCTGCGGTTTTACCCAACACTTCCGTGTCGGAAATAATATCCAGAATATCGTCCTGCACCTGGAAGGCCAAACCAATTACCTGTCCAAATTCACGCAGTTTAGGAATCGCCAGATCGGTTCCTTCAAAGATTGTCACTGCCGCCATCATAATTGCTGCGCTGATTAAAGCACCGGTTTTATTACGGTGAATGGTTTCTAAAGCCTCTTGATCAATTTTCTTGCCTTCAGACTGTAAATCAAGCACCTGACCATTGACCATTTTTGAAGAGGCCGTTGCTAAAATCTGCATCTGCTTCAAGACAATCGACGACTCGACAGCCGGTCCCTGATCAAACAGACGGCTACCCAGAATTTCAAAAGCCATGGACTGCAGAATATCTCCGGCCAACAGCGCCGTATCTTCACCATAGGCCACATGACAAGTCGGCTGCCCACGGCGTAACAGGTCATTATCCATACATGGTAGATCATCATGGGCCAGTGAATAACAATGAATAAATTCAATCGCAACAGCCGCACGGCGTACCGCAGCGGTATTCTGGTTGGGCTTTAGGGAGGCGGTGGCATAACACAGGGCTGGACGTACCCGCTTGCCGCCAAGCATCACGGCATGATGGACTGCCGACTTTAGCGGCTCAGGAATGGCAAAAGCCTCTAAAGCGGCCAGTAAGTCGTGGTGAATCCGTTGTTGTGCTTGAGTTAATGCATGGGTTGATACGTCAGTAATAGATGACACATTCGCCTCGAATACGTAGTCCAGAAAAATAGAATGACAAGCGGCTAAACGCCTGTGTGCTTAGCAGGCATTGTACCTAGAATTACTTTGAATTTTCAGCTTTAAATCGACCTGTTGTTCTGTAATTCCTGGATTAATACAAGATAAATCCAGGAAAGCACTTCTTCTGCCCCATAAAAACCCACCGCAGGGCCAGAGGCTTACTTAGGCGATTTAAAAAAAGCATTAAGATAAAACATCTTCAGGCACCCGCACCCAGCCTTCCATCAGCACACGCGCACTGCGGCTCATGATGGCCTTTTTTACCTTCCATTCACCATTTTCCTGAACTGCTTGTGCGCCGACTCTTAAAGTTCCTGAAGGATGGCCAAAGCGAATCGATTCCCGCTCTCCCCCACCGGCAACCTGGTTTAGTAATGTCCCCGGAATTGCAGCAGCCGTTGCAATTGCGACCGCAGCTGTACCCATCATGGCATGGTGTAGTTTCCCCATAGATAAGGCGCGTACCAGAATATCGCTATCCGCTTCGGTGACTTCTTTACCGCTAGAAGAAATATAAGTCTTTGGTGCTGCAACAAAAGCAATTTTCGGTGTGTGTTGACGGGTTGCAGCTTCACTAACATCCTGAATCAGTCCCATCTGCTTGGCAGCATAAGCACGAATAGTTTCAAACTTTGCCAGTGCAGCGGCATCATTATTAATATGCTCCTGTAACTCGGTGCCGTTATAGTCCAGATCTTCAGCCTTTAAAAATACGATTGGAATACCGGCATTAATCATGGTGACTTCAAAGCTGCCAATATTTGGCACGTGCAGCGTTTCGGTCAGGTACCCTGTTGGAAACATTGAGCCACCTTCGGCATTGTCATCCGCCGGGTCCAGAAACTCAATCTGCACCTCAGCCGCCGGGAAAGTAACTCCATCCAGTTCAAAATCACCCAATTCCTGCACTTGGCCATTCTGCATAGGCACGTGCGCAATAATCGTTTTCTGGATATTCTTTTGCCAGATTCGGACTATACATATTCCATTTTCCGGGATACGTGCCTGATCCACCAGATCATTGGAAATCGCAAATGCACCTACTGCTGCGGTCAGATTGCCACAATTGCCACTCCAGTCAACAAAAGGTCGATCAATCGATACCTGTCCAAACAGATAATCTACATCATGATGTTCTTGCTGGCTTTTGGATAGAATCACAGTTTTACTGGTACTTGAACTTGCTCCCCCCATCCCATCAATTTGTTTGCCATAGGGATCAGGACTGCCAATGATACGTAGCAGGAGCTGGTCACGAATTCGGCCCGGCTGCCGGGCAGCAGGCGGCAAGTCATCCAGCTTAAAAAATACGCCTTTACTCGTACCTCCACGCATATAAGTGGCGGGAATCTTGATCTGGGCTGCAAAACTCATGAATGCTCTCTTCCTTTGATTTATCTTGATTTGTCGTTGTTTTCTTTAGATTATTGGATCTCTAGGTTTTAACTATAGTAGGTTTAAGCCACAACACTACCAAGCCCGACCTTAGTATAAAAACCGGCCATCAAGCCATTTGGTATCCTTCAAGGATTCTGACCTATCACAGTCTCCCCTTCAAACTCACCTGAAAAGGCTGCCATGACTCTATGACTTCATCCCGGGAATAGATACTCAGTTTTATCAACAAGATGATAAATAAAAAAACAGGCCGTAGCCTGTTTTTTTATTGCTGAGATGAATGTTTAGAAACGGAAGCTTACACCCAGTTTGGCAACCGGTAGCCATTCATATTCGTTGTCATTACGAATTTCACGCTCTTCATTTCTTAACGCTGTATCAAAATCTGGTGCGTTTGGATCAAGTGCTTCAAAGTTACCAGTTGAAGTTAAATTAACATTTGGATTGCCATTATAGTAGGCACCAATTTCACCGAATACGCCCCAACGGTTGGTAATTGCTGGTGAGAAACCAATACCTACATATGGTGCAAGATTATTTTTATATGATAGATCACCAGTTACACGACCAGTAGTTCCACCTACAGTTTGATAACGGTTACCATCAACAGTAATAACCCCATTAGCTCCTGTACGACTTTCCAAGCCATAATCATTATCAATATAACCTACACCCGCGGCCATATAAAACCAGTTGGCCCAAGGACGGATTTCGGCATTTAAATAGGTCAGGTTATTGTCCATATCCAGATCGTATTTCGTGCCATTGATTGACAAGTCATCAGACCAGGAAATATCACCACCGTTATAACCTAGGGTTACACCTACATACGGGTTCACACTCCATGAAAGTGCGCCACCATAACCGGTCGTTCCGACTTCAGCACGAACAGAAGCAGGTTTAAAGAAAGAAAAAGATGCCACACCCTCATCTGTCACAACTGTTTCATCAGCCGCCATTGTAGAGCCTGCTGCTACCGCTAAAACGGATACAGCTAAAGCTTGATATAAAGATTTCATTATTTCTCTCCTTAAAAGAACTTTTTTTTGATCATTAGTTATGTGATGAGCTCAATATAAAGGAGTTAATGAATATTTTTTATGCAAGTTTTGCTTAGCTTTTGTTGTTTTTTGATACAAATTAGTTTTTCTTGTTGAATGGTAAGTGTTTTTTAAACAATGTTTGTACACATTAAAAATAAAGAAATTATACTTATCACTTTACTTTTTAAATTAGCCATTACCTTGCCGAGTTTTTACTTTTTTCCCAAAAATATAGTGTAAAATATTGGAAATTTTTTTCGGAAGGAAACTCATGCTTCAGCTTTCAACAATCATTGAGCAAGCGTTTGAAGGCCGTGCAAATTTTAGCGCAGCAGATTGTCCTACTGAAGTCCGTCAAGCAGTAGAGGACGTAATTGCTGGTCTGGACAATGGTACTTTACGGGTCGCAGAAAAAATCAATGGTGAATGGATAGTTCATCAATGGATAAAAAAAGCAGTCTTGTTATCATTTAAATTAAACGACAATCAATCGCTGGAAGCTGGTGACCTTCGTTTCTATGACAAGGTAAATACCAAATTTACCGAATGGACCGAAGAGCAGTTTAAAGCAGCGGGTGTGCGCGTCGTTCCTCCTGCTGTAGCGCGTAAGGGTTCTTATCAGGCAAAAAATGTGGTATTGATGCCTTCTTATGTGAACATTGGTGCTTATGTTGATGAAGGCACCATGGTTGACACGTGGGCTACTGTCGGCTCATGCGCACAAATTGGTAAGAATGTTCACCTGTCAGGTGGGGTAGGCATTGGGGGGGTACTTGAACCCCTTCAGGCAGGCCCAACTATTATTGAAGATAACTGCTTCATCGGTGCGCGTTCTGAAATTGTAGAAGGTGTGATTGTAGAGGAAGGTTCGGTCATTTCCATGGGCGTATTTATTGGTCAGTCTACCAAAATTTATGACCGCGCAACTGGCGAAATTTACTATGGTCGGGTTCCTGCAGGTTCTGTCGTAGTATCGGGCAGCCTTCCTTCTAAATGTGGTACATACAGCCTGTATGCTGCAATCATCGTGAAAAAGGTAGATGCCAAAACTCGGGCTAAAACTAGCCTAAATGACTTACTTCGTGAAGATTAAGATGTAGTCTGCTGCGGAACATTTATTGTTCCTCGGGGCCTCAACCGCTCCTCGTCTCTACGGTTAGCAATGATCGTAGGGATTTTTATTTTTATACCTAATTATTTTTTTCAGTGGTTAATAGTGTTATGAATATGCTTCGATCTTCTGCTATTCCTGTTTCTGATCCGTCTGCGGGTTTACGCATTACGGAGATCTTTTATTCATTACAAGGTGAAGCCAATGCGGCTGGACTGCCAACGGTATTTATTCGTTTAACCGGCTGTCCACTACGCTGTACCTACTGCGATACCACCTATTCTTTTGAAGGCGGTGAACGTCAAGCTCTGAATGATATTATTCAGACTGCACTCGCTTTTAAAACCCCTTATATTTGTGTGACAGGTGGTGAACCCTTAGCGCAGCCCAATGCCCTGCCCTTGATGCAGCGCCTGGCAGACTTGGGCTGTGAAGTATCGCTTGAAACCAGCGGTGCACTCGATGTGTCAAAGGTAGACCCGCGTGTATCTAAAATTTTAGACTTAAAGACCCCAACTTCAGGTGAAGTTTCACGAAATCTGCTTTCTAATCTGGACCATTTAAGCCCGCATGATCAGATCAAGTTCGTCATTTGTAACCGTGAAGACTATGAATGGTCAAAACAGCAGGTAGAGCTCTATCAACTGGAGCAGAAAGTCAGTACAGTTTGGTTTTCGCCCGCATTTGCGATTGAAAAAGGTTCGGTACACTTGCCAGCACTGGCACGTGATTTAGCCCAATGGATTTTGGAAGACCATCTCCCGGTTCGTTTCCAGCTGCAACTTCACAAGTTGTTATGGAACGATGAAACAGGTCGTTAATTTTTTATAAAGTTATTTTTGGAGTATCAGTTATGCGCCCTCGTGCCATTGTATTGTTATCTGGCGGATTAGACTCAACAACCTGTCTGGCTTGGGCGCAGGCACGGTATGAATGTATTGCGCTAAGCTTTATGTACGGTCAGCGCTCTACCACCGAGCTGGACGCAGCACGTGCCTTGGCAAAACGTGCGGGTATAGAACACCGTGTAATTAATATTGATTTAGGTAACCTGGGTGGCTCAGCCCTGACTGATCCTAGCCTTGAGATCCCGGATCAGGAACAGGAAGGTATTCCTATTACCTATGTCCCTGCACGCAACACCATCTTCCTCTCTTATGCCCTGGCAGCGGCAGAAGTCTTACACGCTGAGGCCATCGTAATCGGAATTAATGCAGTGGATTATTCGGGCTATCCAGACTGCCGCCAAGAGTTTATTGAAGCTTTTGCCAACATGGCTCGCCTTGCCACCAAAGTCGGTATTGAAGGTCAGGCGCTCAAATTTGAAACACCTTTGTTACATTTATCCAAAGCAAATATTATTCGCTTAGGTCTGGAACATGGCGTAGACTACAGTCAAACGGTATCTTGCTACCAGGCAGATGACCTAGGACGTGCCTGTGGAAAATGCGACAGTTGTCGTTTACGCAAACAAGGTTTTGCAGACGCAGGTGTTGAAGACCCGACACGTTATATACCGTAAAGACAAGGTAGAATATATGAAAATGTTAAAATCAAGTATCGTTCTTTCAGCGATCGTTTCAGCTGCGGCAATGTTTACAACGGCAACCCATGCAGCCGAAGACAAATTACAACAAGCTTATAAAAGCACCAATGTTAAAGCTGCATTGATCAATGTTTGTAAAGATGAAACTGCTAAAGGCAAAAAACTGACTGCTGCTGAAGTGAGCAAGTATTGTAGCTGTGCTGTAGAAGCAGACGGCAAGCTGACCAATGCTCAAAAATGGGAAATCCAAAGTACGATTAACCAGAAAAAAAGCCCGGGTACTTTAGCGTTTGTACAAAAACAGAATAAAGATCTGCAAGCATGTTTCGGTCCGCAGCTGACTGGTAAATTGAAAAATTTAACTGAAGAAGCGATGAAATCTGCTCAGGCAGCAAAGAAATAATCCGTCCAGATTATTTGCTAGAATAAGCCACAATATGTGGCTTATTTTTTTGAAAAATCTATAGAAATTGGAGTAGTCATGTCTGAGATCAGTTTACTTGACCAGAATTTTCCTGCCACGACAGGTGAAATCAATTTAGCTCAACTGGATACACCATGGCTGGTGATTTATTTTTATCCCAAAGATTCTACCCCCGGCTGTACCACTCAAGCGGTCAGTTTTTCATGCCTAAAAGATCAGTTTGATGCTTTAAATACCACAATTATTGGTATTTCACGTGATTCGGTTAAAGCCCATCAAAACTTTACTGAAAAGCAAAATCTGACGATTAATCTGATTAGCGATAAAGAAGAAGTGTTATGTAATCACTTTGATGTGATCAAAGAAAAAAATATGTATGGCAAAAAAGTTATGGGCATTGAACGCTCAACTTTTATTTTCCATAACGGCATATTGCTTAAACAATACCGCAAAGTGAAAGCTGCAGGTCATGCTGAGCAGGTGCTAGAGGATTTAAAAGCCCTTCAAGCGGCTTAACTTGCTCTCCTCCCCTAAAAAGGCATGAAGTTCCTCTTCATGTCTTTTTCTTAGATTCATGCTCCCAATAGACTTAATTTAATAAAGAAATCGCAATTGACCACATCACGCAGCCGATCAGTATATCCAGTATCTTCCAGGCTTGAGGGCGATGAAAAACCGGCTGCAAATAACGTGCCGCATAGCCCAGGCTAAAAAAGAATACGAAGGAGGCAGTGATTCCTCCCAGAGCAAAATAAAATTGTGCATTTGCATATTGGGTGGAGATAGACCCCATTAATATCACAGTATCTAGGTAGACATGCGGATTCAGCCAGGTCAGTATTAGACAGATGCATAGGACTTTATATAAGACAGGCTCTGCATCTTGGTCTGGTATTAAGCGCTGCTCACTTTTCCCGGCCTGATAAAAATGTTGTGCACCATAGATCAACAAGAACGTCGCACCCAAATACTTGGCAATGTTCAGCCAATGCGGATATAACAGCATCAGCTGTGAGAAACCTAAAACTCCAGCTGAAATCAGGATGGCATCTGATAATGCACAGCAGAGACAAATGGCAAAGATATGCTACTGTTTCAATCCTTGTTTCAACACAAAAGCGTTCTGCGCACCAATGGCAATAATCAGGCTAAAACCAATGGCTAGCCCCTGTATATAGGCATTTAACATCGACATGTCATTTCATTATAAAAATGCCATCATTCTCCATATCCGACTTTTGAATTAAATATAATTAAGAAAATATCATCCAGACCAAATTTCTTTTAGCTAGCCCATGCTCCTTAATTCTAAAATTATGCGGCTTTTCTGGCAGTTGCCGAAACACGAAGTTTTGACGTTGCAGCAAAAGTATTAAATATCACCGCCTCCGCAGTAAGCTTGCGGGTACTTGGCTATTGCCCTGCCTGTCAGTCACACTCATTTCAAAAAAAGATTGCTTTGCATCTTCGGATGACCGTTCAAAGTGAAACGCATAAGCTTTTGCAACAAGGCCAAGTCAATGCCTGCATTAGTAGCCAAAATGAAGCCATGTCGGGCTGTAAAGCACATTGTCTTGGAAAGATGCGTATCGCATGGTGGCGACCCCTGCTTTTGTACAATCGTGGTTTAAACGAGGGATAAGTCGAGAGGCGCTACCTAAGGCCCCTGCCGTCATTTATAATGATCAAGATCATTTGCATAGCCACACATTGCTGGCTCAATTCGGCTTACATCAGCAATGCTTTGCTTTTTATTACACTCCCTCTGCAACAGCATTTGCTGAGGCCATTTTTTCAGGACTGGGTTATGGTTTAGTGCCTGAATATCAAATCGCTGACTGTCTTGAAAATAGCGCACTGGTCGAGATATTGCCAGAATGCCAATGCGATGTGCCATGGTATTGGCATCACTGGCAGCAGCAATCTCCTGCTCTTAGGGTATTAACCGGAGTGATCTTGCATCAGGCCAGCTCCTTATTCAACCAGAGCCGTTTTTAGAGCCGAGCCTATTTAAGCTGCCATTGTCCAGAAACTACAATATTGACTTTTTCTCCAATCCCGCCAAATGCTTTTTTCATTCCAAAGTCACTGCGTGTTATCACTGTCGTCGCGTCAACATCCAAACGTTGGGGCTGGCTGATACTGGGTTTTAAGATAGTATCCAAAACCACCCGTCGGGTCACGCCCCGCAAGGATAAATCACCTGTAATACTGTAGTGATGAGGACCTAAAACGATAAATTCACGGCTCGTGAAAGTCGCAGTCTGATATTTTTCAACATCAAAGAAATCTTCTCCCAGAATCAGATTACTCAACGAGGGCTTATTTAAACTCAAACTTTTGATGTCGAGAACAAACTGGGCGGAGGCATGGAGTGGAGCTGCAGGATCAAAACTCATGCTAGACTGAATCTGCTCAAATTTACCTTTTACAATCGACAACCCCATCGACTTGATCTCAAAACCGACTTGAGTTTCTGGCGTGAGTTCCCATTGCTGAGGAGTGGCATGAGTAGCAAAATTTAAGCTCAGTATTCCTGCAACTAAGACGCTTTTCGCGATCCTGACATTCATCTGCTTCACTCCTAGGCCGCTGCAATTGCTTGCCTTGAGCTATTAGCTTACTCAAGATTGGTTTTGTCTTGAGTCAGGTATTTGTGCCGCAATTGTTGGTAAATAGGTGTTTTTTGAAATTGATGTAAAAACTCACTGGTTCCCAAGGGAAAAGCCGATTCAATAATTTTCCCAGCATAATAAGCTTCACGTAGCGGCGTTGCTGAAATTGCGCCTTTCAGGCTTTCAAGCTCGACCATCTCCCATTCAGGAAACAGCTTAAGATAATAGGAAGATTCATCCTTAAAATGGCCAATTAAACCCACTTTTGCATCTGGTTCAACGACACCTGTGACGAGTGATTTGACCAGTTTCTGCCATTTTTGGTCATTATAAACATCAATCACATGAACAAATTTGATCCGTTGTTGATCTTCAGCGGAAAAATTAGATAAAACCATCTGTTCACGCTCAGCAGCACTAAATGGATTTTTAATATTCCGTTCATTCTGTGCCGAACCTAAGGCCAGAATCACTTGCCGGCTTTGTTTTAATGCAATTTTAATGGTTTGCATATGGGCCAGATGAAAGGGCTGAAAACGGCCAATAAAAACCAGATAATCAAATGTATAGTTCATAACAGATCAATTTTTTATGACTCGAGAGTTGTGTCGTTTAAATAAATATGCGACATAATAAACGCCATAAAATTAAATTAAGTTTTAAAGCAAGGATAGTACGATGACACTGAGCTGTATTCAACAACCTCATCCGCATTTAAACGCAATTTTAGATCAGGGCGTACTCACGCTGGCTATCAACCGCCCTGAAGCCAAAAATGCCTTGTATGGTGAATTATACTTATGGATTGCCCAGGCGCTCGATGAAGCCGATCAGGACAGCAGTGTCCGGGTGGTAATTTTACGCGGTCAGGATGCAGATTTTAGTGCAGGCAATGACATGCAAGACTTTATGAAGTATGCAGCAATGAAGGGTCAGGCCCCTGCAGCAGAAGGCCCTCCTTTTATTTTATTAAAATCGGCAGCTAAATTTTCTAAGCCTTTGATTGCAGCCGTACGCGGTGTAGCTATTGGTATTGGGGTAACGATCCTGTTGCATTGTGACCTGGTTTATAGTGATCATACTGCCCTGTTCCAGATTCCTTTTGTCAGTCTGGGACTTTCTCCTGAAGGAGCTTCAAGTAAATTGTTAATTGAACAGGCGGGTTATCACAAGGCGGCTGAGTTATTACTTACTGCACAAAAATTTAACAGTGAAACAGCACGTTCAGCCAATTTAGTGAACAGTATTGAAGAAGAGGTTTATAGTAAAGCAGCACAGCAAGCTGCTCAACTGGCGGCCCTTCCGCTGGCTTCTCTGGTCCAGTCCAAAGCCTTGATGAAACATAATTTAAATGAAATTGTTGAATGGATTGATCATGAAGCTGACATCTTTATGCAGCGTGTTGGCTCACCTGAAATGATGGAAGCAGTTGCGGCCTTTATGCAAAAGCGTAAGCCGGATTTTTCTCAATTCAACTAATTTAAGTTTGTCTATAAAACCACTTGGTTCGATAAGCTGGGTGGTTTTCTTATATTTCACCCCCATTTCTTTCCACATCACTGTAAAAAGAATATAAATACCATGACTGAAAAAAAGCGCTACTACGAGCCTGCTCCCCAAGATATTGATGTAGACAACTTCCGTAAGGTGATTGAAAGCCGCCGTTCGGTACGTAAATTTACCAGCAAAGCGATTCCTGCCGAAGTGCTCGATGATTGTCTGGACCTCGCCTTACTGGCCCCCAACTCATCGAACTTGCAGCCCTGGACCTTCTATGTGGTACAAAGTCCTGCCAAAAAGAAACGCCTGGTGAAAGCCTGCATGAGCCAGCTGGCTGCCAAGACAGCATCTGAACTGATTGTCTGTGTTGCCCGCACTGACCGTATAGATGAAATGGCCAAACGTAATATTAATGAGTTTCCATTTCCAGAAGCCCCACCTGCAGTCAAGAAATACTACAAATACATTCCCTATAACTACAAAACCGGTTATCTGAATGCCTTTGGCAATTTTAAGAAAGTGGCGTTCAAAGTTGCCCGTACACTGGACAAGCAAATGCCAGTATCAGCATTTAATCCTGCGGATGCCAAACTGTGGGCCAGCAAAACCACAGCACTGGCCTGTGAAAATCTGGTTCTGGCCTTACGTGCTTATGGCTTTGACAGCTGCATGATGGAAGGATTTGATGAGCCGCTGGTACGTGAAATTCTGGCATTAAATGATGGACAATATCCTGTCATGGTCATTGCAGCAGGTGAGCGTGCGAAAGATGGCGTATTCTTCCCGCAGTACCGTTTTGATCGTGAGCTGTTTATTCAGAAGGTTTAAGGTTCTTCCAGATGGACTCTTTTTCAATAAGGTCTTAATTTTGACATTAACTTTCGCTTCGACCTACTGTTGTTTTGGGACAAAGTAGGTCGAAACATCGAAGTATTGTCATCCACAAAATCGGCTCAAACCTTCTCGCTGTCGATACATCACAGATTTTTTTTCATCTTCAGTCCTGCCTTAAACCAGTGCGGATGGCGTTTCAGTGTACCGAATATTGGTTTAAAAGCTATTAGAGTGGAATCTCCACCATTTGAATAAACTCAAAAGCCGGCTCTTCATAAGGATGTATGGCCTTTAACGCCCGTGCCACCTCACTGGCCTTATGTTCAGGCACAATGGTTTCTACCCGCCATTCTGAAACTTGTTCAAGCTCACCGACCTCACCAATAAATGGATCAGCGCCTTTCAGCGGCTTAAACTGGCCAGTGCCTAAAATCTGCCAGGCACAATGTTCATAATCGCCTATCCCTCCGGCACCGGCTGTAAAAATGGCAAGTTTAGTCGATTCAAGATGAGATTCAGGAACGTAATAAATGAGTTTAAGCATATCAATTGGTATATATTCTAGGAGTATTAATCCATCATATGGATCAAGCATCATGATGTCTAATCAAAGATTACTTGCGAACCTGCTGGAGGAACAGCTAAAAAGTTTAGCAAATAAACTCCCTTCAAAGCAGCAGCTACCTTTCTGGAAGATACTATTAAATTTCTCTCTTTTCATAAAGTTAATCACTGGTTTAATTCCTTAAAAGAGCAAAAATAAAAGAAAAATATCACCCAATAAAAAAGCCACCCGAAGGCGGCTTTTCATTCAGATGAATTTATAAAAATTAACCAATAAACTTACGTGCATTACGGAACATACGTAACCAGGCACCATCTTGATCCCAGTCTTCCGGTTTCCAAGAATGCTGAACCGCACGGAAGTTACGCTCTGGGTGTGGCATCAGAATTGTTGCACGACCATCTTGAGAAGTTACACCAGAGATCCCTTCAGGCGAACCGTTCGGGTTTAATGGATATTGTTCTGTTGCCTGACCTTGGCTGTCAACATAGCGCATAATCACTTGATTACCTGCATTCAGTGCAGCCAGATTTTCAGCAGATGCAACCACACGACCTTCACCATGCGCCACAGCGATTGGAAGAATAGAACCTTCCATGCCTTCTAGCAATACAGAATGAGATTTCTCGACACGAACGTTAACACTACGTGCTTCAAAAACCTCTGACTTGTTGCGATGGAAACGCGGCCATGCATCTGCCCCCGGAATAAGGGGTGCCAATTGAGACAACATCTGACAACCATTACAAATACCTAAAGAGAAGGTTTCCTGACGGTTGAAGAATTTCTCGAACTGGTCACGTAGCTGCGGGTTAAACAATACAGATTTGGCCCAGCCGCCGCCTGCACCGAGTACGTCACCATAAGAGAAGCCACCACAGGTCACCAGACCTTCAAAGTCATCCAGACTGATACGGCCAGCCAGCAGGTCACTCATATGTACGTCAACCGTGTTGAAGCCTACTTTATCGAATGCAGCTGCCATTTCAACATGACCATTCACACCCTGCTCACGCAGAATTGCCATATTTGGACGACGTGAATTGATATATGGAGCTTCAACTGGCTCATTCAAATCGAATGTCGGTTGAGCGATCAAGCCCTGGTGGGACTGGTCTGTAATCAGGGAAAATTCTTGATCCGCAGTTTCGACGTTGTCACGTAAACGCTGGATTTGATGAGAAACTTCAGTCCAGGCCACTTGCAAATCGGCACGCTCAAGTACCAGACCATTTACAGACAACTGGTCCATATTGTTGACTGTACCCACAACAGAGATAGCATCTTTCAAGCTTGAAGTCGCAACTTCTGCTTGCAATACTTCCCAATCTGCTTTGGCAATTTGCAGAACTGCCCCGATTTCTTCAGCGAACAGTGCAGCCACAGATTGTTCTTCGAGTGCAACGCCCAGACGTGACGTAAACATCATTTCTGCAACAGTAGCCAATAAGCCGCCATCACCGATGTCATGATAGGCCTTGATCAGGTCGCGATCGTTCCACTCCTGAACCAGTGCAAAGAAAGCTTTCAAGTCATCAAAGCTATCAACGTCAGGGGTTACTGAACCAATCGCTTTATAAACCTGAGCCAGAATCGAGCCGCCTAGACGGAATTGGCCTTTAGAAAGATCGATACGTAGCAGTACAGAATCGATGTTTTTCAATTCAGGGGTCAATGTCTTGCGCACATCAGTCACTGGCGCAAATGCCGTGATTACCCCTGACATTGGCGAAGTCACAGATTTATCTGTACCTTCGTCATTCCAGGTCGTACGCATCGACAATGAGTCTTTACCCACAGGAATCGCGATTCCCAGTGCTGGACACATTTCCATACCGATGGCTTTTACGCCTTCAAACAATGCCTGGTCTTCACCTGGTTGACCGGCAGCCGCCATCCAGTTTGCAGACAGTTTGATGTCGCTGATCTGTTTAATCTTCGCCGACATGATATTTGTAATAGACTCAGCAACCGATAAACGTGCAGATGCTGCCGGATTTAACAATGCTACCGGTGGACGCTCGCCCATCGCCATTGCTTCACCGTTATAACCAACTAGACTGGTGGTGGTCACTGCAGCATCCGCGACAGGAATCTGCCAACGACCCACCATCTGGTCACGTGCAACCATACCGGTAATCGAGCGGTCACCAATAGTGATCAGGAATGATTTAGATGCAACTGTCGGGTTCTTGATCACGCGATAAATCGCATCTTTCAGGTCAGTGACTTTAGACGCATCAAAGTCATCACCTTTACGCTCCACTGTTTCATATGAACGGCTCATACGCGGGGTACCGCCAAGCATCACCTGCATTGGCATGTCCACCGGCTTATTGCCAAATAATGGATCTTCAACAGTTAAATGACGCGCTTCAGTCGCTTCGCCCAGCACCGCAAACGGACAACGTTCACGCGCACAGATTGACTCAAACAGTGGTAGAGATTCTGGACGGATCGCAAGCACATAACGCTCTTGTGCTTCGTTTGACCAGATTTCCATTGGCGACATGCCTGGCTCTAGAGATGGAATCTTACGCAGATCCAGTACCGCACCCAGTTCGTGGTCATTGACCAGTTCAGGCATTGCATTCGAAATACCGCCTGCACCGACGTCATGTACCGAAACGATCGGGTTTTCATCTTCCATGCGCCAGCAAGTATCAATGACTTCCTGACAACGGCGTTCCATTTCCGGGTTTTCACGCTGTACCGATGCGAAGTCGAGATTTTCACCCATGGTACCGCTGTCTACAGAAGACGCTGCGCCGCCGCCCAGACCGATCAGCATCGCAGGACCACCCAGCACGATGAGCAAGTCGCCCGGCTGGATCGGATCTTTTTCTACATGGTCAGGACGGATGTTACCGTAACCACCTGCAATCATGATCGGCTTATGGAAGCCTTTCACTTCGCCATTGACGTTCTGTTCAAAAGTACGGAAATAACCATTTAAAGCCGGACGACCAAATTCGTTGTTAAACGCTGCGCCACCGAGTGGGCCTTCAATCATGATTTGCAGTGGCGATGCCATACGTGATGGTTTGCCGTAGTTTTCTTCCCAAGGCTGTTCAAAACCAGGAATATTCAGGTTAGATACTGTGAAACCGGTTAAGCCAGCTTTCGGCTTACCACCACGACCTGTCGCACCTTCATCACGGATTTCACCGCCTGAACCGGTCGCAGCACCGGCAAATGGCGCAATCGCAGTCGGGTGGTTGTGTGTTTCCACTTTCATCAGAATATGAGCGGCCTGGCTCTTATATTTATAAACGTGCTGGCCGTTATCTTCCTTGGTTGGATAGAAACGTTGCGTATCAGAACCTACAATCACTGAGGCGTTGTCTTTATAAGCAGACAATACATCTGTTGGTGATTCCTTATAGGTGTTCTTGATCATCTGGAACAGTGACAAAGGCTGAACTTCACCATCAATGGTCCATTCTGAACCGAAGATTTTGTGACGGCAATGCTCAGAGTTTGCCTGTGCAAACATCATCAGCTCAATATCGTTCGGGTTACGGCCCAGCTTGTTAAAGGCATCGGTTAAATAATCAATTTCTTCATCAGACAGTGCAAAACCGAATTCATTGTTCGCCTGAACTAACGCTGCCTTGCCCTGACCCAGAATATCAATCGAGTTCAAAGGTTTTGGTGCTGTTTCAGTAAACAGTGCCGCAGCATCTTCAATCGTATTAAACACGCTTTCAGTCATGCGGTCATGTAAAACCTGCAGTACTTCTTTAGAAAGCTCTTTTTCACCTTTCAAGGTAAATAAAACACCGCGTTCCAGACGATGAACTGGGGTATTACAGTTCTTGAAAATATCTGTCGCTTTGGATGACCATGGAGAAATGGTGCCTAATCGTGGTGTTACTAAAATCTGGATTTCATCACTTGTCGCTTGGTGTAAATCAAAAGATTGACCATCATTTAAAAGCTGCAAAGCGGATTGCTGTTGTTGCTCGTTGAGCGCTTGGTCAAAGAGGTAGACCCATTGACTTTCAATTGATTGAACAGAACTAATTGACGATAAACGTGAAAGTAGTTGAGTTTTCTTAAATGAAGAATGTGCAGGTGCACCGGCAACAATAAACATGCTGATTTTGGCTCCACGGGATGGTCGTAAACCATGCCACAATGTGACTTGAGAGAGCGCATATTCTACTGTGAAATAAGGAAATCGGCTAGATGGCAAATACGAAAACTACTGCTGAAATATTCTGTATTTTTAAAATATTGTTTTATTTTCAAGCAGGAAAATTGAATCGGGTCGCGTAGACTAACACAATTTGTTAAATAAAAATCAAAACCGATGAAGAATAATTTCATTTAATAAAATTGTATTATTTTTCAACAGCAAGACTACTTAAAATGCGTACAGCACTTATTCTTGAGCCGCTATAAAAACCTTATTAAGGAAAGGATAGGTTTAGGCTCAAGCTTCTCGAGATAGACTAAAAACACTCGGGTTCATTTTTTCAGCTCGTCTCTCTGTGTCTTGTCAGCGAGTTGCCATACCGAAATAATTTTGTATCCCGCTATCTTTATTCCGGACTCCAGCGCACGCGTCAAGACTCTGCCTCGCTGTTCTATATATTTGGTCCTGCTGGGCATAAACCTGTCATGTCGCCTGCTTCAATCGACTTCCAATAATATCGGGCAGCCCGGATTATCCTGCTCGCTCCTTTTAATATATGAGCTGCATTTAAAGATACTTGAATCTCATATATAGGACCCCACCCTAGTTTTTAACAAGGAGTGAGACTTAAAATAAATAGGGTTATTTTATTAAATACATTTTAGAGATATTAGGCCTGCTTTTATTGACATATTAACCCAGAATATTGATTCAAATATTTCTTAAACCTCTCACTCAAAAGAGTGAAATTAAACGCTAATCAATTGAAAATATAAAGCTTAAATTTAAACTGATTCTCAGTCTCTATTCTTATGTAAAAATTTAGTATATATAGGCAGCATGAGACATGAATTAATGATAATTTCGTGGCCTATTATGAGAAAAATCACGACTCATAATGCAGAAAATAGCAAATATTAAAATTTTGTTACTTTTTTATTTCCTGACTAATATCAATCTTTATTCTAATTAAAAACCCTGCAATAAATGGCTGTAATTCCTATAAAAATATACCACTCACAGGTCCACATATTAGAAGATGTAGAAATCGAAAATAGCCTTATATCAGCAAAGAATCTGCATAATTGAGGACTTCATCATTAAATTTGATGATTTTATGTTAACCTCTACGCCAATTGTTGAGGAAATGTCCAGATTCGGGACGCATAAACCATCCTCTTTTCTGCTGCAGATATGCATATCAAATTGATATTCAGACACTGGTTTTTTTATTTTCTGTAGCTTCACTGCTCTGTCTAATCTAGAGCCTTAATCTGTTGCCAATGATTTAATTTTCAAAAACAAAAGGTGACCCGCTTAAGGAGTATATATGTTTCAATTCACTAGTACAGCAACTGTACTATTGATGGTGCTTTTCTATGGCATCACCTTTCTATTGTCGTTACGCATTAAGCAAAAAAATGAAAATGTCGATGGATATATGGTCTCGAATGGCTCCATCGGCTTTGGAATGTCTGCGGCCAGTATGACCGCCACCTGGATCTGGGCCGCTTCATTTTATGCAGCAGCTTCGTCCGGATATAAATACGGTGTTTCCGGTGCCTTACACTATGGTTTGTGGGGTGCACTGATGATTTTATTTATCTATCCATTTGGCAAACGTTTCCGCGAACTGGCACCCAATGCGCACACTTTGGCAGAAATCATGCATGCGCGGCATGGCAACCAGAGCCAGATGATTCTGGCCGGCTCCAACATTGTCGGGAGCGTAATCAGCCTGATGGTAAACTTTACCGCAGCTGGTGCGCTGGTTGAAATTCTGTCTCCCCTCAGCTTTATCCATGGGGTCTTGATTACCGGATTTGGCGTCCTGTCCTATACTTTATGGTCAGGTTTCCGCTCCTCGGTATTTACCGACTTTGGTCAACTGGTTGCCATGATTGTGGCGGCAGTGATCATTATTCCAACGCTATTTTTTACGCTGGGCGGCCCGTCACTGTTCCAGACCGGCATGCATAATCTGCAACCTGAACAACTGGATTTCTTTTCAAAAACCGCATTTTTAGAACAGGGCGCACCATTTTTTGTGGCGGTACTGGCCTATGCAATTGGTAACCAGACCATTGCTCAACGCATGTTTGCAGTCCGTAAAGACCTGATCAAACCGAGTTTCATTACCGCAACCATTGGTTATGCAGCGATTGTCGTCGGTTTAGGAATGCTCGGATTATTGGCACTCTTTGCCGGTATTCAGCCGATTGATGGCAACCTGAACAACCTGATTCCACAAATGGCAGCGACGTATCTGTCTCCATTTATGGTGGCCTTACTCTTTTTCATGGTAATTGGCGCGCTTTCGTCAACGGCGGATTCGGACTTATCCGCCTTGTCTGCCATCGTAATGACCGACATTTATGGCAAACAGATTGCTAAAAATCGCCCTGATCCGAAGAAGATGCTGTTTATTGGCCGGATGACCATGATTGTAGCCACCATGCTCGGTATTTTAATTGCCACGCTTAAATTCGATATTCTGGCGATGCTGATTTTCGTCGGCGCGCTCTGGGGTGCCATTGTATTCCCGGTGATTGCCAGCCTGTACTGGGACAAGGTCAATGCTCGTGCCTTTAACTGGTCTGTCGGTATCGCATTTTTAAGCTTTCTGGTGGTTCGATTTGAATGGCTGCCGATTCAGGGTCTGATCGCACTTGGCTTTGAGCTTATGGCGACCCTCGGTATTGGTGTGGTACTGGGTCTGATGAGCTTTGGCTTCTTTGGCAAGAAAGTTGGCCTGGTGGTCGGCATTCTGGCCAGTATCGGCTTCCTTCCATGGACCATCGGCTTCCTGCGTGATTATGGCACGCTATTGAGTTCTCTGACCGCCTATGGCAGCAGCGCCATTGTCTGTACTGTCCTGACTTTAATGAATAGCAAAGAACGATTTGATTTTAAACAAATCAATAAAATGGTGATTGAATTTCACCAGGTATCTGAGAAAAGTAAATAAGGAGATTTCAGATGAGTAGTCAATTTATGACCCTATATGTACTTTTTTGGCCATTGGTGGCGACGATGATTCTGTTCGTCATTTGTATGGGAGTCTATAAAGACATCCAGGAAGCCAAGATCAGTGGTGAAGATTTGCTTTAGTACACCACTCTCATGAGACAAAAACAGGTCAATATGACCTGTTTTTTATGGCAACTGTTCAACTGAAATTTCCACAGATTTTTGTGTGTTCCGACAATTCATGTCGCAGCACCCTAGTGCTGTCGTCACTTTTTTGGCATGATGCACAGAGCAAAGAACTGAATAATGATAAATGACTCAAATGCGTTGGTTAGAACTGCTTTCCACAGTTCGGATTGGTAGTAAAAAGCAAAGTACTGAACTGGCCCGCAGCCCGTTCCATAAAGATTATGACCGGATTATTTTTTCCCAGAGCTTCCGGCAGCTGAACCGTAAAACGCAGGTTCACCCCCTGACCCAGCATGACGGGATTCACACCCGTTTAACCCATTCGCTTGAAGTGTCCTGTATTGGACGCTCGCTGGGAATGCTGGCAGCAGAGAAAATTAAAGACCGGCTGCCACCCTGGATTTCCCCGGCAGATGTCGGTGCCATTATTCAGGCAGCCTGTCTGGCGCATGATATTGGTAATCCGCCCTTTGGTCATGCGGGTGAATATGCAATTCGGGAATGGTTTGATGATGTATCGCATACGGACTTCTTAAAAGATTTGAGTCCCGAGCAGGAAGCCGATGTACGCCAGTTTGAGGGCAATGCCCAAGGTCTGCGCCTGCTGACCAAGATTGACTATCATCCCAACGACGGTGGCATGCGCCTGACGTATGCCACTTTAGGCGCTTATTTGAAATATCCGTGGCTGTCCAAAACCATTGCATCTCAAGGTGACCGCCCGGCCAGTCAACGAGCCAAATTTGGCTGTTATCAGGCGGAAAAAGACATTTTAAAACAGATCGCAGAAGAGCTTGGACTGATCCAGTTAGACGAGTATCAATACTGCCGTCACCCACTCACCTATCTGCTCGAAGCAGCCGATGACATCTGTTATGCCCTGATTGACCTAGAAGATGGCATCAGCCTGAATATGCTGAGTTATGAGGAAGTGGAGCCGGTATTTCTAAATCTGCTGGGCGACTATGGTGTTCCGTCCGAGATAGCCATGGAAAATACCACTTGGCAGCAGAAAATTGCCGCCTTGCGTGGCCGTGTGATGAAACGCCTGGTGAATGAAGTGACCACGGCCTTTGCCCGACATCATGACCAGATTTTATCGGGCCAGTTACAGGGTGGGTTATTGCAATATTGCACAGCAGATATTGAAAGCGGGATTGACCGGGCCAAAGAACTGGCGCGTGACAGGATTTTTGAGCATCCGCAAAAAGCAGGACTGGAAATCATTGCTCATCAATGCTTGCAGAATATTCTGGATGCATTTATTCCGCTGACTATACCGCATAAAACGCTGAGCTTTAAGGAACAGCGCCTGATGTCGATTCTGCAACGCTCAGGTGCGAATTTCACAGCCAGCCATTATGAAAATATTATGCAGGTCCTGGATATTATCTCAAAATTTTCTGATCATCAGGCCTATAACCTGTCACAGGAATTACAGGGCAATAAAGTCGGATTATTATAAAATATCCTGCTGTATTAAGTGATGATGACAGTAAAATCCCCCATTGTGCAGCAGTGGTTTTGCCTTTACTGAAAATGCTGACTACTATGCTACAAACTGAATTTAGTGATGATAAAAGATGATTGGATGCCTAATTGGTGAAGTACTGGCGCTTGAAGCACCGACTGTCCTGTTAAATGTAAATGGAGTGGGTTATGAAATTGATACACCACTTACCACCTTTTGCCAGCTCCAGAAAGGTCAGCACATTACCCTGTGGACACATCTGGCCGTACGTGAAGATGCGCAGTTACTCTATGGCTTTTTAAATGCCCAGGAAAAAACCATTTTCCGGACCTTATTAAAGGTGAATGGCGTTGGCCCAAAAATGGCACTGGGTATTCTGTCAACGTTAAGTGTAGAAATGCTGATTCACACAGTTGAGAACGAAGACCTCAACACCTTGGTCAAAGTACCGGGGGTGGGCAAAAAAACCGCTGAACGCCTGATGATTGAGCTGCGAGACCGCTTTAAGGCGATGGCCACAGGTACCACACCGGCCAATTCTACTGCACCCCAGATTCAGTTTATGGGGAACTCTGCAGTGGCCGAAGCCGAAGCTGCATTACAGTCATTAGGCTACAAACCTGCTGAAGCACAAAAACTGATTAATGCAGTGAAAGCCGACTTCACAGAAGCCAGTGACATCATCCGTGCAGCATTAAAATCGATGAATCGCTAATGATTAACGTCAACCACATATGTTAAGCACTTAGTTTTACTACACGTTAGACGACATGGATGTCGTCCGTTAGATTGGGATATAGGGACATATCCTCAATCTAACAAAGGGTTTTGTTACTTTTGCCCTGTCAAAAGTAAAATACCGCCTACGCAATGGCCGTTAAACACAAATCATTATTTGAGGCTGTCCCAACAGCATCAAACAGCTTCAATAAAGAGATGAATTAAATCGATATGCAAGACCGTCTCATCAGTGGTTCTGAAAAACCCGAAGATCATTTTGATCGTGCCATCCGTCCGACCTCCCTCGATGACTACATCGGTCAGCCCGTGGTCCGTGAACAAATGGAAATCTTTATTGGCGCTGCTCGTGGCCGTGAAGAAGCCCTCGACCATACGCTTATTTTTGGTCCTCCCGGCCTTGGAAAAACCACACTGGCCAATATTATTGCCCGTGAAATGGGCGGCAACTTAAAATCCACTTCAGGCCCAGTGCTGGAACGTGCGGGTGATCTGGCAGCGATGCTGACCAACCTTGAAGAGGGTGATGTTTTATTTATTGATGAAATTCACCGCCTTTCCCCAGTAATTGAAGAAATTCTATACCCAGCGATGGAGGACTATCAGCTAGACATCATGATTGGTGAAGGTCCGGCTGCCCGTTCAATCAAACTGGATTTACCTCCATTTACACTAGTGGCGGCAACCACACGGGCTGGTCTGCTGACCTCTCCCCTACGTGACCGTTTTGGCATTGTGCAGCGTTTAGAGTTCTATTCTGTTGCTGAACTGACCCATATTGTGTCACGTTCAGCCAGCTTAATGGATGTCCCAATGACAGACGATGGTGCAAAAGAAATCGCCCGCCGTGCCCGTGGCACACCACGTATTGCCAACCGTTTACTGCGCCGCGTACGTGACTATGCACAGGTCAAAGGCACTGGTGAAGTCACTCAGGACATGGCACAACGTGCGCTGGATATGTTGAATGTCGATAAAGATGGCCTGGATACTTTAGATCGCCGTTACCTGTCGATGTTACTGGAACGTTTTGAGGGTGGCCCTGCGGGTGTTGAAGCCGTGGCAGCGGCCATGGCAGAGGACTCCGGGACTCTGGAAGATGTGATTGAACCTTACTTAATTCAGCAAGGTTATGTCATGCGAACTGCACGTGGACGTATTGCCACCAATATGGCGTATTTACAATTTGGCATGACTCCACCTGAACCAAAGGATAAATGACGGGAAGGGAGTACATACTCCCTTATGGTTTTCAGTCAATATTGAGCATTTTCATATCATCCTGTCCTTATGGGTAACGCAGAGAATCCTTAGCGTTTGTCAGTCGTGACTTGGGTAAGAAACCAAGTTATTCATATCGGATAGACCAGGTATATACAGTTATGCTCTGAGCACTGCCAAAATATTTGCCTTCATTAAAATCACCCAGCAGACTCAAATGAGCTAAAAACAGAACAACACAAGCGGATTTCCCCCTATTCAGATATAGATGAGTCAAGGTACTCACCCTGCTAAGATTGCCTCATAAATAAGCAATTGACTGCGCTCTACAGACGCAATAACGTGCCGACTCAGATTTGACATCTTGTGCCATTGGTCTCAAGGCTCACAATGCTAAACTTTGACGCGCTAATTTGCTTGGCTTCAGGAGGGAATAGAGTAGATTTCAAACCTTGCCCCACCTTTTAAAACAAGCAAATATTTCGTAAAACCTGCATGGAACAAAACTATGGCGAATCACTTTGAATTCAATATCCGCGTCTATATTGAAGATACTGATGCGGGTGGCATTGTCTATCACGCCAACCATATTCGCTATATGGAACGTACCCGTACCGAATGGTTACGTGCGGCTGGCGTCAGTCATTACTGGCATCAGTCTGACTATAACTTTGTTGTGCACAAAATTAGCGTGAAGTATATGCGTCCAATTTTAATGGATGATTTAATTACTGTTACTGCACGTGTCATTTCATGTAAAGCTTCATCATTTGTATTGCAACAAAATATTTATCGTGGTGAAATCATGCTTGCATCTGGCGAGGTAGAGTTGGCATGTATTAGTGCAGAAATGAAACCGCGTCGACTTCCAGATGAAATACGCGAACTGATTCGAAAAGAATTGGAACAAGACTAAAAAAATTAATTGGCACACGTAACAACTATGGCAACTCAGTTAGAATCATCTCTTCAAGTTTCAGATCTTATTTTACAAGCAAGCCCTGTCGTACAACTGGTGATGCTTTCTTTGCTGTTAGCCTCATTGTACAGCTGGTATCTGATTGCCAAGTTATATATGAGCTATAAAAAGGCTCAGGCTGAAGACCAGCATTTCCAGAAAATTTTCTGGTCAGGTGCCGAACTGAAAACCTTATATAACAATGCCCAGCTAAATTCTAAACGTACCGGTCTTGAAGATATTTTCTATCAAGGTCTGGGTGAGTTCCTGAAACTGAAAAAGCGTCATGCGCCGACTACCCAGTCCATTGAAGGGACAGAGCGTATTCTGCGTGTCGGCCTCAGTCGTGATCAGGGACAACTTGAACAGGGATTGGGAGCTTTGGCCAGCATTGGCTCAGTTGCACCCTATGTCGGTCTTTTTGGTACGGTCTGGGGCATCATGAATGCCTTTATTGGCTTGGCTGATGTCGAGCAGGTAACGCTGGCGACCGTTGCACCAGGCATTGCAGAAGCGCTGATTGCTACAGCCATTGGCCTGTTTGCAGCAATTCCAGCTGTATTGGCTTTTAACCATTTCACCGCTAAAGGCGAAACCCTGTACTCAGATCGTGCCCTGTTTGCCGAAGAAATGGTGGCGCTGCTGCAACGTCAGTCGGTGGGCGTAACACAGGACACGAACTAATGGCTATTCAAGGTGCAGGACGCTTTGCGCGTATTAAAAAACCACTGAAAAGTGACATGAATGTTGTACCTTATATTGATGTCATGCTGGTACTTCTGGTTATTTTCATGGTGACGGCTCCCATGATTACCAGCGGTATTAAAGTTGACTTGCCTCAGGCCAATGGCCTACCCATCGAATCTAAAGATGCACCCACTATTGTCACGCTGAAAGAAGATGGAACCTATTATCTGGACTACAAAAACCAGACCACAGGCCCAGTCACACTAGCTGAGTTGAGCCAGACTTTGGTGAAAGCGCAGACCGAGGCTGAGAAGAATAACAAGCTGCTGAATGTCGTGATCAACGGTCACACCACCCGTCCTTATGGCGATGTCATGGCGCTGATGTCGAGCCTGCAAGATGCCGGTCTGTCCCAAGTCGGTTTACTGACCAAACCATTAGAATAAAGTATGAAAAATTATCAGAAACCACCCTTTCAGCAAAAAGCAGTGGCGATTGGATTTACCTTGGGAATCCACGCTGTCGCTTTGGTGGGCCTACTTTTTCTGGGCATGAGTAAGCCACCCGAACCACCAAAACAGATCAAAACGGTCCTGATCAAAACTGAGGACTTAAAACCGCTGACTCACGAAAAAACCGAGTTTGAAGAAACAGCCCATGAAAATGTGGCAGAAGAAATTACCCAAACAGCTGAACCGAGCGTAGAGCCTGCCCCGGTGGTTCCAACAGCAGCTGCACCAACCCCTCCGGCACTGCAACCTGCACCATCACCACCACAGATCGATATTCAAAAAGCCCAGCAAGAAGCGAAAGCAGCAGAGCTTGCTCAAGCCAAGGCCGCCCAGCAAGCAGCTGAAGCTGCAAAACGCGCGAAAGCAGCCGAACAGGCTAAAGAGGCAGCTGCTAAAGCCAAAGCTGAGTCAGCGCAGAAATCCAAAGCTGAAGCCGACGCTGCTCGTAAGGCCGAGCTTGACGCACAGCGTAAAGCCGATGCTGCAAAGGCGAAAGCTGACGCGGAGGCCAAACGTAAAGCTGATACCGATGCCAAAGTCAAAGCTGAGGCAGATGCAAAACGTAAGGTGGATGCGGATGCAAAACGTAAAGCTGAGGCGGATGCAAAACGTAAGGCAGATGCTGATGCCAAAGCAAAAGCCGATGCGGCAGCTAAAGCCAAAGCCGATACTGCTGCAAAGGCGAAAGCCGAAGCGGAGGCAAAACGTAAGGCAGATGCTGATGCCAAAGCAAAAGCCGATGCGGCAGCTAAAGCCAAAGCCGATACTGCTGCAAAGGCGAAAGCCGAAGCGGAGGCAAAACGTAAGGCAGATGCTGATGCCAAAGCAAAAGCCGATGCGGCAGCTAAAGCCAAAGCCGATACTGCTGCAAAGGCGAAAGCCGAAGCGGAGGCAAAACGTAAGGCAGATGCTGATGCCAAAGCAAAAGCCGATGCGGCAGCTAAAGCCAAAGCCGATACTGCTGCAAAGGCGAAAGCCGAAGCGGAGGCAAAACGTAAGGCAGATACTGCTGCAAAGGCGAAAGCCGAAGCGGAGGCAAAACGTAAGGCAGATACTGCTGCAAAGGCGAAAGCCGAAGCGGATGCCAAACGTAAGGCGGATGCCGATGCAAAAGCTAGAGCTGACGCGGATGCCAAACGTAAAGCAGATGCCGATGCAAAAGCCAAAGCTGAGGCAGATGCAAAACGTAAAGCGGATGCCGATGCGAAAGCCAAAGCTGAGGCAGATGCCAAGGCTTCAGCAGCCAAACAGGCGGCTGAAGAAGCTGCTCAGAAAAAAGCAGAATCAAAACGGATTGCGTCTACTGCAAAACGTGATTTCGAAAATAAAATTAAACGTGCTTGGGATACTCCAGTGGGATCATCAGGTCAGCGTGCTACTGCTCGTGTGACCTTAAATGATAATGGTGGTGTGGTTTCTGTCATCGTAAACTCAAGTGATGCAGACATGAAAGCCAGCGTAGAAGCTGCAGTTCGTGCTGCTGCGCCGTATCCGATGCCTTCAGATCCAGATGCACGCCGAGAAGCACGAAGTTTTACCTCAACCTTCACAGCCCAATAAATAAAAAATCCAGCCATCTTCCAGAACAGGGGTGATGGCTGGATTTTTAAGTTAGACTTTAATTAAAATAGACTGAAAAATATTCGCTTTTCACAGTCGCATAACAGTTTGGTGATAAATTCATGGTTTTATTCACATAAATCCATGCGATGATGTAGCCCGATCACCTTAGAATAACGCCGTTGATTTGAGTAAATAACGAATGATGGAAAAGACTCGCAAACACCTACTCTGCCTTGCCCTTATGACCGCCCTTGGTGCAGTGACGGCGAACCAGTCACAGGCCCAGCTGCATCTGGAAATTACCAAAGCCCCTGAAGCAGCGCCTAAAATTGCCATCGTGCCTTTTAGTCAAGACCAGAGTATTTATCCGATTGTAGAAAATGACCTGAATCGTTCTGGAAAATTTACCAGTGCTTCAAAAAACCTGCCTGCGACAGCGACCCTCAACACCCCTAATGCAGAAGCTTGGGCATCTGCTGGCGTACCTTATGTTGTAACGGGTTCATCTAAAACCAATCCTGATGGTTCGTTTAGCATCCAGTATCAACTCTATAATGTTGAAAAAAGACAATATTTACTCAATGAATTACTCACTGTTCCCGCCTCGCGTACCCGCCAGGCAGCGCATATGATCAGTGATGCAATTTATCAGGCATTAACAGGAATTGCAGGTGACTTTAGCGGCCGTATTGCTTATGTGCTGCGTAACCCGGCCACACCGGAACAGCGTTATACCCTGCAAATTGCCGATACCGACGGTGAACAGCCAAAGACCATCTTGACCTCACGCGATCCGATTTTGTCACCAGCCTGGACACCGGACGCGAAAAAAATTGCTTATGTATCTTTTGAGACCAAGCGCCCTGCTATTTATGTACAGGAACTGGCTACAGGTCAACGTGAAAAACTGGCCAGCTTCCGTGGCTTAAACGGCGCGCCAAGCTTCTCGCCAGATGGCAAAACTATGCTGTTTACTGCCTCCATGCACGGTAATCCGGAAATCTATCAGATGAATCTGGAAACACGCCAGTTACAGCGTATGACCAATGATAGCTCAATTGATACCGAAGCCCGTTATGCACCAGATGGCAAATCCTTTATCTTTACATCAGACCGTGGGGGTTCTCCGCAGATCTACCGTTACGACCTGGTCAATCAAACCACCAAACGCTTAACCTTTCGGGGTGCCTTTAATGCTCGCGCAACTTTAAGTGCTGATGGGAAAAAGCTTGCCTTGGTACATCGCCCAAGCGGCAGTAATTATAAAGTAGCGGTACAGGATATAAACTCTGGTGTAACCAATATCCTGACTCCAACCAGTCTGGATGAATCGCCAAGCTTCTCGCCAAATGGGCAGATGGTGGTTTATGCCACACGCGAAGGCGCACGTGGTCTGCTGTCAATCATGACCTTGGATGGCCGCTTTCGCATGAATTTACCAAGTGAAACCGGTGAAGTTCGTGAACCGGCTTGGGCACCCAGATAACAGTTTAATATTTAAAAATGCTTTACCCCATAATCAACCTTCATGGAGATGAAGATGAACAAAGTAAAATTATTTGCGCTTCCTTTACTTGCAGCAGCCGTAGTGATGACGGGTTGTGCAAGCCGCAAGCCTGCCGCTGAAGTACAGACCGGCAACCTGGATACTAGCGGTAGCACGACCGTCAATACTCAAGGCTTGAGTGAAGATGCAGCATTAGGTGCACAAAACATGGCTGGCGCATCATCCAAAGGGGTGACGGCTGAGAATAAGGCTTATCTTGCAAAGCGCGTTGTACACTTTAACTATGACAGTAGCGAACTCAGCAATGACGACATTCGCACGCTTCAGGCCCATGCCCAGTTCCTGATGGCCAATGCTAACTCCCGTGTAGCCTTAACCGGTCACACAGATGAACGCGGTACACGCGAATACAACATGGCACTGGGTGAACGCCGTGCTAAAGCGGTTGAAAGCTTCCTGATCACCACTGGTGTCAATACCAACCAACTGGAAGCGGTCAGCTATGGTAAAGAAATGCCGGTGAATCCAGGCCATGATGAAAGTGCCTGGAAAGAAAACCGCCGTGTTGAAATCAATTACGAAGCCGTTCCGCCATTGTTGAAATAATCATTACCACACTCTAAGCCCAATAAAAAAGCACTCAATCGAGTGCTTTTTTATTGCATGAAGATTTGAAGATGAGGTCATCCCTGCTCTTCCTCAGCAGGTTGCATCGATTCAATCATGTCATGCTTATTGAATTTTTTATATTCAGGCTTAGCCTCATAATCCTTCCAGGCTTCTTTCATCTTGTCTTCAGAAATCTCATCCAAATTAATTGCCTCTCCTGGCGTCGGAGTCGCATCAAACTTTAATACCGTCATCTCTGTGCTCCTATATACAACTTTTTCCTTTGCCTTCAACATAGCACTTTCCAGCAGAGTTGCAAGGGCAAAATCACAACAAATAACCCAGTTTAATTGTTCTTTTCAAGCGTTCTCATCTAAAATGTAGCCGCATATCGTTTTGATCATTTTTTCCTGATTTAAGTCTTGGAGCTTTTCTCTTATGTCATACCGCACCTTATCCCAGTTTTTACAACAACAAAGCGGGAACCTCACACCTGAACTTGCACAAGTAATTGAAACAATTGGGAATACATGTAAGCGTATTGACCAGCTTCTGCAAAAAGGTGCTTTAGCAGGTATATTGGGAAGCGCCCAGCTTGAAAACGTTCAAGGCGAAGAGCAAAAGAAACTGGATGTCATTTCCAATGATTATCTGATTGATGCTTTGCAACAGCACCCGCATGTCGGCGGTCTGGCCTCGGAAGAGCTGGATACCTTTACACCTGCACAAGAAAATGGTCAATACCTGGTCTTGTTCGATCCACTCGATGGTTCAAGCAATATCGACATCAATATGTGTGTAGGTACTATTTTCTCGGTTCTGCCTGCAAAAAATGCGGTAACTCAGGCGGAAGATTTCATGCAGGCTGGTGTACATCAGGTTGCTGCGGGTTATGTGCTCTATGGTCCATCCACCATGATGGCGCTGACTGTGGGTGCCGGTACCGTATTCTTTACTTTTGATCCGGAAAGCCAGGAGTTTTTACTGACTTCTGAAAATATTCAGGTTGCAGCCGATACCCAAGAATATGCAATCAATGCTTCAAATCAGCGTCACTGGGAAAAACCGGTACAACGTTATATTGATGAACTGCTCGCGGGCAAAACTGGCCCACGTGAAAAAGACTTTAATATGCGCTGGGTGGCCTGTATGGTAGGTGATATTCACCGTATTCTGTGCCGCAGCGGGATTTTCATGTACCCATACGACCTGAAAGATCCTAAAAAAGCCGGCCGTCTGCGTTTAATGTACGAAGCCAATCCAATGAGCATGTTGATGGAACAAGCAGGCGGTACATCAACAACGGGCCGTGTACGCATTCTCGAAATCGAACCCACAGATTTGCATCAGCGCGTGCCTGTGATTATCGGTTCAAAAAACGAAGTTGAGCTTGTCACCAGCTACCATCATTAATTTTTAAACGGCAGTTGATGATCTGATCGACTGCCGTGGACTTTTCCCTATGCCAACCATCTTCCTTGAATCCAAAGACAATCCTAAAATTAAACACCTGCGTGGTTTAATTGAGCAGAATTCTTATCGTAAAAAACAAGGGCAAACCGTGCTTGAAGGCACGCACCTGTGTCTTGCATGGTTACATGAAAATAAAAAAATCAACTCCATTTTCACAACTGAACACGCCTTGGAGCATCCTGATTTCGATACGATTTTAAAAAAATACTCAGGCGTGGTATTCGTGATTGGTGAATCACTCTATAAAGATTTAAGTACCTTAGGTACTTCTCTGGCCTGTCTGGCGATTGTAGATATTCCAAGCTCAAGCCAGACCTTGGACTACACGGCAGACACCCTGATTCTGGAAAATGTGCAGGACCCGGGCAATGTCGGCACCCTGTTACGTTCTGCTGCCGCGGCCGGTATTGATCAGGTAATTTGCACCAAAGGTTCAGCCTCACTCTGGTCACCACGTGTACTACGTGCAGGTATGGGCGCGCATTTTTCTTTGCAAACTTTTGAAAATATTGCCCTGGAAGAGGTACTGCAAAACTTCAAGATTCCAGTGTATGTCACCAGCTCACATCGTTCTAGCAACCTGTATAGCAAGGATCTGCGTAAAGCCTGTGTCTGGATTCTAGGCAATGAAGGCCAAGGGGTATCAGATTATGCCCTGCAACATGCAGAAGCCGTGGCTATTCCGCAACCGGGTGGACAGGAATCCTTAAATGTTGCGATTGCCGGGTCAATCTGCTTCTTTGAAATGGTCCGTCAACGTATCTAGATGAGTATTTAGGTTACATTGTTTTAATTCCAACCCGTGTATTTGTAAAATAGATTACACTACAAAAATAATAAGTTTTATTGTCAACCGAATCATTAGTCCCAGCGTTATATATATAAAGTTGGGAATAATGGTGGGTGTCCAATGACAGGGTTTTCCATCTCTATGGATTTAGCACCAAAACCGTTACAGTCACAAGAGGCAAGTATTCTAAAGAGTACCGCGGAGTCTCGCTTAAAGAATTTCATGCAGGATGTGACTGGTCGCGCTTTGGTCATGATGGAAAGTGCAACTCAGGATCAGCATGGCATTGCCATGGATCTGGTTCAGGAAGCCTTTATTGCCTTGCATAAATCCTATGCTGAAAAAAGCACTGAAGAATGGTATCCCCTGTTTTATACGATCCTTAACAACAAGTTGCAGGATTGGCGCCGGAAAGAAGCGCGTCGGCGCCAGCCATTTTCCTTTTTTAAAAAAGTCAGCCTCGATGACGATGAGATTGAATTCGATCATTTGGTAGATGAATCAACACCATCCCCACTCGAGTTTTTGGATCAGGCGGTTACTGCTGAAGAAATTCAGGAGGCCATTGCCAAGTTACCGTTACGTCAACAACAGGCATTTATGCTTAGAGCTTGGGAAGGCTTTGATACTCATACCACGGCACAAATTATGAACTGCAGTGAAGGAAGTGTAAAAACTCATTATCACCGTGCTATTCAAGGACTGCGTGCCTCTTTAGCACATTTAAATCCATATCTGGGAGGGTCATCCGAATGAAAGAAGATGATTTCTTAAAGCAAGTAACTTCCAAACTTGATGGACTGGCACAACACCATAAAGACAAACCGGTGGTGATGCACCATGTTCTTGATGAAATTCAGGAATCTAAACATTCACGTTTTGCATTTCTAAAAATGTCTGGTTTTGCTCTGGCAGCCGCAATTGCAGGTGTAATCGTTTTACCGAATATTGCTACCCAGCATGAGCCACAAACCCAAACTGTTTCAGTACCCAAACTCTCTCCACAAATGCTGGAAGATTTAGAAATGCTAATGGTTTTAGGTGAGGACAAGGTTCCCCATGGCAGCTAAAAGATTAGCGATTGCGTTCTGCGCATTTAGCTTTTTACAAACCAGTTTTGCAGGGGTTGAACGTTTCTGGATTTTTTCCAAGGACGCGCATACTCAGGTCAATGATACCTGGGAAGATCTGTCTGATTCTGAACAACTGGCCTTGATTAAACGCTATCAGGCCTTGAAGGAAATTCCGGAACAGCAACAAATTAATTTGCAGCAACGTCTAGACTGGTTTACTCAGCTTCCTGAGACTGAAAAACAGAAAATGCGTGAAACCTGGCAAATGATGAGCAGCCAGGAACGTAAAGAGCTAGGTTTACGGATGCAAAAGGCCAAACCTGAAGAACGTCTGGCCATTCGTGAAGAATATATTCAAAAATATCAGCAATTGACTCAGCCCAGCTCTCACTGAAATCTAAAGAATATTAAAAGCCTCTAAATAGAGGCTTTTAAAATCTTGGATTCTCAAATGAAGTGCAACAGAGATTAAATTATTGGAAGAAAGCAAGATGAGCTAGCATTTTGCTTCCGACCGACCAAAGTCAAAGTTGCATCATGAACTATACTCATCTTACTCAAGAAGAAAGATATCAGATTTCCACATTGTTACGTGAAGGTTTTTCTAAACGTTATATCGCCTGGAGGCTAAATCGCTCACCTTCCACTATTTCCAGAGAAATAGCACGCAATCGGGCAAGGAATGGTTATTTCGCTAAACACGCCAATAAATTAGCTCGCAGACGGCATTGTCCTAATCCTAAAAGAATCCCTTATGATACTTGGGTACAAGTCATGGCTTATCTTGATCTCCAATGGAGCCCCGAACAGATTGCTTCTCATGTTTCAGTCAGCCTGCATTCCATATACAGGTTTATACAGCAGGATAAAAGCAGAGGTGGTGTGCTCTTCCACAACTTACGTTTCAGAAATCAAAGGAAGAGAAAATATGGCTCTATCGAGACTCGTGGCCAACTGACAAACCGCAAAAGTATCCATGATCGACCTGCTGAGATTGAGCAGCGCTCCCGCTTCGGTGATTTGGAAATAGATACGATTGTTGGCAAGAACCACCAACAATCCCTGGTTTCAATTGTAGATCGGAAGACAGGTTATCTTTGGCTGAAAAAGTGCAGCACGCGCAAGGCTGAGGAAGTTTGCCAGGCTACGATCAGATTATTGGAACCGATCAAAGCGCACCTAAAAACAATTACCGCGGACAATGGTAAGGAGTTCAGCCTGCATGAGTATGCTGCTCAGGAATTAGATGTCGACTGGTATTTCGCTGATCCCTATAGCGCCTGGTAGCGAGGAACAAATGAAAATACGAATGGATTGATCAGACAATATATTAGAAAAGGCAGTGACTTGAATGACTATACGGATGCATACATTGCAGAAATGACTCAGCGCTTGAATCATCGTCCAAGAAAAAGACTCGGCTTTAAAAGTCCGAGTCAGGTATTATGGCAACAACATGGTGTTGCGCTTCAAATGCTAATCTAAGAATATCAGAAGGTTGTGATTATTTTTTCCAGCGGCGATAGCCAACTAAACCAACCAAGCCAAGCAGCCCGAAAATACCGAAAGAGCCGCCACCACTAGAAGTATTATTGGTGTTCTTCAGCGTATTGCGTAGTAAAATCTCTGCATCAGCAGACATCAGCCCATCGGCATCAAATATATTATATATAATCGTATAGTCTGCCTGACTTAAACTATTTTTCACTTTAAAAGTCAGTTGGCCGCCATAGCATCTCTCACCTTGATAATCACCTGGGCAAGGACCTTCACGTTCAGCACTAACACTTACTCCTGCCGGCATTTTAATCCGGATAGGAATTTCTAGCCCGTCGTTATTCCGATAAAAAGCCGGTTTGCCATTAATCGCAGGTCCATCCCCATCATCACTGTCATTTTCCAAAGGATTAACAGTTACGCTGAGATACTTATCAGGGCTAATGGCATAGACATCACTCTTGATAATGGGCTGAATATTGGCAAAAGTAACCTTTAAAATTCCCGAGCTACTCGCTCCTGTCTTCTTATCTTTCAAGGTGTATTTACAGAATTCCATATCATTAGCATCAGTTACTTTCCCATCAGTACGATACATGATGATCCGTTGAAGATCCGGCTTCCATTCACACTTTAAATTCGGATCTTCTGGATGACCTGTTACCGTAAGTGAATCCCCCTCCCCTGTTAATCCACCTACGCCCAAAGACTTCACTTCAACATCATAGTTTTGCGCATTAAGCGCTTTAATGATAATTTCTTTGGCTTCCAAGTTTTCCTGTGGCATCGCCAGCTTAAAAGGGTCAATATAAATAGCGCGATATTTTTGGTGCTGCTTGGTATATTTGAGCAGCTCTTCAAACTCTCTTAACTCTTCTTTTAAACCTGGAAGCTCTTCTGGCAAAGTATCCTTATGATTCAGAATAGATTGAAGATCATCAATATTTTTTTGGTAAGAATTCAATAGCTCTGTTAACGATACATTTTTAAGTCCGACTATATCTGCTGCAGTAAAACGCCGCATTTCAATCGAGCCAATGTCACAGGTATTTCTTGCAGCTGGATTGAAAAGCAAAGTGGCATCAACGACACGCTCAATCCCGCGCTGATCGTTTTCAATACAATTCTTGTCTCCAATATCAACCAGATCTGTATCAGTTTGATTATCAACTGGATAATACATACCTAAATAACGGTTATTGATCGAGGGCTCTATAAAAGGCGTCAACAGCTTTTCAAGCGCTGTATTGGATACATCAATATTGGTTGAGACCTTTTCTTTCTCCAGCTCTGGCAATACACACCTTGATTCCCCAGCTTGCTCTATTGCATTGAAATCGCTCGTGAAAGAAATTTTTGGTGCTGGGGGAGGACTTCCTGCATTCAATGCATATTCACAAGATAAACCTTTATTAAATGCCAAAACATTGTGTTTAAGCGTTTTTACTCCCAAGTCATCATAATATAAAACTGATTTTGCTACGTTTTCTACAATTGTATTATTAGAAGCATTAAGCACTGAGCTACTGGTTAAAGGCCGGCTTAAATGATGGGCCATACGCAGAATGTAGCCTTGGGCACTGGCAGTATTTTGGGCAATGGTTGAATTTTGGATATTTACTTTAGCTGCGCCACAAAAATCTAGAATACTCGCTGTATGACTGGAACCATTTTGAATCAGACTGCTTCGGATAATATCCACCACCGTTTGGGTACTGCCTAAATTTCCACTGCAATCCATGGCCAAGATGCTGCCATACGTATTTGCCACATTGTTGCGAATTAAAGAATCTACTATCTGGATATTTTTTTCATTATTCAAGGCAGTCGCATAAATTGCTCCTCCTTCTGCCTCTGCTTTAGACCCTACAATTTCACTATTAATCACGCCTAAAGGCCCCGCGACATAAAATGTGCCCCCATTGCCCTGATCATAAGAATTTTTCGTCGCATAACCATCCTTTAATATAAGGTTCTGGATATTTAAGCTCACCTGACTTTCTAAGGTGTTAAATAGTCGGGTCTTACTTTGACCAGAAATGGTGGTTTTCAGCGCTTCACGGGTAGGATATAAAAAAGTGATCGGGCTTTTTGTATTATAGCTATAGGGGGATTTACCATAGATCTTCACTGCTGACTCTACAATCAGTTCACGGTCTAGCTTATATTCACCCGCCTCAAGCTGAATGACATCAGCTGCACTCCCATCCAGTCGGAGTGTACGTCCAACATTACACCCCCCATAAGACTTATCCAGCTTTGCAGTTTTAATCGCTTCACGTAAAGAGCAAGCTTTAGAATTTTCCCCATCTTCATCTAACAGTGTGGTGACATAAATAGTTTTATCTTCAGCTGCCATCAAACTCATGGCAGATAAAATCATGACTGCAAGCAATCCTTTTTTATAATTTTTCATGATTGTTCCTTAATCTTTCAGAGAACGTTGTAATCCTATTAATCCCAACAAAGCAATTAGTCCACCAAAACCCCACGCGCCTCCAGAAGTTTTAACTGACTTGTCTTGTATTTCATTTTTAGGCTCTTGCACAATCTGTGTACTCAAAACCAGATAAGGCTTGGATTTATTAAAGCGTGTAGAAGACGTCACGACCTGAATTTCAAAAATATCTGCGCCATGCCAACCAGAGTCCGGGGTATAAGTCACATTCCCTTCAAGATCAATGGTGGTTTTACCTTTTGATTCTGTTTTGGTTTGTACAATTCTCAAACATCCATCTTGCCAGCTTTGTCCTGATGCAGGTGGGCCTACCAAAATGCTGCATTGTTCTTTAGGCAAGAGGTCACTATCGCCAAGATAGGGCTGTATTGAAAATTTGGCCACCTCACCTTTCAGCAAATCCTGGCCGACCAGACTCATAGAGGTTGGAACAATCACTTCAATGGCACCGCGGTCACAAAACTGGTTATCCATCAAACGGTTATTAGTCCGCTGGTCAGCTTCTGCACAGCCAATCACTTCACTATCTATCTTATTCGAAGGCAGGCCTTTATTTACGATAGGCGAGTCTTCTACCACCGCATGACTCAACAAAATACGCGGCCGTATATACCCTAAGAACTGGTCTTTTGGTATGCTATAAGGGCATAAAATTGCTGTTGTATTTTCTCTGAAATTTTGACAAACGCCTTCACTCTGATTCGTTTTTTCTGCAAATAGATGGGTTCCAGTCCAGATCTGGTTTGGATAACGGGCTTCTCCGGTTCCACAACTCCCTACTAGATTATTTTGAACAGTTGTTTTATCTGTAGCGGTAATCTGACAATCCTGTACACCATTTTTCAAGATAATACTATTGGCTACATAAGCTTTAGCATGCGGCGCTTCCAAACGTAAGGCTGTATCTGCATTATCGACAATGGTCAGGTTATTTAGTCCCATTCCATCCACTACATTAATGAGCACTCCGCTGTTTTTAAGTAGCGTACTGCTGCTCATTTCTGCATTTTTTCGTTCAATAGTTTCAAGATCAGCGACCTGACCAGCTGTATAAATATTGGCACTACTCAGATTTGAGGTTTGATTGTCTCTTAGTACACTTTGCGTGATAAAGAAAAATGGCAACTTTGTATAAAGAATGCCCCCTTGTTGTGCTTTGTTATTCTCAATCAGGCTATTTTTGATAATTACACTGCTCATCAGATTGTCACCAAACTGACCAGCACTATAAATTGCGCCTCCTTTTATAGCCGCGCCTTTAAACAAACGGCTGTGCTCCAGGCTTAATCTACCTTGGTTATAGATCAAGCCCCCTTCCTCAGCACAACTGGCCGCTCCACAGCCTTCTAGGTCTAGCTCTTTTAAAGTAGCAGTAATCCAATTTTCATTGTTAGCAATCCGGAACAGGTTATCTGTACCTTTCATCTGAATACGGGCATTTTCCCTGCCCCGCACCTGCTCGGTAGAGCTCCAGTTTCCATCATTTTCAGCAACAGATCGAATAGTCAGGGATTTTTTAACCGGAATGTGCTTATTCAGGACATAGGTGTTGTTTGCTTTTAATAAAATGGTGGTTGTAGAGTTCTCTCCCCCACATCCCAGGTAGCCTTCTTTGCCTGCCTCTCGGTTAATATATTCAATGGCTTCTCGAAGGGAACATTCCTTGTCGTCTTTTTCAATATCTTCTGTAGTGGTTACAACAATATCTGCACCATATGCCTGCCCTGCTATACATAGCAAAGCCACGCCTATGCCCCTCTTGAGCATAACCTTCTCCTTAGTTTTTTATTTATTTGTTTTTTTTCTAGAGTTGCATAATCCGTGCAACAGCGAATAATTTTGCCTTACTTTGGCATAGACTGAGTAATTACTCAAGATTTTTTATAACTTATCGATATTCGTCAATTAATGCATAAATCTGTCTTAAATTGGCATGACTTACCTTTAACTTTTCTCCTTTTAATAGCTGGATAATCTGCTCCAGGGTCTGCAATAATACCGAGGTTTGATGAGATCCGTAGTTAAGTAAATAATCAAAAATTTGTGGATCGAGATGTATCCCGCGACGATCCAGAACCGAAGAGACCAGTGCATAACGGTCAGCATACAGACTACCATTGGGTACTCGAACACTGACCGCCTGGGTCAGACGAGATTGCAGATCTGGTAGTTCCAGTTTTAATTCAATAGGCGCGAAACGCGATGAAAACACCAGCTGACCGCCCCCTTCATTATTATAATTAATCAAATGAAAAACGGCGCGTTGCCAATGCGGTACGCCACTGATGGCTTCAATATCATCCAGCGCAATCAGATCAAAACGGTCCAGAGAGGTAATGGCTTCAGTGGGTGCATCTAGCAGCTCTAATAAAGAGACTTGAATGGCCGACTTACCGATCTCCAGATAAGAGTCACAAATCGCAGACAGTAAATGGCTTTTACCTGTACCTGCCCCACCATATACATAAAAACGGTTAATTAATCCAGCATGTAACTGTCGAATGGCATCAATGACATGCCCCCAGCCCGGACCCGAAAAATCACTGATTCGGGCATCGAGTTGAGGTTCTATATCTAACTGCAATTGACGCATATAATATTAATGGCCTTATGAGTCTTTATTAAAAGAGGCATCCATCTTACTGGATTTTTCATCAGCCTGCAGTGATTTTGCTTCTGGCTTTTTCATTTCAATATCAACGTCTACGTCTGCAGTCTCAACACTGATCGACCCTGTCGAAGCATCTCTGATCACCCGGGTTTTATAACCATAAAAATCCGTATGCTCATAATACTCCCGTATATGTCGCAATAACACTACAATTACAGCAGCAACCGGCAAGGCGATCAGCATCCCCAGAAAGCCGGCCAGTTGCGCACCTGCCAATACCGCAAACACCACAGCAACTGGCGATAAACCAATTTTATCCCCGAGCAAGAAAGGTTGTAGCACATACCCCTCTACGGCTTGCCCCACCATAAACACCACACCGACCAAAACCAGCTGCCACCAGTCAATCCCAAACTGCAAGAAGGTCGCAACCACCGCTGCAATGATCCCGACAGCAAAACCCAGATAAGGAATAATACTGGCCAGACCTGCCACCATGCCAATAATCAGGCCCACTTCAAGTCCAATCAGTTGCAAGCCGACTGCATAAACAATTCCTAATAAAACCATGACCAGGAACTGTCCTTTGACAAAAGCCCCCAAAACATTATGGCACTCAGATACGATCTTCAAGGTACTTTTTTCATAAGGACGCGGGATCAAGCGGCGCAAGCTTTCCAGCATACGGTCCCAATCCAGCAGGAAATAGAAAGCAATAATAGGAATCAGAACAATCATCCCGCCAATCTGTAAAAAGTTAATCCCGGATTGGGCCAAACGCAGTACAAAGGCCTGGATACTATCTGCACTATAATGGGTCTGTACATAGTCCATGACCACAGTGGAAATCTGGTTCGTATCGACTTCCATTTCAACCATATTAAAGGTATTCGACAACCAGGGTAAAAAGCTTGAATTGATCCATCCAATTATCGCCGGGATGTTGTCACGTGCATACATCAGCTGCTGCCAGATTAATGGAATCAGATACCAAATGGCCAGGGTCACCAGGACACCAATTCCAATAAACACGATACTGATTGAAAGCCAGCGCGGTAGTCCGGCATCATGAAACTTATCGACCAACGGACTTAACAGATAAGCTATCAAAAATGCCGCAACAAATGGAATAACAACAGGTTTCAGTAAATACAACATCCACAGCAATAAAGCTATCGCAGCTAGGATAAACACGCGACGCAATGTGCGATCTATCATAAATTTTGACCTTTTCTCTATTAATCATTATAAAAAGTAAAATATTTCCACAAAGATAGCATTTTAAGCCACAAATACCATAAGAGTTTTGCATATTCGGGTTATAATCCCTGCCGCGAATGCGGAGACTTCATTATGAGCAACTCAACTTCTACCCCAAACACTGGTTTAAGCTACAAAGATGCAGGTGTCGATATTGAAGCGGGCGACGCGTTAGTCGACCGAATCAAAACTGTCGCAAAGCGTACTTCCCGTCCTGAAGTGATGGGCGGTCTAGGCGGCTTTGGTGCACTTTGTAAAATCCCTAAAGGTTATGAAGAACCTGTTCTCGTATCTGGCACAGATGGTGTTGGTACAAAATTACGTTTAGCCCTGAACTTGAACCGTCATGACACGATTGGTCAAGATCTGGTGGCCATGTGTGTAAACGATCTTCTGGTATGTGGCGCAGAGCCACTGTTTTTCCTCGATTATTATGCCACTGGCCAGTTGAATGTCGATGTTGCTGCCAATGTCGTCACTGGTATCGGTAAAGGCTGTGAACTTGCCGGCTGTGCATTGGTAGGCGGTGAAACTGCTGAAATGCCAGGCATGTATGAAGGTGAAGATTACGATCTTGCAGGTTTCTGTGTGGGTGTGGTTGAGCAAAGCAAAATTATTGATGGCTCAAAAGTAAAAGCGGGTGATGTATTGATTGGTGTGGCTTCTTCAGGCGCCCATTCAAATGGTTACTCTCTGCTTCGTAAAATTCTTGACGTAAAAAATATTGATCTGAATCAAATCGTAGATGGCCGTCCACTTGCCGATGTGGCAATGGAACCAACCCGTATCTATGTAAAATCTATTCTTGAACTGTTAAAACACGTTGATGTGCATGCAATGGCACACATTACCGGTGGTGGTTTACCAGGTAACCTGCCACGCGTATTGCCAAATGGTGCACAAGCGGTAGTGAATGAATCGTCATGGGAATGGCCAGAGCTGTTCAAACTGTTACAACGCGAAGGTGGTGTAGAACAGTTTGAAATGTACCGCACATTCAACTGTGGTGTTGGTATGGTACTGGTTGTTGATGCAGCTGCTGCAGATCAAACCATAGAGCTTCTAAATAGCTTCGGCGAAAAAGCATGGGCGATGGGTCATATTGTCGAAAATGCTGAGTCTGTTGCAGATGCTGACGAAAAAATTCGTGTAGTTTTCGCTTAAGCCCTAGATGATTAAAATCGCTGTTCTTGTTTCAGGAAATGGATCAAACCTGCAAGCCCTGATTGATGCAGATCTGTCAGGGGAAATTGTCGGGGTACTTTCCAACAAACCTGAAGCATATGCCTTAACGCGTGCACAACAAGCAGAAATTGCAACTGCGGTGATTGAACACCAGCAGTATCCAAGCCGTGAAGCATTTGATGATGTTATGCATCAGCAGCTTCTGGACTGGGATGCGGACCTGATCGTACTTGCAGGCTTTATGCGAATTTTAAGTAAAAAATTTGTAAAAGCCTGGGAAGGGAAAATGCTGAACATTCACCCTTCTCTCTTACCGTATTACAAAGGTATGCATACGCATCAACGTGTATTAAATACCGGAGACGTATTGCATGGCTGTACTGTGCATTATGTGACTGCCGAGCTAGATGCCGGTCAGGCACTGGCTCAAGGTGTACTTAAAGTCAGTCATCAGGACAATGCCACAACCCTGGCAGAGCGAGTTCATAAGCTGGAACATCTGATCTACCCACAAGTGGTGGAATGGATCTGTAGCGGAACCCTTCAGCCTGCTGATACTGGGCTCTATTACCAGGGTAAATTGATGCATGAACCGGTTCAATTCTGCAAGTTTTAAAATTTCAAATAAATAAAAAACGCCTTTTCGAAGGCGTTTTTTATTTATTCTGTTAGAAAAACCAGCTGATAAATTATTCCAGCTTATCCCTGGATGAGCTGTCTGACTTTCTCTGCTACTTTTAAAGGCTGCTCCAGAGGAAACATATGTCCGCCGGGGAATATCTCAAAGGGAATACCGAATTTTTTCTCAATCTGTTGAGGGAATCGACGCTCGAGAAAAGGGCCTTTTTCAGCCACCAGCACTTTCACCGGAACTTGAGGTTTAGACTGAGGCAGCCACCAAAGTGATGGATTGGTCCTGAAGATCTCGACTTCATCCATCTTCGGAATAGTCAGCTCTACACCGCCCCGCACTGGATCAGTGCTAAGACCATGATCAATATATGCCTGAAAACAGTCTGCATCAAAATCTCGATAAAAACCTTTGGGACGAAGTAGCTCAGCCGCCTGTTCACGCGAGTCCCAATGATCACGACGGCGTTTGGATAAACCAGCCGGTGACATTTGATCCAGCGCCTTTAAACGCAGTATTTTTGCAGCATGTAATGCCAATACTTCTTTTCCCATCATCAAGGGTGGATCCAGCATAATCACTTGAGAAAACAGTTCCGGACGTGTTAAGGCTGCCTGAAAACTCAATACTGCACCCAAAGAATGGCCTAAACCGATCACTGGCCTGCCATGTGCCTGACGTACAATACTATCAGTCACTTGCTGAGTCAGGCCCCGCCAGTGATTGTCTACCGGATAACGTTTATCTGGGCCTAGAGCCTGAACATAAATAATATCGAAGTCCGGTTGCAGTGCATCGAACAGCTTTTGATAGACTTTGGAGGGCACGCCATTGGCGTGCGCAAAATGGATTAAAGGCTTCATTGCAGCGATGTATGATTCTCTGACTGGAGTTTCTGGGCAACCGAAGTGGCAATTCCTTCACCGATTGATGATCCCATACGGCCAAGCACTGACTCAAATGGGCTATATTCGATGGTATAGTTCAAGGCTTTATCTGTTTTCAATTCACGTTTTAATGTGTTCAGACTACCAACACGATCTGCAATACCGAGTTTTACTGCCTGCTCACCTGTCCAGAATAAACCGGAGAATATGGCAGGATCAGTTGATTTCAGCTTGTCGCCCCGTCCCTGTTTTACCGCCTGAATAAAATGACCATGCACATTATCCAGCACACCCTGTACATGTGCTTTTTGTTCAGGATCTACCGGCTGAGTCATAGAGAGCAAGGCTTTGTTTTCACCAGAGGTCATGGTACGGTCTTCAACTCCCATTTTCTGTAACAGACCATTTAAGCCATAATTTGGCATAATCACCCCAATTGAACCCACCAGACTGGATGGATTCACAATGATTTCATCGGCTGCCGAAGCAATATAATACGCACCGGATGCACCGGTATCTCCAATCACTGCATACAGTTTTTTCTCCGGATGCTGCTTTTTCAGATACTGGATTTCCTGCCAGATTTCATCCGATTGCACCGGTGAACCGCCTGGCGAGTTAATATTCAGCACCACCGCCTTACTCTGTTTATTTTCATAGGCTTTTTTAAGTGATTTAATCGTATTGTTGCTATTTACACTCTGTTTGTCAGCAGCAATCGTACCCACAATGTCGACCACTGCAAGATGCACACCTGCGCCTGAGCCGGCCTCAGAAGAAGCTACACTACAACTTTTACCGAGTGCTAAAATAATAATCAGCAGATAAGCAAAAGTTAAAAATTTGAAAAAAATTCCCCAGCGACGGGCACGGCGCTGTTCTTCTACAGAAGCTAAAACTGCTTTCTCCAGCAGCTTCCATTCCGGACCAGTGGGTTGCACTGGCTGTGATGACTGTTGTATTTGGTTTTCAGGTTTTGGTGGCCAATCGGACATAAACAACCCAATAAATTGATTTATCTTGAACCCATTATATACACTGAATGAGGTAATTCTGTCTAAACAAAACGTTTTCGCCTATAATAAATTTTATTTTCTTTCATTTTACCTATTAACACTCAATGACTGAACGAAGCTCGCAGAATATTGCTTATAGTGTATTAAAGTTTGTTAGCCGTCAGCCGATTCAATTTTCACGTTGGATTGCGCAGGCTCTGGCTGGTTTGGTCAATATTTTAAAAATTTCAAAAACTTCCAATACTATTCGATTAAATCTGGAAGTTAGCTTGCCTGAGCTTTCCAAGGAGCAACGGGAACAAATTACCCGTGCAGCCATCCGTAATGAACTGATGTCTTATTTCGAGTTCTTTAGTATTTGGGGTTCCAGTAACGAAAAAAACCTGTCCCGCATCCATCAGGTTCATGGTCAAGACATCTTTCAGCAGGCTTTAGCTGAAAATAAGGGACTTGTGTTAATTGTGCCGCATTTTGGGACTTGGGAAATTATGAATGCCTATTTTGCCCAGTATACCCAAATGACCATCATGTATAAGCCAGTTAAAAATCCAGCTGTTGATCGTTTTGTACATCTGGCACGTAGCCGTGAAAAAGCCCATCTGGTTCCGACCAATGACTCGGGTGTCCGTCAAATCTTTAAGGCACTTAGACAAGGAGGGACGACTGTTATTCTGCCGGATCATACCCCAAGTATCGGGGGGGAATATCTGCCTTATTTTGGTATCCCGCTCGCTACCAGCAATTTAAGTGCCAAACTTATTCAAAAAACCAAAGCCGAAGCCTTGTTTTTATACGCTTTACGTAATGACAATGGCGGCTTCGATATGCATATCGAAGCGATGGACGAGCAGATCTATGAAAATGATGCAAATTATGGAACACAGGTCATTTTTAAGACTCTTGAAAACCTGATACGGCGCTATCCTGAGCATTATCACTGGAGTTATAAACGCTTCAAGGCCAATCCAGAATTACGCGGATTGTATACCATGGAGCATCAACAAGCCTTGGCCAAAGTCCAGCAGATCAGAACAGCAGCTCAACAACAAAATAAATTTATTGCACCTATTTAAATCTGGGTTTAATTCCGCTTAAGCCAGGAAAATTTGTCACGGTAGGTGTGTACTAACATATTCTGCCCCTGTTTTGAAAATTCAATTGTGCCTTTTTCAATAGTGGTAATCAGAGGAATCTCTAGGGCGTCCAATCGAGCTTGGGTCATACCACTGGGATGCCCATAACGATTAAAACGCCCCGCAGAAGCAATCGCAAGTTTAGGCTGGTAATGTTTCAGAAATTCATAGGCGGAACTATGCTTGCTGCCATGATGCCCCAACACAAGCACATCCACTTTGAGCGCCGGATAATGCTGCAGCAGATAGAATTCTGTTTGCCATCCCGCATCACCCATGAGCAAGAAATTCTGATACGGTGCCCCACCCTGTATTTCGATATGTAATACGCATGAATTTTCATTTTTATTTATAGCAGCTTGTGAAAGATGCTGAATTGGAGGAGATAGAACAGTGAACTTAACTTGCTGTCTCCATTGCCATTGCATACCTGCATGACAATACTGAAATGGGACAGACTGATCACCCTTAAGGGTCTCGTTGGCATAAATTTCTTTGACTTTAAGCTGATCTTTAATACTGTAATACGCTCCGCTATGATCCTGGTCCAGATGGGTCAATATCAGTTGATCAAGCTGAGCTACGCCTTGCACCGATAAAAAAGGCATAATAATTTGCCGACCCACACTAAATTTTTCTTCATCATAATATCCGCCCATATCCACCATCATGCTGTGCTGACCATTCCGGATGAAAATCGCCTGCCCTTGCCCCACATCAAGTATCGATAATTGAAAAGGTGCAGCATAAAACTGCGGAATGCAAAGCGGTACACAACTTAAGGCAGCCCAGGATTTGGGTAACACACCTCTTGGCATAAAGACAATCAGAAGGGCCAATATTATCAGGCCGATCATCCAGATATTCATGGCGAATGGAATGAGCTGCGGCTTGAACCAGTAATCCAGTACATTCAAAAAGGCCAGCAGTATTTGCAAGAGAAGATCATTCAGTTGAAATAGCACGCTTGAAAATGGCTCTGCAATAAAAAACACTACCGCAGCCAGAATATCCAGAGGAACAATCAACAGGCCAATCCACGGAATGGCGACGAGATTACTAAAGGGGGTAATCCAGGCAAGCTGCTTAAAGAACAGCATCATTAAAGGGAATAAGGCCAGAAAAATCTTCCATTGAGATTCCACCAGCACTTTGCCTGCCAGAGACAGGCGCTGCCAGGTACTGGGCTGGAGTTCACGCGGTTGTTGCTGAATCGTCTGGTAAATCCTGAGCAAGACAAAACAGGCGCCATAAGACAGCCAAAACGCAGCCGATAAAATACTGAAAGGGTCAAATAAAAGTAATAAGGCTGCACTTAAAATCAGCAGTTTTAAAGCTTGGACTTGCTGCCTCAAGATCATCGTGATGATTCCAAGCACACAGATCAGCATGGTTCGCATTGCGGGCACTTCAAAGCCCACAAAGGCACAATAAAGTAAAACACAGAGCAGGAAAGGCACACTTAAAAAATACTGACGCGGCCAACGCAAATAAAGCCGAGGTGAATATCTTGACACCATCCACTGCAAAGCTGAACAGCACATCAAGGCAAAAATCAGCACATGCGGGCCAGAGATAGCCAATAGGTGACTCATTCCAAAACGCCGGAACTGCTCTTGTGTGGCGGGTTCCAGTAAACTCTCATCGCCCGTTAGCAAGGCCAGTAACAGGCCTTTATTTTGCACAGGCTGTCTAAGGATAAATGCTCTTAATTGCAGTCGCTGCTTTTCCACCCAGAGTAAAAAGCGCGAATGGAATGTTTTTTGTTCCCGAAGATGCCTGCCATAGCCCAGTGCATACACAGCAGCAGGATCGAGTTGCTGAATATTCTGGATCCGAAAACCAGCCATCACATTCTGCTCTAAAGCCCATTTTTCTGCATCAAAAGCTCCCGGTGTTGCATAACTGTGGGTTGGTCGAACTTCTCCCTGTAACAAATAATAACGCCCCAACTCAAGCGTAGAGCCATGAGTGTTCTGAGTATCCACAGCTTTGTTTAGAGAAGATGGCGCTAAAAATCCCATCCATTTTATAACGTCGCCTTGCGTTATCAGTACTTCTAAAGGCTGCTGAATCGAGCTGCTTCCCAGCTTATTCAGGTTTTTGATATAGACCACAACTTCTTTCTGCTGAACTTTATGCTCAATATTCAGGAGGCGCTGACTAAGCTGCTGATTGGCATAGCCCTGCCCCAACATCATGCCGATGATACTCATCAGGCACACGATAACAAAGCGTCGTAGCGGTGTATTCAAAAGCGGGTTAAATATAGAGCAGCCCAGGTAGCAAAATGCCGCAATCAGCATAATGAGTGAAGTACTCAGCTGAATATTCAGAATATTTTTTCCCATAAAGGCCAGACCTGCAATCCAGCCCACACACAGCCACTGCAACATGAATTGTTCTATCTTGTTATTATTTTCAGGCCATCATAAAGCCCACCGGAGTGGGCTTCAATTAAAGAAGATTTTTCTTGTAATTTAGTTCTCCAGCCACAGACCATCCTGCATATGTAAAATTCGGTCTGCTGCATGTGCCAGCTGTTCATCATGGGTAACGATCAGCATCGCCATATTAAATTCACGACGCAGCTCTGTCAGCAGTTCAAATATTTTTTCCGCTGTTTTACGATCTAGGTTGCCAGTCGGTTCATCGGCCATCAACAGCTTGGGTTTAGTCACCACAGCCCGTGCCAATGCTACACGCTGGCGCTCCCCGCCTGACAGCTCACCAGGCTGATGCGTCAGGCGATGAGACAGTCCGACACGTTCCAGCAGATATTCAGCCTGCTGTTTGGCTTCCTTAAAAGTGGTTCCTTTGCGTAGCATCAAGGGCATGGCCACATTTTCCAATGCAGTAAACTCTGGAAGAAGATGATGAAACTGGTAAACAAAGCCCAGATGTTCATTTCGCATATAGCCGCGCTCTGCCTCGGACAGATTATCAAAGCGACGACCATTGACCATCACCTGCCCGGCAGTCGGGCGATCAAGCCCGCCCAGCACATGCAATAAGGTACTTTTACCAGAACCACTTGAGCCAACAATTGACACAAATTCACCAGCTTGAACCTGCAATGAAATTCCCTTAATTACTTCAACAGTCGATTTTCCATCTGTAAAAGACTTCTGAATACTCTGGGCATCTAAAATCAGATTACTCATAGCGCAATGCCTCTGCCGGTTGAATTTTCGCTGCTCGCAAAGCCGGATAAATGGTAGCAACAAAGCTTAGCGCCAGTGACAGACCCACAATTACAACCACATCTTGCCAGCGCAGATAAGAAGGTAAATAGTTAATAAAGTAAGCATCAAACATATTTAAACCAAATGCAGTATTTAACCAGCCAATAAAACTGCTGATACTGGTCGCACTAATAATACCCAGAATTGCCCCAGCACACGTACCAATGACTCCAATCACGCTACCTTGCACCATAAAGATTTTGGTAATTGTGGCAGGTGAAGCACCTAAGGTCCGCAAAATCGCAATGTCTGATTTCTTGTCAGTCACCACCATGACCAGCGATGACACAATATTAAAAGCTGCCACCAGAACGATCAGAAAGAGAAGCAAACTGACCATGGCTTTTTCCATCTGGATCGCGCTGAATAGATTGCCGTGGGTATAGGTCCAGTCAGAGGCATAGAAATTAGCTGGCAAATCACGTGTAATTTCCTGCGATACTTGCGGAGCAACGAAAATATCATCCAGCTTCATGCGTATCCCCTGTGCGCCATCAGGCAAACGCAGTAAGGTCGAGGCATCATTCAGGGCGATATAGCCCATCATCGAGTCTACTTCGGCACCAATACTAAAAAGGCCGACCACCTTAAAACGTTTAAAGCGTGGCACCACTCCTGCCGGTGAAGGTGTGGCTTCAGGTAAAACCAGGGTAATGTTGTCATTCAGGCCAACCCCCATGGCATCGGCCATCTGCTTACCTAAAACAATCCCGAATTCACCCTTTTTCAGCTGATCAATACTGCCCTCAACCATATGGTTTTGAATGATCGAAACCTTCTTTTCATATTCTGGTTCAATCCCGGTCACCATAATTCCGGCAACCTGTCCCTGAGCGGTCAGCATCCCTTGTAACTGGGTAAATGGTGCTACCCCCTGGACATGCTCATGCTGTTCAATTTTGTTTGCAAGTTCAGGCCAATTTGTTAAGATTTGTGTTGAAGAAACAGTTGCTTGAGGTATCATTCCCAAGACACGGTTTTTTAGCTCGCGATCAAAACCATTCATCACAGATAACACTGTAATGAGGACGGCTACACCGAGTGTGAGACCGATCATTGAGACCAGTGCAATAAAAGAAATAAAGTGGTTACTACGCCGTGCGCGAGTATATTTCAACCCTATATACAGCGAGATTGGTTTGAACATACCATCTAGTCCGAGGTAATAAATTATGGAAAATCTCCAGCATCCAAGCGGATTCGCGGAAAGACGCGTCATGTCTCGAATCGATGCTGCCTTACGAATCAATTATCAGATTATTTCCGATGATGTTGCCTTAAATGACCCTTATGACTCTAATTTTGTCTTGCCTCGCTATTTTCTACTACTTGCCGAGTTAGATCAATTTGATCATGCTGTTAACTACGAATTAGAACAATTGTCTGAAAAAGATCAACAAATTTCTCGAATCTTATCCTTATTTAATCAAAAATTAAACCTTATTACTGGCTCTTTATACGATGCCATTGTACAAAGCCTGTTGCCTATACCGGAACAGGTCAACTTTTCGGAGACCGGTTTTAGCTTCTTTAGCAACCATTTGATCAATGAAGGCACTTATTTACATGTGACCTTAAGCCATCCTGAGAACTTCTTCCATATCGCGGCAACCGCACAGGTGGCCTATAGCCGTGAAGAAGAAAATGGCAAATACCGGACGGGAGCTTATTTTATTACCTTACATCCGCAGGATCGCGTCAAGCTGGGTGAGTCGGTCAAAAGCAATTTCAGCCAGTAAAATGTAAATCTCAAAAGTCTTCCGGAAGGCGAGCAGAATAACTTGCCTTAATCGCTTTAGAAAAATAAACCAGTAAACCTAACAGTAAAATAACCACGCCTACCAGCGCCATAAACGACAATTTTTCATCATTCAATATCACCCCGACAAACAGGGCAAACATCGGGGTGACCACTGTCGTTAAAGAGAGTGTGGTTGCCTTAATTTTTTGTACCAGTTTAAAGTAGCAGAACATAGCGACCAGTGAGGCCATAATCACCGTATAACTGAGCCCGATAAGGGATTTGGCCTGGGGGATTTCAGTTGGTGCAAATTGCCAGATAAAAGGCAACATAGCACCAGCCAGTAGTGCCGAAACTGCAATTGAACCGGCCGCCTGCGTCATTGGCTCAAGTGGTGCATTGATCTGCTTTACCCAGAACATGGAAGCACAATAAATAACCACACTGAGCAACATCAGCCCAATACCCACAGGCTGAATATGCTGGTCTTTACCGCCAATACAAATAATACCAAGTCCCAACAGGGCAATCGCCATACCTAACCACTGTGAAGGATAAAGCTTGAGCTGAAACACAAAACGACCAATCAGGCCGGCAATAATCGGAGACAGCCCGAACATCAGCGCGATAATCCCAGAGCTTAAATAGCCCGTCGCCAGATAGGTAAAAATCTGTGAGCCAATAAAGCTGCATGCCCCGGCCAGATAACTATGCAGGGAAATCCGGTCTAGAGAAAATCGGCTTTTAAATATCCACAGCAGTACAAAAGCAAATGGTAAGGCCAAGAAAAAGCGCAAGGCCAACGCCCAAAGTGGATGCAGGTCTGTGACACTCCAGACAATTGCCAGCGGTGTTGTTGCCCAGATAAAAACCAATAAGGCATAGGTCACAATCATATTGGTTTGTATAGGCATGGAATAAAGCTCTTAGAGAACGGAAGTTTTACGTTTCTGCTTTTGAATGGTTTGGTCTAATGAACTGGAAAATTCACGCTTATCCCGTTCAGAAATGGGGGGTGGGCCACCCGTCTGCACCCCTGCGCCACGCAAGGTATCCATAAAATCACGTAAATGCAGACGTGCCTTCACATTGGCTTCAGTATAGATTTCCCCGCGTGGATGAATGGCAATTCCGCCCTTCTCTATCACCTCTGCAGCCAAAGGAATATCTTGGGTAACTACAATATCATGCGCTTTCATACGATCCACAATTTCCTGATCCGCCGCATCTGCTCCGCTCATGGCCTGAATCGAGTTAATCCGTACTGAAGGCGTAATTCCTATAGGCTGATTGGCTACAAAAGTCACTTCCAGCTGGTAGCGATCTGAAGCGCGGATAATCACATCTTTCAGGATACGAGGCAATGCATCGGCATCGACCCAAAGTTTAAATGGCAACACAAAGCTTTCCATAAAGGGAGAAATCCCGATTAGTGTAGCAAATCATCCGCTCAAGGTTGAAGATTAAAAGTATGGTTCTGGCTTTTTCTATGCAGAAAACCAAGGCTGGAATCCTTGTACAGCTGGCCTTCAAGAAAAAATAGATTTCATCCGATTTACATTTTAATTTTAAAATTCATTCAATTGACTTGAAAAATCGTAATAACCCTCGATTAACATAAATAAGTCATCCAAGATCAATTGTGTATATGAAAAAACAGAATAGCCCAGAGATCATTACCATTGATGATCAGAATTTCGGTAGTCATGTCGAGCATTGGACCTTGCTGACCGAAAATCCAGGCACAGATGTTCCCCAATGGTTAGGCCAAGCTCTTGACGCGCCTGTTATGCCCATGGGCCTGTGTACGCAAGAAGGTGAAATGGATGAAACGACCTGGCTGATTCAGGGACCTAGCAAAGCTGCGGTGCAGTTGAGTCAGGTGATTGCGGTAGAAAACAACAAGCCTCAGGCTGTAAAAACCGCATTTCCATGTTTTGAAAGCCCGTATCAGATCAAAGCCAGTATTGACCGGATTATTTCCTGCAAATCCAATACCCAAGCTGTGCTTTGCCTGAATCTTGGTGCCAACAGTATTATTTATGCTTTCGACAACCTGTATAGCGTTAATCGACAGCATTATGAAAAAGACCAGTCTTATATCGTCAACCTGAATGCCTGGGCTTATGAGCTTGAAGCCGTCGGTGATCATGAACATCTGGTGGTGGATGATCCGGCATCCATTAAACATCACCGTGCCCTAAATGATATTCTGGCGGCCAATAACGGTGTGGCTCCTGAGAATTTGCAGGAACAGATTGATGCATGGGAACCCAAAACCGAAGAAGATAAAGAACCCGTCACTGTCGATTTTTCCAAAATGGTGGCTTATCTCTACGGCGAAACCTTGGGGCAGGAAGATGAAGCCTGGTTCCAGGGCAATATTGTCGGCAAAACCACCATGCAATTTATGGCTCAGAACTATACTTTATACGATGTCACCCTGCTTCATGATGAAGGCCAGCCCGCCACCCTCATCCGGATTGCTACTCGCAATACCGAATATAAGGATTTTGAAATCGGACAGTATATTCGAGGCAATCTCTGGATTCAGGCCAGTATCTATAAAAAATCAGCATAACTTGCAAAGAGAGGAGATATTCACTTATAGCCGAATATCTCCTGGTTATTTTTAACTTAATTTTTTCTATTTTCCGATTATTTTTGAAGGGGTGATTGAAGCGAAAATAATGAATTTCGGCTTTATTTTACTTCGTTTTATAAAAGCTTTTAAACCCAATGAAGCGTTCTTGTGAATTTGTTTTTAATTGAGCTTTTGAGATTAAAAAAATTATGAAATTAAAAACTTAGAATAAATCTTTAGATATTAAACTCGGTTATTTAAATAATACGAACTTTAACAAGTTTAGCTCGGAATGTTCTTTATTTAATCAATTTTTTATGATAAAAATACGGTCAACAAATAATGATTTACGATAAATAGATCGGACTATAAATATCTATGAAAATCGTGCAAGAAGAAAATTTACAGCAAGTCGAACATCGACTTGGTTCCCGCTATGATCTCGATATGATGTCATGTGTATTTTTTGCACTGGGCATGCTGATCTGTGGTTTTATCCTTCATACTTTTATTTTTTAAACTATAGCTGCACAAAAAAAACCCGGCCATTACCGGGTTTCTGCTTTTCAGGCATTAAGCATTGCGTTGAGCGAAGTCATCCATAAAATTCACCAATGCCTGCACCCCTTCCAGAGGAACAGCATTGTAAATGCTGGCGCGCATACCGCCAACTGAACGGTGGCCGGCAAGATTCAACAAATGATTGGCTTCAGCTTCTTTCAGGAACTGTTTTTCAAGTTCTGGATGAGCCAAGGTAAATGGCACATTCATGATTGAACGGTTTGCCTTAGCAATCGGATTCGCATAAAAATCGCTGGCATCAATATAGCCATAAAGCAAGTTTGCTTTTTCCATATTCACTTTATGTATAGCCTCTACACCGCCATTTTCTAGCAGCCACTCAAATACCAGACCTGACAGGTACCACGCATAGGTCGATGGAGTATTGACCATAGAGCCATTTTTAGCCTGATCCGCATATCTCAGGATGCTTGGAATCTCAGGTTTTGCCTGATCCAGCAAGTCTTCACGGATAATCACCAACGTTAAACCGGCAGGACCAATATTCTTTTGCGCACCGGCATAAATCAGACCAAATTTAGACACATCCAGTGGCGCAGACAGAATACTTGAAGAGAAGTCACATACCAGTGGCTTATCTGTTTCTGGAATATCCGCAAATTGCAGACCGCCAATGGTTTCATTGTCGGCATAATGCACATAAGCTGCGTCATCAGACAATGTCCATTCGCTTTGTGCGCTAATGGCATATTTACCTTCAATCTGGGTGCCAGCTTCAACGACATTAATATCACCATAGCGCTTTGCTTCTTTCAGGGCTTTTTCAGACCAGATCCCCGTGTGAATATAGTCAGCTTTGTTGTTTTTACCCAGCAAATTCAAAGGGATCGCCGAGAATTGTAAGGATGCTCCACCCTGCAAAAATAATACTTTATAATTTTCAGGAATATTCATGAGCTTACGTAAATCAGCTTCTGCTTTTTCAGCCACCGCAACATAGTCGGCACTACGGTGACTCATTTCCATGATCGAAAGCCCCTTACCATGCCAGTCCAGCATTTCAGCTTGAGCTTTTTCAAGAACGGCAGTAGGTAATGCAGCAGGACCAGCACAGAAGTTGTACGCGCGCATGATTTTTCCTTTCAGAGTGAAACACAATAAAATGATGGCATTTAACCATATATCAGCCTTCCTTGCACAAAATTATTTCAATCCAGGAAGTGAAATACAGTCAAAAAATCAATCTAGATTCAAAGGATAATTTGAATTTTTTCTATTTTTAGTTTTTAAATTCATGATTTCACTGCATAGAAGTTATATGGATAAAATATGGCCGCACTCAACTCTGAAGGTATTTTAGGAGCGGGGGAAGTTTGGGAATAAAAATAGTATAATTTTTCAATTTGTGCTTGTTTAGACGCGATCAGGATAACAATCAAAGTAGATCATTTAAACGGGATGGATTTCAATTACAACAATACTACAACTTTACTGTCGCCTGTCTTGCAAATACTTGATTTATAATTCAGCCTAGACTGATTTAATGTGACTTTTACATCACTAACTTGATGAACATGAAGAAAAATAAACCATATGTCTGCTGGGGTTTTAGTGTGCTTGCATTCATGATGTATGGCAGTTTTAGCTATGCACAAAACATCAGCTTTCAGGATGCAGAACGACAATTGCTACAGCGCTCTTATTCGGGTCAGGCTTTTCAAAGCCTTGAGCAGGCTTCTAAACTGGAAGCCGAAGCGATTAAAGGAATTGGATTACCACATATCGACCTCAATGTCCGGGCCTATGCCTTTCGCAATGAATTAGACATTCCTTTAGGGGCGGTTAAAAATAATCTTGAGCAGTCTCTGAACAGTGGTTTAAATAATAAGATTGATGAGTTTAATTTAGACCAGAGTATCGCTGACCCGCTTAAAGAAAGCCTGAAACAACCTATTCGGGATGGCGTGGGTTTACTTCCAGATTCAACCAATGTAGTGCTTGAAGACCAAGTGGTCCGCCCTAGTGTTTCAGTTATGATGCCACTTTATACCGGTGGACTGACCCGCAGTGCCAAAGAGGTTGCCACGATTCAGGCTGGACGCAGTGAACTGAGCAATCAGCAACAGCAAGATACACAGCGTTTTGAACTGATTCAGGCCTATTTTAGTGTACAACTGCAAAAGCAGTTATTAGAGGCAGCGCGTTTTAATTCAAATGCCATGCAACAACATTATCGCAATGCCCTGAAAATGGAACAGCAGGGATTTATTAGCAGAGGGCAGCGTATGCAGTTTGAAGTGGCGCGTAATAATGCTGATCGAACCCAGCAAAATACTCAGGCCAATCTGAATGCTGCACTGTTCCAGTTGAACAACTTATTGCGGGACAATACCATTACCGAGTTGAGCACACCTTTATTTGTCAATCGGGCTGAACCACAAAATGTAAATATCCTGCTCAGCAGTTTTAGCCAGAATTCACCTTTAATTAAAAAAATGAAACTGGATACCGAACTGGCTAAAACCAATGTCAAAGCCCAGCAGGCAGCTCAAAAGCCAAATGTCTTTGCCTTTGGCGAATACAGTCTGGACGCACAGCAAAACTGGATTGTTGGGGTTGCAGCACGTTATAACTTGTTTTCCGGCATTGATAAAAACAAGAATATTCAGGCTGCCGAACTGAAACGTTATGCTGCCGAACTGATGACAGCACGTACCCAGCAGGAAGTTGAAAACCTGATTTATAAATCGTTTAGTGAAGCAGTCAGTGCCCAGCAAAGCGATGTTTTATTACAACAAAATATGAAAGTAGCTCTGGAAAACTTGCGTATTCAAGAATTGTCTTTTAAGGAAGATGTCGGCACTGCAACTCAGGTAATTGATGCACAAAATATGCTGAGCAGCTTAAAGGCAGAGACAGCATTAAATGCTTATAAGTATGTTATCTCCCTCGCCACATTATTACAAAGTCATGGCTCTATTGCTGAGTTTCCAGACTATATGCAGCATGCCAATACTCACTATATTCGTTGATGGAGCCAAATATGACTGATGAGCAAAAGCTTGATCCTCCGGTTAATGAACCTGCTTCAAAAGTAGCACACAACAATCAAACTGAAGAAAATCCTGCCGAAGCACAACAGAAAAAGTCTGGCAAGAAATATCTGCTGGGCAGCTTGATTCTGGTCATTCTGGTTTTGATTGGATTTGGCCTCTGGAAGACCTATCAACCTAAAGCGCTCGAACTGCAAGGCCGGGTTGAAGCGGAAACAGTTCAGATTGCGACCAAAGTTCCAAGCCGGATTGAAAGGATCTATGTACAGGAAGGTGATGAAGTAAAGAAAGGCCAGGTACTGGTTAAGTTACATAGTCCTGAAATTGAAGCGAAAAAACAGCAGGCACTCGCCACTTTGCAGTCTGCCCTAGCCCTCCAATCCACCGCAGAACGCGGTTCACAGGACGAAAATATTGCTTCTCTGCAGGCCAACTGGCAATCACTGAAAGCGCAAGAACAGCTGGCAAAAACCTCCTATCAGCGGGGGGCAAACCTGTTTAAAGAAGGAGTGATTTCCCGTCAGCGCCGCGATGAACTGTATGCAGCGTCACAGTCGGCCACACAAATGACTGAAGCGGCCTATCAGCAATATATCCGCGCCAAACGTGGCAGTACACCGCAGCAAAAAAGTTCAGCCGATGCACAGGTGGACATCGCCCGGGCAGCGGTGGCCGAAGCCAATGCCCTTGAGGCAGAAACTGAATTACTGGCACCGATCGATGCCACGGTATCCAAAACCTATGGCAATGTTTCGGAGCTGGTCGCAACTGCTGTACCTCTGGTCAGCCTGATTTCGGCAGAACGCTGGGTCAGTCTGAATATCCGTGAAGATCAATATGCTTCTTTACACGAACAAAAGCAGCTCGAAGGTTATATCCCGGCCCTTAATAAAACCGCGAACTTTAATGTAAAAAGTATCAGTGCTGAAGGTGAGTTTGCCACGATCAAGACTACCCGCCAAACTGGCGGTTATGATGTGCGCAGTTTTAAAGTTCATCTCGTGCCTGCCGCCAAAATTCCAGAGCTGAAAGTCGGCATGAGTGTATTGTTTAAACTGCAAGAGCCGAAATAAATGGCAACTGGATTCTGGGCCGGCATTCAGCGTGAATTGGCCTATTTATATAGAGAAAAATGGGACCTGGCACTGGTCTTGCTGGCCCCTGCCTGCATTTTAATTTTATTCAGCAGCATGTTTGCCAAAGGCAAACCTGATCATTTACCGATTGCTATTATTGACCAAGATCAAAGCAGCCTGAGTACTCAGATCTATGATCATTTATCTCTGAATTCTACTCTGCGAGTGTATAGCGTTTCTGATCAGAGCGTTGAGGTTGAAAAACTGCTCAACCAGAATAAAATCTGGGGCTACATCCATATTCCTACAGGTGCCGAACAGCGACTGGTCCAGGCACAAGATGCCGAAATCAGTATTGCCTTTAATCAGAGCTATTTCAGTATCGGCAATACCATTTCTTCAGCCATGTTACTCAGTACACTACAGGCAATGGCTGAATTTACCGGAAAACAGTATCTGGGCAATACTCTGCCTGATCTGAATGCACCAACACCGAATATTAAAATTTCTCCACTTTATAACCCGCAGCTGAATTATGAGTTTTATCTGGAACCGTATATGGTTCCGGCGATTCTGCATTTGCTCTTGTGTTGCTGTGTGGCTTTTTCAGTAGGTCAGGAGCTCAGGCGGCATACTTTTCATCATTGGGTTAATAAACAGAATCTCTGGTCAGCCCTTCTCTCTAAGAATCTGGTCTATGTGACGATCTTCTGTCTCTGGACCTGGGCCTGGATGTTGTGGATGGTTGAGTTCCGCGGCTGGTTTATTGCCGGCTCATTCTGGCTGATTGTATTGGCTCAAATCTTATTCTATAGCGCCTATGCCTTTATCAGTAGCGCGGTCGTACTCGCTACACAGGACCTGACCAAATCTTTTGGTCTACTCGCGGTCTATGGTGGTTCATCGCTCAGTTTTGCCGGTGTGACTTTACCCTTAAATAATGCCCCGCTGTTTACCCAGTTCTGGGCCCATATTATTCCTTATACACCTTATGCCAAATTACAAACCGAGCAATGGGTGATTGGCAGTCCGCAAGCTATTTCACTGCAACCGATGTTAATACTGATAATCTATGTACTACTTTACGCCGGACTGGCCTATATTTTTTTAAAGAAGACCACTAAAGGAGTGTCGACATGAAAGCACTCTGGAGGGCTTACTGCAAAACCTTTAAAGATATTGTCAGCAATAGCAGTATTTTTACCACGCTGATTCTCTCGGTACTATTTTACAGCTTTTTCTATCCAACCGCCTACAAAGCTGAACAGGCCGAAGCCTTGCCGATTATTATTGTCGATGAAGAGCAAAGCGCCCTAACCAGCAGCATTATCAGTCACGTCAGTCAAAGCCCGAATGTACAGACCATAGCCGTCACCGGGAATTTTGCTGAAGCCAGGCAATGGGTAGAATCTCAAAAAGCTGACGGGATCTTGTTATTACCGGACAATCTTTCACAATCCCTTCTACATGGGGAAAATGGGGGGATCGGGCTATACCTGAGTGCAGCCAATTTCCTGATTACTAAACAGATTGGCTTAGGTCTAGTGGCTTCCGTTGAAAATACTCTAAGTGAATATACTGAACGTTTTAGCGAAATTTCACATTTCTCACCTGCCCTGTCTATTCACCAGATTCCGCTTTTCAATCCCCTATCCGGCTATGGCAGTTATGTATTTCCAGCTGTTGCACCACTGATTATTCATCAGACAATTTTTCTGGGACTTAGCATGCTAATTGCCCTGTACCGGGAAAATAAACAGATACTTAATCTAACTACCTTGGGCGGGATTGGTCTGGCCATTTTGATGATTGGTTGTCTGGGCTGTTATTACCTGTTTGGCTTTACCTTCTGGTTGTTTGACTATCCACGTGGTGGCAATTTCTGGGGCATGCTACTCGCTGTACCAGTGTTTGTGTTCTGTATAATTGGCATCACGATCCTGTTCGCCAGTTTTCTAGATATGCCGGAACGTGCCGGACATGTAATTGTCTTCACTTCCATTCCATTTTTTATGCTGTCCGGAGTTGCCTGGCCACACGCTGCAATGCCCGTCTGGATGCAATTCATTGGACAGGCTTTACCTTCGACACAGATTGTTCAAATGTTTATCCAGCTGAATCAGATGGGCGTGCCCACTCATCTGATTCTAGGAAAGCTTGCTTATCTGTTTGTGGTCGGCATGATCTGCATAGGCTTAGGCTATTATCGACTACGCCCACACAGTTAAATTAAGCCGTGTTTCATTAAGACCCATCCAACACAACGTTATTCACCAAAAACCTGAATATTAAAGTTACGAATTTTGCTGCTACCATGAGGCTGATCAAAACTGACATCATATTGCACCAGATTTTTGGGATAGGCAATTTCATAACTGATCTTATATTGAGTCACTCCTTTTTCCTCTTCAATGCGTTTGCTCATTAAAGTTTTGGTCTTATAAGCTTCTTGAGGAATCGTGCGAGAAAAGCGCTTCATTAGCTTCTGGTTATCTTTAAATTCTGCCTGTAGCTGAGGTTCAAGATGGGTCAAAAATTCATCATATTTACCCTCGCGCAAATCATTATAAGCAGCTTGCGCAGCCTGTTCCTGTGCCGGACTAGGATTCGGAATCTCCTCTTGAGTACAGCCATGCAATCCGATCAGGGTAGCCAGTAGCATTAATCTGGTTTTCATCATTCACCTTTTTTTAGTCGATGTATGAAAAAGGACGCCGCAGCGTCCTCTTGTTCAGTGAAGAATTTACTCTTTTACTGTAGCGTTATCATCTGCCTGTTCAGCATCTTGCTCACCAGCCACAAGATCCGCAGTCGACTCTGTATTTTCAGTATCTGCCAATACATCCAACTCTTCATCTTCAACCGCTTCAATGGCTTCTACACCAACCAGTGTTTCATCTTCACCAAGACGGATCAGACGAACCCCTTGAGCATTACGGCCAGTTTGTGCAACTTCGGATGCACGAGTCCGTACCAATGTTCCGCCATCTGAAATCAGCATCAACTCTTTAGAAGCATCAATCGCAACTGCACCTACAAGTTCACCATTACGCTCGGACGTCTTGATTGCAATTACGCCTTTACCGCCGCGTTTCTTGGTCGGGAATTCATCTACTGTGGTACGTTTACCATAACCATTGGCAGAAGCACACAGCACTTCACCTGTTTCTGGAACGACCACCAGTGATACAATACGGCTAATAAAGCTGGTTTCAATCGCCTCGTCATCATCAGACTCGACATCTGCATCTTCGGCATCTTCGACCTGAGCAGCGCCGATGGTTACACGCATACCGCGTACACCTTTGGCTGAACGCCCCATGGCACGAACATCAGTTTCTGCAAAACGGATTGCCTTGCCTTCATTCGAGAACAGCATGATCTGCTGTTCGCCATCGGTAATGGCCACGCCAATCAGGGTATCATCGCCATTCAGCTCAATCGCACGCAGACCATTTGAACGGACATTGGAGAACTGTTCCAGTTCTACACGTTTAATCGTACCGTACTCGGTAGCCATAAACACATAGAAGTTTTTACGCAGGTTTTCTGCCAGCTCTGCAAATTCAGCAACAACTTCATCATCCAGATCAGTCGCAGAAAGCTCAACGCCCAACTCCTTCAGCTGAACACGCAAGGCATCAGACAGGTCATCTCCATCTTTAAGCTCTGCAAATGCTGCTTCCAGACCCGCATAATGCTTGGCGATAATGTCATTCTTCTGCAGCTGTTCCATATTTGCTTTTACAAAGCTACGGAAGCCTGCCAGACGCTCTTTGAATTTCTTCGGCGCTTCCATGACTGGCAGAATCGCAGTAATGGTTTCATGCTCTTCCAGTGGTAACAGGTTGACCATTGGACGGCCTTTGGAACCACGTGAGGCTTGCGGCACTTCAAACACACGCAGACGATAAACTTTACCAACATTAGTAAAACAAAGCACCGTAGCATGGCTCGAGGTCACAATCAGATGTTGGATATAATCATCTTCTTTCATCGAAGTAGCAGACTTGCCGCGGCCACCACGACGTTGTGCGGCATAATCAGACAATGGCTGAGTTTTTGCATAACCTGACTGGGAAACAGTCAATACCATCTGCTCTTCTGGAATCAGATCTTCACGCGAGAAGTCGATACGAGACTCAACAATATCTGTCTTACGTGCATCGCCATATTGTTGCAGCACCAGCGCAAGCTCTTCTTTAATCACATTCATCAATAAGTTGAAGTCATTTAAGATAGCAGTATATTCAGCAATTTGAGCCAAGATTTCAGAATATTCAGCTTGAAGTTTATCCTGCTCAAGACCGGTCAAACGGTGTAAACGCAATTCCATAATCGCGTTGACTTGAGTCGGAGATAAACGATACACATCACCATCAATACCAAATGGACGGTTTGGATCTTCGCCTTCAATTTCATCAGGACGTACAGAAACAGCGCCCGCCTTTTCAAGCAATGCTGCCACACCACCTGCTGCCCACTCACCCGCTTGCAAACGCTCACGCGCTTCAGCAGGGTTAGCAGAAGTTTTGATGGTTTCAATGATGGCATCAATATTTGCCAGCGCAACTGTCAGGCCTTCTAATATATGACCACGTTCACGTGCCTTGCGTAATTCGAACATGGTCCGGCGGGTCACAACTTCCTGACGGTGACGGATAAACGCTGCAACGATATCTTTCAGGTTCATCAATTTTGGCTGGCCATTGTCCAGGCAAACCATATTAATGCTGAACGAGTTTTCCAGCTGGGTATTCAGAAACAGGTTGTTAACGATGACTTCAGCATTTTCACCACGCTTCAGGTCAATCGCAATACGCATCCCATCTTTATCTGATTCGTCACGAAGTTCTGAAATTCCTTCGAGTTTTTTCTCTTTAACCAGCTCGGCAATACGCTCAATGGTTTTAGCTTTATTGACCTGATAAGGAATTTCAGTAAATACAATGGTGGTACGGCCAGACTTCTGATCTTCCTCAAAATGGTATTTACCACGGATATGCAAACGGCCTTTACCGGTGCGGTAAGCATCAACAATCCCTGATTTACCATAGATAATACCGCCTGTAGGGAAATCTGGACCGGAAATATGCTCCATTAATCCTTCAATGCTGATATTCGGGTTATCTGCATAGGCCAGACACGCATTCACCACTTCTGTCATGTTGTGCGGTGCCATATTGGTTGCCATACCAACTGCAATCCCCGCAGCACCATTGACCAACAGGTTTGGAATACGGGTCGGCATCACTTGTGGAATACGTTCTGAGCCGTCGTAGTTGTCTTCCCAGTCAACGGTATCTTTTTCAAGATCCGCCAGTAATTCATGGGTCAGCTTACGCATGCGGACTTCGGTATAACGCATCGCAGCAGCACTATCGCCATCGATCGAACCAAAGTTCCCTTGTCCATCTACCAGTTGGTAACGTAAACTGAAGTCCTGTGCCATGCGTACAATTGTTTCATAAACGGCTGAATCCCCATGCGGGTGATATTTACCGATGACGTCACCTACAACACGGGCAGACTTTTTGTAAGCTTTGTTGTAGTCATTGCCCAATTCGTGCATTGCGAAAAGCACACGACGATGAACAGGTTTTAGACCATCTCGTACATCCGGCAAGGCACGTGAAACAATCACGCTCATTGCATAGTCTAAATACGAGTGCTTGAGTTCATCCTCAATGGCAATCGGTCTAATTTCCGATACGCTCATGCATACTCCTTATTCTATAAGCCAGCTTTGGCTTATATTTATATGTCGTAAATCCAGCAAAATTATTAACTCAAACGACAGAGCTAAAAACTAAAATACAGCCCTAAATTATAGCATAAACCTGGCTAATTTTGTGCTTTAGCTTCAATCTTAATCTTGTTAATTTACTTAAATTTAGTGATTATTTTTTACACAAACCGCCAAACAAAAATAGAAATATAGCCACATATCATCTTATGCTAGGAATTGGCTAAATCGCTCACATTTCAAATCAAGCGAGCTTAAAAACCTTTCATACGCAGCAGTTATATTTATTCGGATTTATCTTGCTTCATCAAATGAAAGCTGATCAAAAATAACCCTAGGATTAAGGGGAACTCATAAAGCTCTTCCATCAAATCCTTATACTGAATGTCACGTAGAAATAATGTATCAATGACACGTTCATGCTCAATCGCATCTGAAATAATTAAGCCCGAGCAAGCCAATATTAGCGCCCATACTGGCAGCATAAAATGCTTAAGCTTTCGAATAATTTCTTTTCTTAAATGCTCAGAAAACAGCATAAATACCACAGGGGAAATCAACATGATCGAAATTGCACGAAAATAAGGCTTAGGAACCTCAGGAAAATAATCTCGCCCCCAACTGGTGCTGCGCCCAAACAGCAACAACCACCACAGGACTGCCCACAACCAAAACTGCTTTTTTCCGTCTTGCAAATCTAAGGGCCGAATATAGAAATAGCTAAATATGGCACACATTAGCAATAACAAGGCTTGTAAATTTTCCACAAAACGAACTATTTCACCATCGTGTAATGGTACTTGCAGATCAGCAGAGAATGGAAATAAAAAACACAGTATGGCAATGGCTACAATCGGCCACGTAAGCCGGGTATCGACCAACAAAAGACTACTCCTACCCAAACGACAAAGTAGGGTAAAGCTTAAAAAAAGATGGCGAATAATATCATAAATGCTTTATACGAATAATAGCCCTGTGTGTTTTAATCACACATTGCAAAGACACAATACGAGCATAGCCCTACTCTGCCCTTAACTTAGAACTGCTCCTATTGGAAATGTAACGTACAAAAATCACTCATCGCTCGAACTTTAACACCGGCCATAAAAAACGCCCTTGAGCAAAACAGTAAAGTATTACTTTAACTGCTTACACAAGAGCGTCTTTTTTAAACCTGATTCAGGAATTAGATTTTAGAAACCAATTCAGGAATAACAGTATTCAAATCACCTACTAACCAGTAGTCAGCAACTGCATTAATTGGTGCTTCTTCATCCTTGTTAATCGCAACGATCACTTTAGATTCCTTCATACCTGCCAAATGCTGAATCGCCCCAGAGATACCGACAGCGATATAAAGTTCAGGTGCAACAATTTTACCTGTTTGACCCACTTGCATGTCATTAGGAACAAAACCAGCATCTACCGCAGCACGTGAAGCACCTTGAGCAGCACCCAGCTTGTCAGCCAGTGGATCAAGAATCGCGTGATAGTTTTCACCCGAACCTACACCACGACCACCTGAAACCACAATACGTGCAGCTGTCAGTTCTGGACGCTCAGATTTCACAATTTCTTCTGATACAAACTTAGAAATACCGGCATCACCTTGGGACGCAGCAGCTTCAACCGCAGCTGAACCACCCTCTGCTGCCACAGCATCAAATGCAGTACCACGAACTGTGCCCAGTACGATGTCTTCGCCTGATTCTACAGTTGCAATCGCGTTACCTGCATAGATTGGGCGCTTGAAGGTTTTAGGACCGTCAACCGCAATGATGTCAGTAATCATGCTGACATCTAATAAAGCAGCTGCGCGTGGCAGAATATTTTTACCAGTTGTCGTAGAAGCAGCCAGAATATAGCTATAGCCTTTGCCTAGTTCTGCAACCAGTTTCGCTACGTTTTCAGCCAGCTGGTTTGCATAAGTAGCGTCATCAGCAAGTAATACTTTACTTACACCAGCCACTTTCGCAGCCTGATCAGCAACTGCCTGCGCGCCAGAACCCGCTACCAATACAGTGATATCACCACCGATTTTTTGCGCCGCAGCAACAACGTTTAAAGTAGCAGCGTTTAATGCTTTGTTGTCGTGCTCAGCGATAACTAAAATACTCATGATTTTTATCCTTCTGTATTAGATCACTTTCGCTTCGTTTTTCAATTTTTCTACAAGCTCATCTACAGACTTCACTTGTACGCCAGCTTTACGCTCTGCAGGAGACTCAACTTTCACTGTTTTCAGTTTAGTTGTAGCGGTTACACCGAAATCTGCAGGAGACTTGGTATCCAGCGGCTTTTTACGCGCTTTCATAATATTTGGCAGAGCTGCATAACGTGGCTCGTTCAAACGCAAGTCAGTGGTAATGATCGCTGGAAGTGATAATTCAACAGTTTGTAGACCACCGTCGATTTCACGCGTCACTTGTACTTTATCGCCTTCAACTTTCACTTCTGAAGCGAATGTACCTTGGCCTGCACCCATAAGCGCACCCAGCATCTGACCAACCTGGTTAGAGTCGTCATCAATTGCCTGTTTACCCAGAAGGATCAGTTGCGGTTGTTCAGCGTCAACCACACCTTTTAGAATTTTGGCAATTTCCAGTGCACCCAGCTGACTATCATCAGCTTCCACCAGAATACCGCGGTCAGCGCCAAGCGCCATCGCAGAACGGATTTGTTCTTGCGCTTCTTTAGGACCAATAGACACAACAACGATTTCTGAAACAGTTCCTTTTTCTTTTAAACGAACCGCTTCTTCCACTGCGATTTCACAGAATGGGTTAATTGACATTTTAACGTTTGTTAAGTCAACACCACTGTTGTCCGGCTTAACGCGAACCTTAACGTTGGCATCAACCACACGTTTTACAGCAACAAGAGCCTTCATGTAATCCTCGGCTGTTTTAGCAAATGTAAATGTTGAGAAAAGTTATTGTAACTCTTCACTTAAATTTTTTTAGGTGCCCTATCTTGCAATGCGTACGGCATTTCGGTCAAGTCACAATTCAGGAAAGAGCTGTAAAAATATATAAATTTCCTTGAACGATGCGTTCACAATTAATAAGTATCTTTTTATTACAAGGGATTGCATCCAGTTTTATATAAAAATTAACCTTTGATTTTTAGTATTTTTTTATTTGATTAATCCCATCAGTAGTTTTGATGTAGTGCTGCTAAAATATCCAGCCCACCTCTTTTGGCCCACAAAACAATCAATTCTCTGGCCTTAATATTTTTGTCATTTTAGACATAGCTTTCTCTGACTGACCATTCATCTTCGATGAAGTATTATTCTGATGTCTATTTCTCCTCCATTCAGGTTAAATTTTCTTGTACTTTCTCCCTTCTTTCATCCCCAAAGCATGCCGAATTCAGGGGGTTTGATTTTAAAATCTGAGGGTTCAGAATTAGCGACTACTTACAAACTGTAGACGGGGTTAAATGAGCAAATATACTTCTCTTTCCCTTGTAAAAAACCTCCGGAATATTTTATGCCTATTGAAATTGAGACCACACGGTTATTACTGCGGCAATGGCATCCGTCGGACTATCCGGCTTTTGCCAAGATGAATGCAGACCCGGAAGTGATGCGCCATTTCCCACAATGCCTGAATACCAGGCAAAGCAATACCTTGGCAGATAAATTCTACCAACTGATTGAAAGACAGAGTTGGGGATTTTGGGCACTAGAATTAAAATGCAGCCGACAATTTATTGGTTTTACCGGCTCACATTATCAACCGGAACAATTCAGTTTTTCTCCCTGTACTGAAGTGGGCTGGCGTCTGGCTCAGGCGTATTGGGGAAAAGGCTATGCAACTGAAGCGGCACTTGCCTGTCTCGTCTTTGCATTTCAACATTTAAATCTTGCCGAAGTTGTGTCATTTACTGCAGTGAATAATATAAAGTCACAAGCCGTAATGCAGCGTTTAAATATGAATATTGTGGAATATTTTGATCATCCTGCCTTGGACAAACACCACGCTCTAGCCCCACATATTTTATATAGCCTTAAGCAGGCTGACTTTCCAGGAAATCACGATGTACATGGCTTAAGTCAATCAATTCATATTGCGCCAGTTTAAAAACCTCCCAAACGGCCATAAAGTCTTCTTTCAAATCAATATGATCCGAGGGCTGTGCTGTTTCTTGCCACTGTAGGTCTGAAATCCACAGATAATATTGTTGTGTAACCGGATTTACCGCCTGAACTTTACCGGCAGCATTGACTCCTTGAACCACGGTATTTTCTGGAAGTACAGGTTCAATCTTGGCTAAACTGATTTCTACAAAGTGTTTGACCTGACGCAAGCCATAGCCTGCAAAAATTTCTTTTTGTGCAGCAGTTAATTGATCATATTTCTCTAAAATATCTAAAATCATTACTTTGCCTATATTTTTCTTTCCAATATTTACATGACGAGTGGGGGCAGTTAATAATTTCCTTCCCTTCGATTATTCATGCAAACCCACTTTATACTGATAGGAGGCTTTTATACCTTATAAATTGACTTTTTATTATGCGACAATAGTTCAAATGCTATCTAGACGCCCTATTGTTTCACCCCCTGATTTAAATTAGATGACAAGGAGGTCGCCAGAATTAACAAACCATAAACCGGCAAAGCCTGCTTGCTCTCTTAATTTTTAAAAACTGTCCGATTTTTTAAGTTGAGCCCGAGGATGGGCTTGATCATAAATCTGTGCCAGACGGTCAAAATCAAGATGGGTATAAATTTGTGTGGTGCTTAAATTGCTATGCCCCAGCATCTCCTGAACGGCGCGTAGATCTCCGCTATTTGACAGCATGTGACTGGCAAAACAATGTCTTAATAAATGCGGATGCAGATCGACATTTACACCGGCGCGCTGTGCCTGAAACTTGACCCGGTTTTCAATTTGACGGGCGCCCAGTGGCTGGCCTTTTTGGGTAATAAAGACATTCGCATCTGCGACAAAATCACCATTCCATAACGGATAAATTTTCAGCCATTCCATTAAGCTGTCTTTGGCTTTTGAACCAAATGGTACCACTCGAGTTTTGTTCCCCTTACCGGTAATTCTTAATAATTGACGATTGAAATCAATGTCCTTGATTCTTAGACCTTGAATTTCCGCTAGCCGCAAGCCGCTGGAATATAACAACTCCAAAATTGCTTTGTCTCTCAGCCACATCTGCTGCTGTGCTTGAGTTTCCGGTGCGGACTGATCTAGAATTTGGTTGACCGTTTCAATATCAATCATTCCCGGCAAAGGACGTGACTGACGCTTCAGCTGAAAATCATCGGCCGGATTAAAGACCAGATACTGAGACTGCTGCGCCCATTTCATGAACTGGCGGATAGAGGACAGCATGCGTTGCAAACTGCTTGAACTCAAGCCTTGCTGTTCTACCTTTTCAGCCAGAAACTGACGCAAATCTGTGGCTTCGACATCATTTAAAGCCAGTTTTTGCTGTGCACAGAATTCCAGAAAATCAGTCACATCACGCGTATAAGCCTGTAAAGTATGTTTGGACTGGTTTTGAATTTCCCGTTCTTTTAACCAGATCCCGAGCAACTCTTTAGCAGTTCCCTCCATATACCCCATTAAATACGCTCCAGATAGGTATCAATCAGCGCAGCCACCTGTGCAGGCTGACTGGCAGCAAAAAAGTGATCCCCGCCTTGGAGGGTATGTAGTGTTGCACTTCGAAAGGTCTGTTCCAGATATTGTCCTAGCTGAACAGTACTTAAAGAATCCTGATCTCCCCAGATCAGCAAGATGGGAATCTCAAGGCTGGCAAGTTGCTCCGGACTAAATTCGGTTTGGTCTTCTAAAAACCAGTCAGGGACTGCCTCAAACTGCTCGCGATAACCTTTTCGCCAGTCTGCACAGCCAAACTGCTGCACGTTTAGGCCGCCAGATGTAGCCAGCAAAACCAGTCCTTTGACTTTTTCGGGGTGATTAAGCGCAAGCCCAAGCGCCAGCACACCGCCCATAGACTGTGCAACCAAGATAGAATCTGCTTCAATCTGCTGATTCAGATAGGCTTGCAGATCATGCAGGTTGTGAATGGCCGAATTTGGCGCGATGCCATCGAATCCCGGATAAGCCAAAATCTGATAAGCCTGTCCTGGTGCTAAATAAGTAGTCAAAGGTTGCCAGAAACCTTGACTGCCCGATGCTCCGGGTAAAAATACAAGCTGATTCATGGCGTTGCTGTTCTATGCATTTAATATAATTTTATCCTAACATAAAAAAAGCGCCGTTCTGAGCACGACGCTTTTTTAGATCGCCCGAGGTTCTACATTAACCCTGAAAATAACGTAGATCCAGCCGTCCTTCATAGACATTTGCCGTTGGCCCGGTCATCCAGACCACATCGCCCTCGACCCATTCAATCTGCAATTTGCCGCCAGCAAGCTCCATTTCGACCTTACTGGACAGCAAGCCACGGCGCATACCCGAAACTGCTGCCGCACAGGCCCCTGTGCCACAGGCCAGAGTTTCCCCCACCCCACGCTCATAGACTCGCAAACGTGCATGCATTTCATCCACAATCTGCATAAAACCGGCATTGACCCGCGCAGGAAAACGCTGATGCGATTCTACCTGCGGACCAATTTTTGCGACATCTGCGGTGAGTACATTCGGAACAATAGTCACCGCATGTGGATTGCCCATATTCACCACATCAATGGTCAGCTTTTTATCACCTTCCAAATCGATGTCATATAAATTATCCGGCTCATCCGCCAGGAATGGAATCTCCTGCGGCAGGAATTTCGGATAGCCCATATTGACCCGCACCCAGCCATTGGCCCCCAGCTCCGGCTCAATGATGCCAGCTTTGGTCTGCACCTTGATTTTGGTCTTGCTGGTCAGTTGACGTTCATGCACAAAACGCGCAAAACAACGCACGCCATTACCACACTGTTCAACCTCAGAACCATCAGCGTTAAAAATACGATATTTAAAATCTGCACTTGGAATATCAGGCGGTTCAACAATCAGCAGTTGATCAAAACCCACACCAAAATTACGGTGAGCCAAACGTTGAATGGTCAGCGTATCCAGATAAGCGCGTTGGCTGATCAAATCCACCACCATAAAGTCATTGCCCAGGCCATGCATCTTGGTAAATTCTAATAACACTTTGATTTACTCCTTTTAAGGCAATAAACGCTCGCGTTCCCAAAGTGATTCAATCGTTTCACGTTCACGAATCAGATGTGCCTGATCACCATTGACCATCACTTCAGCGGCTCGGCCACGGCTGTTATAGTTCGAGCTCATCACAAAACCATATGCGCCTGCACCGAGTACAGCCAGCACATCATTTTCCTGAATAGCAAGCTGACGCTCTTTACCCAGAAAGTCACCCGTCTCACAGATCGCACCGACCACATCCCACTCTTTACTCGCTGTATCTGTACGTGGCGTTACCGGCTGAATATCCATCCAGGCCTCATACAACGCCGGGCGGATCAAGTCATTCATAGCGGCATCGATGATGGCAAAGTTGCGGTGAACCGTTGGTTTCAGTAAATCCACTTTAGTCAGCAATACGCCGGCATTGGCTGAAATGCTACGGCCCGGTTCCATATAAACTTTTAAACCCAGTTTTTTCAGGGCCGGACGTAGTGCATTGGCATATTCTTCGACAGATGGCGGAGTTTCATCTTTATAGGTCACTCCCAAACCACCTCCAATGTCGATATGTTTCAACTGAATCCCCATCTCTTTCAGCTTATCAATCATCACAATGACACGATCCAGTGCATCGACAAAAGGCTGGGTTTCAGTCAATTGCGAACCGATATGACAGTCAATTCCCACTATTTCCAGATTCGGCAAAGACGCGGCGTATTGGTAAGTGTCAAATACACTCTCCGATGGAATACCAAACTTGTTTTCTTTTAAACCCGTCGAAATATAAGGATGGGTTTTGGCATCAACATCTGGATTAACGCGTAAAGAAATCGGGGCTCTTTTACCCATCTTAGCCGCTACCTTCTGGATGCGATCCAGCTCGGCATGTGACTCAACGTTAAAGCAGGCAATCCCCACTTCCAATGCTTTTTGAATATCCGCTTCAGATTTACCCAAACCCGAGAATACGATTTTTGCCGCTTCACCACCGGCTTTGAGTACACGAGCCAGTTCACCACCGGTCACAATATCAAAACCGGCACCTTGCTTGGCCAATACATTCAATACCGCAATATTAGAGTTTGACTTTACCGCAAAGCAGATTTGATGATCGATAAAGCTAAAAGCACGGTCCATCTCCAGATAATGCTTTTCAAAAGTGGCTTTGGAATAAACATACAGTGGTGTGCCAAACTGCTCGGCAAGCTGTTGCAGTGAACATTGCTCGGCGTGCAATACCCCATTAATACGGGTGAAACTCATGAACGTATCCTTTCTTTGAACGTTTTAAGGAGATGATGTTGAATCGGATTCTACGGGTGCTTCAAACTGCTGCCTAACTGGTGCATCCTGTTTTTCACCAGACGCAGGTGCCGCAGGCTCGGTGTTTTTGTAAAGCAGATATTTGGCACGCTTATCGTGATTTGGGTCAGCAGGAAGATGTAAAGCTCCCGATTGTCCACAACCTGCCAGCACAAAGCCGGCTGTAATTAAACTGATGTAGCAAATGACCTGATGCATCTGACCACCTAATCTGAGTATTTTCATATAAGTATAGCGCGATGATAGAAATAGACCAAAGCGCTCAAGCTTAGAGAGTATCTTGAGACATTAAAAAACGCCAGCAGATCGCTGACGTTTTTATTGATATGGATTATTTATGTTTCTGTTTATAGAAGCCCAGATAACCAATAATCAGTAAAACAAACCAGATCGGACTGACCATCAGGGCACGACGCGTATCTTCTTCCAGCGCCAAGACACCAATCATGGCAACAAAGAAAATAATCACAATCCAGCAGGTCACCAGTCCACCTGGTAATTTAAACACCGACTTGGCATGTAACTCGGGACGGGTTTTATAGTAAATCATATAACTCCAGATAATCATGAGCCATACACAGATAAATAAAATCGTCGACAGGGTCGTTGCCAGAGTAAATGCTTCTACGGTGTTCGGCACGAAGTACTGTAAAGCTGCGCCTAATAACAGACATACTGCAGAAAAATACAGGGCATTGGCAGGTACAGCGCGACTGTTTAAACGTCCAAAGGATTTCGGTGCCTGCTGTTCACGTGACAAACCAAACAACATCCGGCTGGTCGAAAACACCCCACTATTCATGGAAGACATGACCGAGGACAACACGACCAAGTTCATGATAATAGCAGCCGCAGCAATGCCCGCCTGACTGAACAGATCAACGAATGGCGAAATATTCGGGTCAATCTGATTCCACGGCGTAACCGACATCACGATGAGCAAGGCAAGCACATAGAAAATAATGATACGAATCGGAATCGAATTGACCGCTTTAGGCAGGTTTCTTTCCGGGTCTTTGGTTTCAGCAGCTGTAGTACCGACCAGCTCTACCCCGACAAAGGCGAAGATGGCAATCTGGAAACCCGCCAGAAAACCCATAGCGCCCGTTGGGAATAAACCGCCATGCTCCCAGAGATGACTAAAGGAAGCCTGTGTACCTGCATCGGAGGTAAATCCAGTAAAGATCATCCATAAGCCCACCGCAATCAATACGATAATGGCAATAATCTTGATCAGGGCAAACCAGAACTCCATTTCACCAAACAGTTTTACCGTGACCAGGTTCAGTCCCATGATAAAGACAATAGCAGCAATACTGATCAGCACCCCTTCACCCGCGGTGAAAGGCAGGCCGTTATTGAAGAACTGCAGGTAATAAATAATTGCAGAAAGATCTGCAATACCGATTGTGATCCAGCACAGCCAATAGGTCCAGCCGACAAAATATCCTGCCCATGGTCCGATCAGGTCAGTAGCAAAATCAATAAACGATTTATAGCGCAAATTAGACAGCAATAATTCGCCTAAGGCACGCATGACCAGAAACACCATGAAGCCGATGATCATATAGATCACCAGAATAGACGGTCCTGCCAAACTGATGGTTTTTCCTGAGCCCATAAACAGGCCGGTTCCGATTGCCCCACCAATCGCAATTAGCTGCAGATGTCGGTTAGACAAGCTACGCTGTAATTCACCCTCTTGCGATGATGAGTGGCTATATTTTTCTGACATTATTCATTTCAACTTTGTTTTTAATGGCGACAAGTTAACTTAAAAATATAAAAATACAAAAAAGAAAATCGCTTTTCATTTATATTTTCCCATTCACTCGAGTCGCGGCTAAGAAATTGACTTGAAACCAAGAGAACCAGAGCCATCCATTCAGTGAGTACACCAAACTGATCCCTCTGGTTTCCAGGAAAGGTATAGTAGCGAATTATTCTGCATTCTTGAGGATTTCTCTAAAATTTGAGTCAATCGGTGTTGATATTTCTCAGACAGCCGCCTTTCTGCCTGAAAAATCAAGCTACTTAGCTAAGTCTTGTTGAAGTTATTTTTTATTAAGTTTGAGGATAACTCGTGTATTCCAATAACAGCCTTTCGTCTATGAGCAGATGACTGGTCTCCTTCAATTCCCATTCCCCCACAGGCCTGTACGTCATGCTTGACATTTAGCGCTATCTTTTGCCCTGCCGAGTTTCTCTATCTTCGTGAATTGAACAAGTATTTTCTTGTCAAAACTTTTAAATTGTGCAAAAAATAGAAGACAAATCCGCCATTATTTGTGTTCAGGATGAACGCACTTGGCATCGTAATTACTTTTTAATCAAGACCTCAAATAAAACTGACATGGATCAATAAGAAGAATTTTATGCAAAATTTACAAAGTCTGATGGAAACTTTGAGCGGCTGGATCTGGGGCCCTTATATGCTGGTACTGCTGGTTGGTACCGGTGTATTCCTCACTTTCCGCCTAGTGTTCTGGCAATTCCGTATGCTGCCTTTTGCAATCAAACAAGTGTTTGGCAAGCATCCTGCTCATGAAAAACATGGGGATATTTCCCATTTTGCCTCTCTCATGACTGCCCTGTCTGCCACCATTGGTACCGGTAATATTGCCGGGGTGGCCACGGCCTGTGTATTGGGCGGTCCGGGTGCAATCTTCTGGATGTGGATGACGGCGCTGTTTGGTATGGCCACCAAGTATGGTGAAGGCGTACTGGCAGTGAAATACCGCATTAAAAATGAAAAAGGTGAAATGTCCGGTGGCCCGATGTACTACATTGAGCGCGGACTTAAATGGAAGTGGCTGGCCCTGATCTTCGCCCTGTTCGGCACCTTGGCCTCTTTCGGAATCGGCAGTTCGGTTCAATCCAATACCGTTGCGCTGGCTGTAGAAAACAGTCTGGGAGTTGAAACCTGGATCACTGGTGTGGTGATTACCCTACTTTCTGCCCTGGTGATTCTGGGCGGGATTAAATCTATTTCCAAAGCGGCTTCCCTGATTGTTCCGATCATGGCACTGGGCTATGTGGCCGGAGGCTTAATTATTATCTTTACTCATCTTGAACTGGTGATGCCTGCCCTAAAAATGATTTTCACTTATGCCTTTACTGGTGAGGCTGCCATGGGTGGTGCCGTCGGTGCTGCCATTCGCTATGGTGTGGCGCGCGGAGTATTTTCCAATGAAGCTGGCATGGGCTCTGCCCCAATCGCTGCTGCTGCGGCCAAAACCGACCATCCTGTTCGGCAGGGTCTGGTATCGATGACCGGTACATTTATTGACACCATTATTGTCTGTTCAATTACCGGTATTGTACTGGTAATCGGTTATATTCTGGCTGGCAGCAGTTTTGGTGGTGAAACCGGCGCCGTGCTGACCACCCAGGTATTTGACCGGTTGCTGCCGGGCGTTGGGGGCTGGGTAGTGACTTTCGGGATTATTTTCTTTGCCTATTCCACGATTCTCGGCTGGAGCTATTATGGTGAAAAATGTGCCACCTATCTGCTTGGTGAGAGGTTTGTCCTGCCGTATCGCATCATTTATATCCTGTCGGTTTTTGTCGGCTGCGTCGCCACTCTAGATCTGGTCTGGCTTTTCGCCGATACCTTTAATGGCCTGATGGCTGTACCTAATCTGATTGCGCTGCTATTACTGTCCGGCATTATCGTTAAGGAGTCCAAAGACTTTGTTGCCCGTCGCCAATCTGGCGAGCTGTATTAAGACCAGAAGTTTTCTGAACCAGCAAACTACCTTCTCTTCTGGCTTCTGGTGGTTTTTGATTTTCATCTTCGCTGAATGATTTTAAAAACCACCTTTACTCTGTATGCTGTGCAGTAGTTTTATCAGTTTTTATATCGATTATGGCTAAAGCAAAAAGTGTATATCGTTGTGAACAATGTGGCACAGATCATTCTAAATGGGCTGGTCAATGTTCAGAATGTGGTGAATGGAACAGCTTGGTAGAAGTGACTATTGCCCCTGCAACGACACACCGTGCCCAGCCTAAAATGGGCGGAGGTTACGCCGGTCAGGCCGCCGCAATCACCACTTTAAATAAAATTTCTGTTTCTCATGAAACCCGTCTTCCGACTGGAATCAGCGAGTTTGACCGTGTACTGGGGGGTGGTCTGGTCACAGGTTCTGTGGTCCTGATCGGAGGGGACCCCGGTATTGGTAAATCCACCATCCTGCTGCAAACAGCCACTCATATGGCAGCAGGCAACAGCTCGGCGCTTTATGTAACCGGTGAAGAATCTTTATCGCAGGTGGCTTTACGCGCCCAGCGTCTGGATCTGCCAACAGATCGGCTTAGAGTCATGGCTGAAACCTGCGTGGAACGCATCTGTGAAGTGCTGGCACAGGAACGTCCTGCGGTGGCCATTTTGGACTCGATTCAAACCTTATATACCGAAACCTTACAGTCTGCACCGGGTGGTGTTTCCCAAATCCGCGAATCGGCAGCCCTGCTGACGCGTTTTGCTAAAAATAGTGGTACCGCCCTGTTTATTGTCGGCCATGTGACCAAAGAAGGTGCGCTGGCGGGTCCACGTGTGCTGGAACACATGGTGGACTGTGTGCTGTATTTTGAAGGTCAGTCAGATTCACGTTACCGCATGATCCGTGCAGTCAAAAACCGTTTTGGTGCAGTGAATGAACTCGGCGTGTTTGGCATGACCGATAAAGGCCTGCGTGAAGTGGCCAACCCTTCTGCGATTTTCCTGAGCCGCTATGATGAAGCCATTCCGGGTTCAATCGTGATGATTAGCCGTGAAGGTACGCGCCCTTTACTGGTTGAAGTTCAGGCGCTTGTAGATGATGCTCATGGTCAACCACGCCGTGTGGCACTTGGACTGGAACAGAATCGGCTTAATATGTTACTGGCGGTGATGCACCGGCATGGAGGCGTTCAGACTTCCGGACAGGATGTCTATGTCAATATAGTCGGTGGCCTGAAAATTACCGAAACAGGTTCAGACCTGGCTGTTCTACTTGCCTGTGCTTCCAGCATCCGTACCAAAGCCCTGCCTCAGCAGCTCGCAGTGTTTGGTGAAGTCGGATTGTCTGGAGAAATTCGTCCGGTACCCAATGGCCAGGAGCGCCTGAAAGAAGCAGTCAAACATGGCTTTAAATATATTATTTTGCCACGTGCCAATGCACCGCAAAAACCGATTCCAGGCGTTCAGGTGATTGCGGTAGCACGTTTACATGAAGCCTTGACAGAAGCCATCAGCTTAAGTGACGAACTAAATTAGCGTGGATTAAAATCCGGAAAAAGCCTAAAAAAATACAGATTTCTAATTGAAATTCTCTATAAAGCCTATATAAATAGAGAGTTCAAATAGATTTATTCATATAGGAAAATTGGATGGAAGTTCGACAGCGTGGTTTGATCGCCGGCTTTTTAACAGCAGCATTACTGGTTGCACCTTTAACTGCTGAAGCAAAACGTGTCGGTGGCGGTAAAAGCCACGGTATGCAACGTTCTGCGGCGCCTACTCAGTCTTATCAGCAACCGCGTCAAGCTGCACCTGCACAACAGGCTCCAGCCGCGGGTGCTGCAACCCAGCAAAAATCTGGCCCAGGTGTAGGTGGTATGGTTGCTGCGGGTGTTGCGGGTGCTGCCATTGGTGCAGTTGCTGCCAACGCACTGGCTGATGATCAAAATGCTGCAGCCTCTGAAGCTCAGGCAGCTCAAGAAGAGGAAAAAGGCGGTATTCCAGGCTGGATCTGGATCCTGCTTGCTGCTGCTGTTGCCTTCTTCATTTTCCGTAAGATGGGCGCAAAAAAAAAAGTAGCTTCTAATCCGTATGCGCCAAATAGTGGTGCTGGTCAGCCAGCACCCTTTGGCCAAGCGCCTGCTGCACCGCGTGGTGGTGATAATACCAACATCTTTGGTCAAAGCGTGAGCGGGAACACTACGGGCAATAATGCATCATTTGGTTCAGCGCCGGTAAATAATGCGCCATTCGGTACAGCGTATACCAATAGTGGTCAGCAACTACCAGATGGAACTGAACCGGCTGCCTTCCTGCGTGTTGCACGTCAGCGCTTCAACCATATTCAGTCCATGAATACAGCAAGCAACATTTCTGAGATTCAGCGCTATTTAACTCCTGACCTGTATCAGTCCATGTATAACGATATTATGGCCAATCAGGATCAGGACGTAGCGGAGTTCTCGAACTTAAATGCGATGGTTGCAGATTCATCTACAGAAAATGGTCAATACGTGGTGAGTGTACGCTTTACCGGTACAGTAAGCGAAGACCTGAACAGCCAACCACAACCATTTGCTGAGATCTGGCACTTTGTAAAGCCTGCCGGTTCCCAACAAGACTGGCTGGTTGCAGGCATCCAGCAAGAACTGTAATTTATAGCAATTTAACAATACTGTTTTAAAAGCGATCTTCGGATCGCTTTTTTATGGCGCAGTATTAGCTTTTCTTGAGCTTTCATTTTACCCTAGGGCCACTATATTTGAGGTTGCCTTATGACTCAGCGTATTTTTCCTCCTGCTGCCCTTTCTAATCGTGCCCTTGCCGGTAATGCCGAAGCGCAATTTGAACTGGCTGAACTGTATATGCAAAGCGAGCATGAAGATGACATCATTCTGGCAGAAGAATGGGCTTTAAAAGCAGCCAACGGCGGACTGGTTGAAGCCATGTACTGGCTGGGTGAAGGCTATACGGTCTATGCCAAAGAACTGGCGGAAGAAGACCCGGAAGAATCCAAAGCACACTTTGAGTTAGCCTATTACTGGTTAAGCAAGGCCAATATCGAGAAGCACCCTGCAGCAACCTTGGAACTGGCAGGTTTTTACCGCCGCGGTGATGTCATTGAAAAAGATGTCGAAAAATCTATCACACTGGTGAAGCAAGCTGCTGAATGGGGTGACGTTCAGGCGATGCGTGATCTGGCCTTTATCTATGCCAATGGTCTGGGGATTGATGCTGATGAAGAACAGGCAGATTACTGGACTAAGAAAGCAGATGAAATTGAGCAGAAAATAGAATAAATGAGAAGCCCATCTAATCATGGGCTGTTCAATATTTTCAGATTCGCCAGTTTTTTATGCAATCAAAAATATCTTCAGTTTTTTTATAGTTAAATATTCAACACTTAAGCTCGTTTGTCCAAATTTATAATAGCAATTTGAATTCCCTCTTTACTTTAAAACCAGATGAAAATCACCACACTCGCTTGAGTCCGAAAAAAATAATCCAGAATCATCAATCACTTTTTAGCAAGACTTCTGAGCATAGCTATTTACTTTTTATTGGCTAAACTCCACACGCGATTACTATTTTTGCAGACTAGCTTTCCTAAATTTTGACCTTTATCTATAAATAGCGCAGCGATAGAGTTGGAACAGAATTAGTTTCCAAGTACAATACCTCGCTAGTCGAGGGATGCTGCGACGTTTTACAGGTACAAAATGTAAAGGCGCCAGGCTCGACGATCGGCCAGTCTTTTTCTAGACAGACCAACAACGGCATCCGCGAACTGAATGATCAATTATTGTTTTTTATAAGGAGATCGTGATGAACGCGGTTAATGCTTCATTTACAGATTATAAAGTTGCTGATATTTCACTGGCTGACTACGGCCGTAAAGAAATCAAACTTGCTGAAGCAGAAATGCCGGCATTAATGGGGCTTCGTAAGCGTTATTCAGCTGCGAAACCACTGGCAGGCGCGAAAATTCTCGGCTGTATCCACATGACGATTCAAACTGCAGTTTTAATTGAAACATTGGTTGAATTAGGTGCAGAAGTTCGCTGGACTTCTTGTAATATTTTCTCGACTCAAGACCATGCTGCGGCTGCAATTGCAGCGTCTGGCGTACCTGTATTTGCCTGGAAAGGTGAAACCGAAGATGAATATGTATGGTGTCTAGAACAACAGATTAATGTCAATGGTAAACCTTGGGATGCCAACATGATTCTGGATGATGGCGGTGACTTGACTGCACTGGTTCATGAAAAATATCCTGAAATGCTGGCAAAAATCCACGGGATTACTGAAGAGACCACTACAGGCGTACAACGTCTGCTAGAAATGTGGAAAGACGGTTCTCTGAAAGTACCTGCAATCAACGTCAACGATTCAGTCACCAAGTCTAAAAACGACAATAAATACGGTTGCCGTCACTCACTTAACGATGCGATCAAACGTGGTACAGATATGCTGTTATCTGGCCGTCGCGCGCTTGTGATTGGTTATGGTGACGTAGGTAAAGGCTCTGCCCAGTCACTTCGCCAAGAAGGCATGATTGTACGTGTCACTGAAGTCGACCCAATCTGTGCCATGCAAGCATGTATGGACGGCTACGAAGTGGTTGCACCATACAAAAATGGCGTTCAAACAGGCAAAAAAGAAGACATCAACCTTGAGCTTCTGCAAAACACGGATCTGATTGTTACCACAACAGGTAACTACCACGTATGTGATGCTGCCATGTTGGACACTTTAAAACCGGGTGCAGTGGTATGTAACATTGGCCACTTTGACACTGAAATTGACACCAACTATTTACGTGGTTACAAGTGGGTTGAAGTAAAACCTCAAGTTCATCAAGTATATCGTTCTGAAAATGAAAACGATTACCTGATCCTGCTTTCTGAAGGTCGTCTGGTGAACCTGGGGAACGCAACAGGTCACCCATCACGTGTGATGGACGGTTCTTTTGCCAACCAGGTACTTGCTCAAATGCACTTGTTTGCTGAAAAGTTTGCCGATCTGCCTGAAGATCAAAAACAGACTGCGATTCGTGTAGAACTACTTCCTAAGAAACTAGATGAAGAAGTGGCTGCTGCAATGGTTGCTGGTTTCGGCGGCGTATTAACGACTTTAACGCAAGAACAAGCGGATTATTTAGGGGTTCAAGTCGAAGGTCCGTTTAAATCGGATGCTTATAAATACTAATTAAACTCCATCCTCTCCCTAACTCTCTCCCATAGGGAGAGGGAACATTCATTACCAAATGTATGTCATCGAGGGTAAGTCCTCTCCTGAGCGTGCTTAAAGCACTGCTTTGAAGCTCAGCGCAAGAGAGGATTCAGGAGAGGTAAAACTAATTAAAAAGTATTTATAAAAAAGGATTTGAACATGTCAAAACAGATTCCAATTTCGTTTGAATTTTTCCCGACCAAAACTGATGCAGGTGCGGAAAAGCTCAAAACTGTACACCAAGAGCTGCAACTCTTAAATCCAGAATTCTTCTCTGTGACTTATGGGGCTGGCGGATCGACGCGTGAACGCACTTTATCGACCATCAATGACTTCAATGGCAAAGGTACACCGGTGGCACCTCACCTGTCTTGTATTGGAGATGACAAAGCGCGTATTGCCGAGTTACTAGATCTTTACAAGCTACAAGGCATTGACCGTGTTGTAGCGCTACGTGGAGACTTGCCTTCCGGTCAGGTTGGCTTGGGAGAGCTGCCTTATGCACAGGATTTGGTTCGCTTTATTCGTGAACATTCAGGCGATCATTTCACTATTGAAGTCGCAGCTTATCCGGAAATGCATCCACAAGCTGAGAGTCTTGACCAGGATATTCAGCGTTTCTGTGAAAAAGCCAATGCGGGTGCCAATGCAGCGATTACCCAATTCTTCTTCAATCCAGATGCCTACTTCTACTTTGTTGAGCGTATTCAGAAAGAAGGTGTCAATATTCCGGTAGCACCCGGGATTATGCCGATTACCAATGCCAGCAATCTGATTCGCTTTGCAGATGGTACAGGTGCCGAGATTCCACGCTGGATTCGCAAGCAGTTAGCGGCCTATGGAGATGATACTGCCAGTATCCGAGCCTTTGGTCATGAAGTCGTGGTGAAATTCTGTGAGCGCCTGATCGCTGGCGGAGCACCGAGTTTGCACTTCTATACCATGAATACCACCGACCCCACCCTTCAGCTTGTGAAAGACCTTGGTCTTGCATAATTCAATTTCCTAGTTGAGAGTAATACCTGAATGCCACGTTTTTTTATTGAAGCTGATTTAGCAGTTGATCACACTCTTGAACTGACTGAACCAGTATTTCATCACTGGATCAAAGTATTACGTGCTCAAATAGGAGAAAAAGCCACCTTGTTCAATGGGCAAGGTGGTGAATATGAGGTTGAGCTTGTAGATATTGCCAAAAAGTCAGCAATGGTGCAGGTCAATCACTTTAACCCGACCAATCGCACGCCTAAGTTTAAAGCTCTTCTGGGTCAGGTGATGAGCAAGGGGGAACGCATGGACTATGCAATTCAAAAAGCGGTAGAGCTGGGTGTCTCTCATATTCAGCTTCTGACCTCAGAACGCTGTGAAATGCGTCTAAAATATGAACGTGATCAGAAAAAATTACATCATTGGCGTGGAATAGTAATTGCAGCCTGTGAACAATGCGGTTTAAATCTTGTGCCTGAGATTTTAGCTCCCCTATCCTTGCAAGACTGGTTAGCAAGCGAACTGCCAGCGACCAAACTGGTTCTTGCTCCTAATAAAGATGAAGTTGATGTACTTGCCCAGGCCACACCTGATCTTGCCCTGCTCATTGGCCCGGAAGGTGGTTTAAGTGAGGCGGAAATTCAGGCAGCAAATGAAAAAGGCTTTATAAACTGGTGTATTGGAGAGCGGATACTGCGTACCGAAACTGCGCCTGTGGTAGCGCTTTCGATTTTAAATTACCGCTTATAAATAGGGACATTATAAAATTTAGTTATTAATTTTATTGATTTTTATTTAAAAAAATTCTACTCTGAATTCAATAATAATTAGGCAATATATTAATTTAAAGTTGGGTTTTAGTGGATATAACAATAAGGGCAACCAGAAGTAGGGTACTTAGGACGCACAAAAGGCTTTTTTGACATGGTGGATAATCGAAATGATTATGTTCAAACGTATTTACATTACGCTCAAATTGCGAACACGCTTCGCCACAGTCGATATTTTTTACTCAGCATCCTGATTATTTGTCTTTATATTTTCAGCATTTACCAAATTTACTACCACCCTTCTCATGTATATTTTAACCAGTGGTTTATTTTTACAGAAATTACCGTCAGCCTCTGCTGGCTGACCAGTACGCTCTATTTTAAACCTGGACAGTATCAGCTTAAAGTTGCCCATCGCTGGCTGCAAGTTCAGAGCCTGTTTGTTGGCCTGTGTATTGCGCTGGGTATTTTTATTATTTATTACTATTTGCCAACCGCGAACCCAAATTTCAGTACAATTGAAGCGCTTACCCTGTCTACTTTACTGCTGATTGTCACTCAGACCTTTGGACTGACTTATCTGACCCAGAAAATCAGCTATTTCTTACTGACGTTCATCCCCTGCCTGATCCCCTTCTTTGCCTCCCAGTTTTTGCACACTGCATCAGAGAACCCTTTCTTGGGTCTGGCTTTAAACTTTGTCATGATTGTGATCCTGCTCTGTGCCACAAGCAGCTATCGTATTCAACGACACACTTCCTGTCTGTCTGCGGAAAATCATTTACTGGTTGAGCAAGCCAAACAACAGGTAGACTGGACCGATGAGCTGTGTCAGCAATTACAAAAAGAAGTCAACAAATCCAAAGATATTGAACAGCAGCTCCAGCTCATCAATCAGCTACTTGAACAAAAAGTGCGTGAACGTACCTATGATATTGAGCAGATTAATCTTGACCTGAAAAATCAGCAGCAGAATCTGGAGCTGGCACATAATATTGCTGGACTGCGACCATGGGATTGGGATATTGCCAACCGGAAAATCACCCTGGTTAACCATAAGAATGAAAAAATCCTGAGAGGCTCCAAAGAGCATAATATTTATTTAAAGCAACTGATCCACCCGGATGATCTTAAATCTTTTAAATCGGCTATCAAGCAGCATCTACGCGGGCAGGTTGACCGTTATGATGTAACTTACCGGATTCAGCTATCACCAGGGGTTTGGAATTGGGTGCATGATGTTGGTCGTGTAATTAGCAGCGACCCTGTCAGCCATAAACCGCTGAGAATGGTCGGTATTCGTCGTGACATTCAGCAGGAACGCACATCTCAGGAACGTTTAAAACTGGTTGCGAGTGTGATGGAACAGGCCGCCGAAGGGATTTTTATTCTGGATCAGGAACTCAATTATATTGATGTCAATCCCCACTATGAATATCTGACCGGCTTTAATCGTAATCAATTAATTGGACAATCCCTTTTTGATATTATTGCCCCTTCTAAAATCGGGCAACGGCCCAGCATGCGGGCGACTATCATCAAAAAAGTTAAAGATACCGGCTCTTATGATGGGGAAATTCATGCAAAATTTCGATCAGGTAAAAAACTGACTTTGTGGCTCCATATTAACGCTACCACTGATGAAAAGGACCGTATTACCCATTATATCGGTATTGTCTCGGATCTGACCGAGCGCAAGCTGCAGGAACAACGTCTGTCCTATCTTGAAAACTATGACGCTCTGACCGACTTGCCCAACCGTTTTTACTATAATTATCAGCTACATCAATATCTGGTTTCACAAAAAGATTCCATTCAGAAAATTGCTGTCATTCGACTCAATATTGATCGCTTCCGCCCGTTAAATGAATATCTATCCAATAATGGTGGGGATGAACTGTTACGCCAGGTGGCACAGCGTCTGCGCATCACCAATGCTGAAGCCCTGTTTGTTGCCCATCTGAATGGAGATGATTTTGCGATTCTATATGAAATATCGCATATTCGGCCATCGGTGCAGGAGCATTGCCAGTGCATCGTTGAAGCCTTTAAAGTGCCCTTTCATATTTATGGACAGGATTATGTGATTACCCTGTCGATGGGGATTGCATTTTATCCTGACCATGGCCGTCAGCTGGATTATCTGAATAACTGTGCCGAACAGGCCTTGAGTGAGGCCAAAGATCTGGGAGGCAATACCATTCGTTTCTATTCCAGCAAAAATACTGCACTCCTTGAGCAAGGGATTTTTATTGAACGCGATCTGCGCAAAGCGCTGCATAATAATGAACTGGTGGTGTACTATCAGCCCAAAATTCACTTCCGCAACCAGAAAATTTATGGCTTTGAGGCTTTGGTACGCTGGAACCATCCTGAAAAAGGCATTATTCCACCCGGTCTGTTTGTTCCACTGGCTGAACAGACCAGCTTGATTTCAGATATTGGCCGCCTAGTGATTCAGCAAACAGCACAGCAAATTAAAAAGTGGAATGAACTGGGTTTTAATAATATTTGTGTCTCAGTCAATATCGTGGCACAGCAGTTACGTCGCGGTCAGCTCCTGAATGATCTGGATCATGCCATTGCAGAAAACCAGATTTCTGGCAGCAGCCTAGAACTTGAGATTACCGAATCGTCCCTGATTGAAAATTCTGAGGCAATTAAAGTGCTGCTAGATCAAATCAAGCAGCGCCAGATTAATATTTCTCTAGATGACTTCGGTACCGGCTATTCGTCTTTGTCCTATCTTGCCGACTTTCCTATTGACATCTTAAAAATTGATCGAAGTTTTGTTTCTAAAATTGGAGAAACCAAACAGGAAGCGCTGGTAAGCGCCATAGTTGCGATGGGCAAAGCAATGGGGATGATTGTGGTTGCTGAAGGTGTTGAAACTCGGAAACAATTTGACTATTTACTTGATTTAAATTGTGATATTGCACAAGGTTATTTATTTTCCAAACCTTTGCCAGAGCAGGAAGCGACTGCCTATCTGGAGCAAAACCGCAACTTTGCTTCTTATACCCTGCACGTCTAAGCTCATAGCCCTGTCCAATAATTTTGTTTGAAAAACGGGCGGCTTTGACTGGGCTAAGCGCCTAACAAATGGTATATTCGAAGCCATAAATCTAATTTATTTACCCGGTTGCCGGGTAATCTTTACAACGATCGAGATACAGATGGACGAACAATCTTTAAAGCAACAGGCTCTTTACTATCACGAATTTCCTACTCCGGGAAAAATCAGCGTTACACCAAGCAAACAATTGGTCAACCAACGTGACTTAGCCCTTGCTTATTCGCCTGGCGTAGCGGCTCCATGTCTTGAGATTGAACGTGATCCTTCAACAGCTGCCCTCTATACCGCACGTGGCAACCTGGTGGCTGTCGTTACTAATGGTACTGCAGTACTGGGTCTGGGAAATATTGGCCCGCTTGCATCTAAGCCGGTGATGGAAGGTAAAGGCGTACTGTTCAAAAAATTTGCTGGCGTTGACGTATTCGATATTGAAATTGCAGAAAATGATCCGGACAAGATTGTTGATATCGTTGCTGCTCTGGAACCCACCTTTGGTGGCATCAACCTTGAAGATATCAAGGCTCCAGAATGTTTCTATATTGAACAGAAACTGCGTGAGCGCATGAATATTCCTGTATTCCATGATGACCAGCACGGGACCTCTATCATTGTAGGTTCTGCCCTGTTAAATGCGCTGAAGCTCAACGGTAAAAAAATTGATGAGATCAAGATTATTGCTTCAGGTGCGGGTGCTGCTGCACTGTCTTGTCTGAACCTGCTGTGTGCACTGGGTGCCAAAAAAGAAAATATCATTGTGGCGGACTCACGTGGCCTGTTAACGTCTAAACGTGAAGGTCTGGATGAGTCTAAAAAAGCCTATGTACAAGATATTGAAGAGACTCAGATCGGTGAGGTGATTGCCGGTGCAGACATGTTCCTCGGTCTTTCTGCGGCAGGTATTCTGACCAAAGAAATGGTTAAAACCATGGCCAGAGATCCGATCATTTTTGCCTTGGCAAACCCGAATCCGGAAATTCTGCCTGAACATGCCCATGAAGTTCGTGATGACGTGATTATGGCAACTGGCCGTTCTGACTATCCGAACCAGGTGAATAACGCCCTGTGCTTCCCTTATATCTTCCGTGGTGCGCTTGATGTAGGTGCGACAACCATTAACGAAGAAATGAAAATTGCCTGTGTACATGCAATTGCACGCATGGCGCATATCGAAGCTGATGCCTCGACTTATGGTGAAAAATCGGCATCTTTCGGCCGTGACTACCTGATTCCGGGTCCACTGGATCAACGTCTGATTCTGGAAATTGCTCCGGCAGTTGCCCAGGCTGCTATGGATTCTGGCGTAGCAACTCGCCCAATCCAGGACTTCGCAGCTTATCGTCAGCGCCTGTCTGAGTTCGTCTATAATTCTGCCTTCATGATGAAGCCTATCTTTGAACAGGCAAAATCTGACCCGAAACGCATTGCCTATGCCGAAGGTGAAGACCTGCGCGTACTTCGTGCGGCACAAATTGCAGTCGATGAAGGTCTGGCCAAACCGATTCTGGTCGGCCGTCCGGCAGTGATTGAAGCCAATATCAAGAAGCTGGGCTTGCGTCTTGAAGACGGCGCGAACATCACGATTGTCGATCAGGAGAAAAACCCGGATTACCAGAAGTTTGCGGATGACTATTACACCATCATGCAACGCAAGGGCGTTACGCCTGAGTATGCTCAGCGTGAAGCACGTCGCCGCTCTACCCTGATTGCTGCAATGCTGGTCAAACATGGTCTTGCCGATGGCATGCTATGTGGGACTTACTCCAGCTATGACATCCATCTGGACTTTGTCAGCAACGTTATTGGCAAGAAAGACGGTCACAATACCTTCTTCACGCTGAATGCCTTGATGCTGGAAGATCGTAACCTGTTTATTGCAGATACCTATGTCAACACCAACCCGACCGCTGAACAACTGGCAGAAATGACCATTCTGGCTGCTGAAGAAGTTCGCCGTTTTGGTATGACTCCACGTATTGCCCTGCTTTCACATTCGAGCTTCGGTTCCCATCAGGATGATGTCAGCGCGCAAAAAATGCGTCGTGTATTTGAACTCCTGTCTGAAATTGCACCAGAACTTGAAGTTGAAGGTGAAATGCACGGTGATGCAGCCCTGGATGAAAATATCCGTCAGTTTGCTTTCCCGAACTCACGCTTCAAGGGTTCTGCCAACCTGCTGATCATGCCAAATCTGGATGCGGCTAATATTTCATTTAACCTGTTAAAAGCAACATCAGGGAATAATGTAACGATTGGTCCAATTCTACTAGGTGCAGCCAAACCGGTACATATTCTGACCCCAACCGCAACTACTCGCCGTTTAGTGAACATGACGGCATTGACTGTGGCTGAAATCCAGGAAGTTGAAAAAAACGCCCTATAAGAACTATACGCATTCGCGTCACTTCTTAACTTGAGAAAACCTCTATTCTGTAGCATGATGCTGTTAAGAATAGAGGTTTTTTCATGCAAGTTTATTTAGTAGGCGGTGCAGTGCGAGATCACTTACTCGGGCATCCCTATCACGAAAAAGATTATGTGGTGGTTGGTACCACGCCTGCACATATGCTGAGCTTAGGCTATCATCCTGTCGGGAAAGATTTTCCTGTTTTTTTACACCCAGAAACCAAAGAAGAATATGCGCTAGCCCGCACCGAACGCAAATCCGGTTCTGGTTATCATGGTTTTGAATTTCACACTGACATCAGTGTAACGCTGGAACAGGACCTGATCCGCCGCGACTTGACCATCAATGCTATGGCCATGGATGAGGCCGGCCAGATTTATGATCCGTATGGCGGTCAGCAAGATCTAGAAAATCGGGTTTTACGTCATGTGTCCGATGCCTTCATTGAAGATCCATTAAGAGTCCTGCGGATTGCCCGTTTTGCTGCACGCTATCATCGTCAGGGTTTTCAGATTGCCGATGAAACCCTGCTACTCATGCAACAATTGACTGAATCAGGTGAACTGGATGCGCTAACCCCGGAACGGGTCTGGAAAGAGACAGCACGTGCCCTGATGGAGCGTGATGCGGATGTTTATTTTGAAGTGTTACGCAGTTGTGGTGCTTTAAAAGTTCTGTTCCCGGAAATTGATGCGTTGTATGGTATTCCGCAACGCCCTGAATATCATCCGGAAATTGATTGCGGTATTCATACCATGATGTCTTTACAACAAGCTTGCCGTCAGAATTATAGTCTGGATGTACGTTTTGCGGTTCTGGTGCATGATCTGGGTAAAGCGCTGACGCCTGTAGAAGAATTACCCCGACATATCATGCATGAAGAGCGCGGCATTAAACCGGTAACGGCATTATGTGAACGGCTCAAAGTACCGACTTATACCAAGCAGCTGGCGTTGGCGGTATGTAAGGAGCATCTAAAATGCCATCAGGCTTTTAATCTAAAGCCCGGTACTTTATGGCGTTTATTGCAGCGGCTGGATGTATTACGTCGTCCTGAGCGTGTCGAAGCGTTTATACAAGCCTGTGAATGTGATTCGCGTGGCCGCTTGGGTCTGGAAGACCGTCCTTATCCGCAGGCACAATATGTGCTAGAAGCCATGCAGCTGGTACGAAATATTAAAGCTCAAGACCTACCCTCCGATATTCAGGGACCGGACATTGGGGAGATGCTGATTGAACGGCGTATTCAGGCACTGGGAGTATTAAAAGAACAATATCAACAGACTATTGATATTGATTAAAAAAGCACCCTTGGGTGCTTTTTATTGTTTAAGGCCTACACCTAAGCTTATTGTCTCCAAGAAAGCTTAAACAAGATTTAAGCCTGGGTCAGGAAATATCTGCTGGAAAAGCAATCACCTGCTCTAGCTTCATCTGCCGGGTTGCAACCATCAGCAGACGATCCAGCCCCAAGGCAATACCTGAACATTCCGGCATCTTGGGCAATGCTGCCAGCAGATATTCATCGATGGGCATCACATGCAAACCGAGTGCTGCTCGTTCGGCATTATCCGCTTCAAAACGAGAGCGCAAAACCTCGGCATCTATTAGCTCGTCATAAGCATTCGCCAGTTCCAGCCCTTCAATATACAGTTCGAAACGTGCAGCAACCAGTTCACCGTCTTCGTCAAGTGTGGTTTTAGCCAGTGAGGCCAACTCAGGCGGGAAATCTGTCAGAAATACAGCAGTATCAAAACCCAGGCTTGGCTCTACCATATGTGAAAATAATAGATCGATATAGCCCAAGCGGTTATTGCCCAAGTCCAGATTCAGTCCTACCCTGCGGCAACAATCCTGCAATTGTTGCACAGTCGCCTGGAGGGGATTTAAATCCAGACGATCCATAAAGGCATGTTTATAACTCAGGACCGTTGGCCGTACTTCACCAAAGCGTGCTTTGAGGACGACATTTAGCAGCTCAGTTACTTCAAACATTAACTCTTTCAGACTGAAACCCGGACGGTACCACTCCAGCATACTAAACTCACTGTTGTGTTTACGGCCATGTTCATCATCACGGAAAACTTTACAAATCTGGTAAATCGGCCCACTTCCGCTGGCCAATAAACGCTTCATGGCAAATTCTGGGGAAGTTTGCAAATAATGAGTACTCAGCTTGCCCATGACATGGCGCTGTGCCTGAATAGATGCTAAATGTACATCGGTCACACCAGCCTGTGACAAGACAGGGGTTTCAACTTCCAGCACCTCACGTTCAGCAAAAAACTGGCGGATTTGAGTATACATTCTGGCGCGCGCTTGAATACTTTCCAGATCGCAAGTCGGTTGATAGGACACAGACTGGCTCATGCTTGTGGCCCTCCATGGGCTGCCCATTCCCGGCGTAGCGGATAGGTTTTACGTAAATGGTCAAATGCCTGCTGCTCAACCTTGCCGTCTTTTAGACAGGCACGCAGACTGGCATCATCACGGGCAATGTCGTAGATTTGAGACAGATGCTGTTGTAACGATATTTTCAAATTCTGGTTTTGGAAAAATGGCTCACAGACAGGCAACTGGGTTTCAAACTGTTTATGACTGTCAAAGCCAAACGTCTGGCAAAACGCGTCATAAATTATTTGTGTACCACGTGCCTTGCCTTCCAGACTATAACCGGCAATATGGGGCGTCACCAAAGTCAGCAGATCAAGCAGCTGTTCAGAAATTTCCGGTTCATGTTCAAAGACATCCAGTACCACTTTTCTTCCAGTCTTCTGAATATCCTGAATCAGAGCCTGCTCTTCAATCACCGGACCGCGTGCGGAATTAATCAGGAAGGTCTCAGGCTGCATGTGCGCCAAGCTAACCGCGTTAATCAGATGATAGGTCGGGTACTGGCCAGTTTTGGTGAGCGGTACATGTAGCGAGACTGCATGCGCTTGCTTAAGTAGTTCCGTCCATTCCACTTGCTGAACCTGTTCCTGCTGTACATAGGGATCATAGGCAATTACCTTCCAGTCCAGCAGTTTTGCCAGAGTGGCCAGACGCGAACCGACATTGCCAAGGCCGACAACACCCAAAGTAAATTGCTGACCAGCATTGAGTAGGTCTGGCTGCACATGCAATAAAGCCGTAATCACATATTCAGCCACAGCCTGTGCATTACAACCCGGTGCATTGGCCCAGCTGATCTGCTTATTTTCCAGCGCTGCAATATCCAGATGATCGGTGCCAATCGTGGCACTACCCACAAATTTAAGCCGGCTGCCCTGTAACAGGGTTGCATTCACCTGGGTCACGGAACGAACCAGTAAAGCATCCGCATCTTTAACATCCTGTGCAGACAGGCTGCGTCCTGCGCGATGTTGAATGTCACCAAATTCGGCAAAGAAATAGTCGGTAAATGCCAGATTTTCATCTGCAACAATTTTCATAATCTGTTCCAATGACTGCATCTGCGTATCATACCGCGTCCACTGGCATGTGACTATTTTCCCTTAGAACCACTCTCTAGTAAAAATACCAATATAAAGAAGCCGAAGTAGAGATTCACTTCGGCAAAGGCGTGTCATGAAAGTAATATCAAGGCGCTGCTTTCAGGCCACCGTCTCATCGGCAAGAGAATGGATTGAGCCATCAATAATGCCTTTGGCCTGCAATGCAGCCAATTGTTCCGGAGTTTTGAAGCGGGATAAGATAAAGCCGGTATGTTGGCCCAGTTGTGGCGGTGCATGCCGATACTCTACCGGGGTTTCAGACAGCTTGATCGGCGAAGCAATCACTTGGAAGCGATCATTCAATGGATGTGGCACATCGACCACCATACCGCGATGCTGGACTTGTGGTTCAGCCAATGCCTCTTCAATCGAGTTAATCACCCCGACCGGCACTTTGACAGCATGGATCGCATCAACCCAGTCTTTGGCATTTTTTTTGAGAAAATATTCAGATAATAATGCAATCAATTCATCCCGATGTTTTACCCGATCCTGATTACGCTGGAACCTGCTGTCTTGTAGTAGCTCCGGCAAATCAATGGCCATACATAAATCTTTAAATTGCTTGTCATTACCACAGGCAATAATAAATTCCTTATCTTTTGCTTTAAAAGTCTGATAAGGCACAATATTTGGATGATGATTTCCCATCCGCACCGGCGAAACACCCGAGCTTAAATAGTTCATGCCCTGATTGGCAAGTGCTGCGACCTGCACATCGAGGAGCGACATATCAATATACTGGCCGCGTCCGCTCTGTTGACATGACCATAGGGCGGCCTGTATGGCAATGGTTGCATATAAGCCGGTCTGGATATCCACTACTGCCACGCCGACCTTCTGTGCGCCTCCACCTGGTCTATCATCACTTTCACCGGTAATACTCATCAGGCCCGACATGCCCTGAATGATGAAATCATAGCCGGGCTCTTCGGCACGTGGCCCATCCTGACCAAACCCAGTAATCGAACAATACACCAGCTTCGTATTTAGTGCGCTTAAGCTGGCATAGTCCAGGCCATATTTTGCCAGTGAACCTGCCTTATAGTTTTCAATCACCACATCTGCCGTTTTGGCAATTTCCCGGATCAGCTCCTGACCTTCGGCACTCGCAATATCGACTGCAACCGAATATTTATTGCGGTTGGCACACTGAAAATATCCGGACTCACGTGTGGCATTGCCCTCCTGATCCGGCATCCAGGGCGGTCCCCACATCCGGGTATCATCCCCGACATGTGGCCTTTCAATCTTGATGACTTCAGCGCCCAGATCAGCCAGAATCTGTCCGCACCAAGGTCCTGCCAGCACGCGACTCAAGTCTAAAACACGAATTCCCTGTAAAGCTCCCATATCTTTCTTCCTTTTTAAGGGGGATGGACCTTACTGCTCCATCCTGATCATTTTTATTTCAGGTTTTATTTCACAGCAGCTGGTCGGTCCGACACTACCGTCTTCTTAGCCTTAGCTTCTTCATCTGCTGGAACCACCAGATTAGCTTGCGGATCATATTGACGCTCACGAATAAAGAGTCCAGGAATTACACCAGCAATAAAGTAGGCGGCACCCATCACAATAAAGGCCAGGGTAAATGAACCGCCCGCAGCAATAATTCCAATCGTTGCAGGGGCAATAGCTGCGCCCAAGCGTCCCATATTGTAGGCACCGCCAATCGCAGTTCCCCGCACATCAGTAGAAAAGGTTTCCGCCATATACGTTGCATTCACGCCATATGGAATGCCATATAAGAAGCCAAATGTGACCAGTAAGTAGGCAATATTGGTCGGGCTGTTATAGAAAATGATAATCGGTAAAAAGGCAGCTGTACTGACCGTACCAAATACAAAAGTGATCCGGCGGCCAAATTTATCTGCCAGATAACCCGCTAAAATCTTGCCCAGGATCATGGCCGTATATGCACCTACCATATAACCGGTCAATGCCTTGAAGTTCATGTTGAGTTCGGTTTCAAGATAGGTAGGCATCCAGTTATTTACGCCATAATAGCCAAACTGTAAAAATGCCGCAGTGGTCATCCACAGCAAAAACATTTTACGGTGCTGCTGGTGGCCAAAAATACGCTTATAAATACTTTCCGCTGGCTGTTGGGCAACAGGTAGCGTCGGCTTAGCTTCAGCTTTTATATGACGATTTTGCAATTGCTTGATTTTTTCTTCTTGCCAAGATGCCGGTTCTGGCACAAAGCGCATAAAAATCAAGGCAAAGGCCGCAGGAATAATAGTTACATAAAACAGCATGCGCCAGCCATAATCAGGGATGATGGCTCCGGCCATTAAAGTGGCGACAATATAGCCAATCGTCTGTCCAGTTTGTAGCGTTCCTAAGACTGTGGTCCGGTATTTGGTCGGTACATATTCAGCCATTAACGTATTACAGGCCATATAGAGTGAACCGAGTCCAAAAGCACCGATAAAACGTAAAATCATGAACTGCTCATAACTTTGGGTAAATCCCAAAATACAGGTCATGATCGAGAAAAACACCACAGACCAGGCAATGGTTTTTACCCGTCCGAACTTGTCACAGGCCCATCCACCCGTAATGCCACCCAGCGCCATCCCTGCCAAAGAAGCACTTCCTAGCATGCCAGCCTGAAAAGAAGTCAGGCCAAACTCTGCTTTCAAACTGGTCAGACTGAACGACAACAGCATGATATCCACGCCGTCAATCACCAGTGAAATAAAAGCAAAAATAAAGGCCAGTTTCCAGGTATGTGCTGTAATACGATGCAGAGTGCCTACATTCGAGGGCAACTTCAGCGCTGCGACCGCAGATGTATTATTAATCTCATTCTTCATTCCATTTACCTCATTTTCCCAAATGAGCCATCGACAGTCCCAGTCCTCCACCTTTGCTTGCCTGTTCTTTATTATTTTTATTCCGATATTTTTTAGACACAGGCTTGTATAAGCATCGATTGACAAGAATGTTTTACGATGAATCCTTTATTGACGTTTTGATTAATTTTTTAAGATAAGTATCCTGCAGGATGCTCAGGTATGAACATCCTCAGATCAATAAGAAAAGTTTGATTTAATTAATTGCAGAATGCGGCAATGCCTGTTTGAGCACGGCCCAAAATCAAGGCATGTACATCATGTGTGCCTTCATAGGTATTCACCACTTCAAGATTCACCAGATGACGGGCGACGCCAAACTCATCAGAAATGCCGTTCCCGCCCAGCATGTCACGCGCAACACGTGCAATGTCCAGCGCTTTACCACAGTTATTACGTTTGATCAGTGAAGTCCCTTCAACTGAAGCAATGCCTTCATCTTTCATTCGGCCAAAACGTAAAGCCACTTGCAGGCCCAAAGCAATTTCAGTTTGCATGTCCGCCAGCTTCTTCTGGATCAACTGATTGGCAGCCAGTGGACGGCCAAACTGTTTACGGTCCATGGTGTACTGATGGGCGGTATGCCAGCAAAATTCAGCTGCGCCCATTGCACCCCAGGCAATACCATAGCGTGCACTGTTCAGGCAGGTAAATGGACCACGTAAGCCGCGAATTTCCGGAAATGCATTTTCTTCTGGAACAAAGACGTTATCCATCACGATTTCACCGGTAATCGAAGCACGCAGACCGACTTTGCCGTGAATCGCCGGTGCAGACAGCCCTTCCCAACCTTTTTCCAGAATAAAGCCGCGAATATCACCGACATTACCCTCTGCTGAGACTTCTTTGGCCCAGACCACAAATACATCGGCAATCGGACTGTTGGTAATCCACATTTTTGCACCTGTCAGACGGTAACCACCATCGACTTTCTTGGCACGTGTGATCATGCTACCTGGATCAGAACCATGATCCGGCTCGGTCAAACCAAAACAGCCAATGTATTCACCCGAAGCCAGTTTCGGTAAATATCTCTGTTTCTGCTCTTCAGACCCGAATTCATTGATCGGCACCATCACCAGTGAACTTTGTACGCTGGCCATGGAACGGTAACCCGAATCCACCCGCTCCACTTCACGGGCAATCAGGCCATAGCTGACATAATTTAAACCCGCACCGCCATATTGCTCAGGAATGGTGGGACCCAACAGACCAAGCTCGCCCATCTCACGAAAAATAGCCGGATCGGTTTTTTCATGACGAAACTGCTCGAGCACACGCGGCATCAGCTTGTCTTGACAATAAGCCTGTGCGCTGTCCCGAATCATGCGTTCTTCTTCAGTCAACTGCTGTTCCAGTAAAAATGGATCTTGCCAGTTGAAGTATGATTTGCTTGCTTTTTTAGTATCGACCATTTGATTCATAATGTCCTCTGCCAATCCTTCGTTGATATTATCTTGTTTTATCCTTAAGACTGACTTTATGCATGAATCGCCACTGCTTCAACCAATTAATTTGCATGCAGTTATGCGTTTTATGCATAACTTGTCTAGATACTTCTTCTTAAAAAGAAATTTAACCCGGTATTGTCTATTTTTTTACACTAAAGCCTTATACTTCGATAACATGGACATACTGTTTATTAATATCTGATTATTTTTTTACTGAGTGTCAAGGATGACCAGATGCGCCGAAAAATTCCCTCCCTGCAAGCCCTTATCTGTTTTGAGTCTGCTGCACGCCACGCCAGCTATACCTATGCAGCACAGGAGCTGTTTCTGACACAAAGCGCTGTTTCTCGCCAGCTCCAGCAGCTAGAGGGCTATCTGGGGACCGCACTATTTACCCGAACACGGCATGGCGTAGAGTTAACCAATGCCGGACAGCAATACCTTAAAAGTATCGGCCCGCATCTAAAAGGGCTGGAACAGGCTACTGTAGATGTCATTACCCATCAAGGCCGTGGCGGCACCTTAAAACTGGGCGTGGTTCCGACCTTTGCCACCCGCTGGCTCTTACCAAAACTTCAGGGCTTTCATCAGCTTTATCCTGAAATTACGGTGCATCTGGAAACCAGTACCCGGCCTTTTTTGTTTCAGGAACATATTTTTGATGCGGCAATCTATGCAGGTACACCGCAGCAGATGGAACAATGGCCTGGAACCTATAGTCATTTTTTAATGCATGAAGATGTGGTCGCGGTTTGCGCACCCAGCCTGATCCGGCAGTATTTTCCGGATGCCAGCATGATCAACTCTTATAGTTTTGATCTGAGTGCAGAGCAGCTGATTCGACTACCTTTACTCCAACAGACCACCCGGCCCAATATCTGGGAAGACTGGTTTAAACTGCATCAGATTCAACATGCCAATCCTTTTCAAGGCCAGCGTCATGAGCTGTTTTCCATGCTGGCAGTCGCGGCAACACATGCTATGGGCATGGCCTTAATTCCGCAAATGCTGATTGAAAAAGAATTAAATAAACAGGAATTGGTATTGGTGTCCACAAAGACACTCGCGAAGCAACGGGCTTATTATCTGGTGCATTCCGGTCAGGAAAGTTCCCCCCTGATTGAAAAGTTTGCCAGCTGGTTGCAGCAGGAAATCCAAAACCCCACTTCTATTGCGAATATCTGAATATTTACTGTTTAGCCATAAAAAAACCCCAATCATTGACTGGGGTTTTGAATCTGGCGGAAGCGGTGAGATTCGAACTCACGGAGGACTCACACCCTCGTCGGTTTTCAAGACCGGTGCATTAAACCACTCTGCCACGCTTCCATGGCCGCCATCATATAAATAAATTGCCGAATTAGCAATAAAATTTAGTAAAACTTGTGTAAAAACCGGTTTATTCAGCTAAAAATCAGCCGGAAAGAATAAGTTAACAAAGATAAAAACTCAGTAGGACGAAACAATAAACAAAGTCAGCAGCAACGAATCAATTGGCGCTTTGAGATGCCGTATTTCTCTTCGTCTATATCCCTTCATTCCTGCGACAGGAATTTAAGCAGCCATAAAAAAACCCAGCCTGTAGACTGGGTTTTTGAATTTGGCGGAAGCGGTGAGATTCGAACTCACGGAGGACTCACACCCTCGTCGGTTTTCAAGACCGGTGCATTAAACCGCTCTGCCACGCTTCCATGGCCGTCATCATATAAATAAAAATCGCCCTTGGCAAATATTTTTATAGTTTCCCAGCATCAACTGAACAAAATAAAATCAATTCTATTAATTTGCTGAATTTTCTGGCTTTTCATAATCAATCGAGTTGATATACCAAAGCTTCTTACCTGACGGTGTAATGACCTCGATTTCATCATCCACCTGCTTGCCCAACAAGGCACGTGCCATCGGAGACTCAATCGAAATATGCTGCGGATGATGATCATAAATTTCATCGACCCCGACGATCCGCAAATTCTTCTGTTCACCCTGTTCATTTTCAATTTCAACCCAGGCTCCAAAATAGACTTTTCCTTCCTGTTCAGGTGAAAAATCAATAATTTTTAGCTCTTCTAAACGCTTACCCAGATAACGTACTCGACGGTCAATCTTGCGTAACAACTGCTTGTTGTACTGGTAATCGGCGTTCTCTGAACGGTCGCCCAGACTGGCCGCCCAATTTACCTTTTTGGTAATTTCCGGACGTTCTTCATGCCACAGATTCTTAAGTTCTGCCACTAATTTATCGTGTCCGCCACGGGTGATCAGGTTTGATTTCATTGCGCTTAACTAAGTTAATTTGCTCATTGTTGACGATTCATCAGCTTATTTTATTCACCATTTTAGGGCAAGCTTAATTTTAAAAAAAATTCCCTAATAAATTTAACTACTTAAATTACATTTCAAAAATAAATCACCTACAAAATTTGACAATCATTTTTTACATCATTACTATGCACCCATCTTTTGAAATTGATCACTTTTTACTCTATGTAGTTTTTCTATACAATCCTTTGTAATTCTCTTGTCATTCTGAATGACGTCATGACTGCCCAACCCTTATTGAATTTATCAAACTTTTAAAAGTTTCAGGCTGTGTTACCTGTAATTTTTAGGGCATAAATTACTAGTAGCGGAGACAACATGCACAGTAGTTCAACCACTGGGTCTACGAGGCTTTGCCTAAGATCTTTTATTTCTTCTCTCCCCGTTAAAGCACTTGTATTAAGCACTGTATTTATTCCTTTTCACAGCCTGAATGCAAGCAACACTGCCTTGCAGTATGACCAGGTAGTCAACAGTCAGCAGCTGACCGTCGTGGCGGTCAAAAATCCGAGTACCGTCTTTCAGGATGGTGAACATCTGCATGGGTTTGGTTATGACTTGGTGCGTAGCTATGCCAACAACCTGAATGTCAAGCTGGACTTTAAAATTGTTCCTGACAATGCCACTGCCCTGTTATGGGTGGCTAAAGGAAAAGCCAATCTGGCGATGACCACATCAGACATACAGGCTATTGAAAAGCAACGCTTAACTGGATTCTCTGCAACCTGTGGAGATCAGTATAGCCTGTCCAGCAACGGCCTGAATACCAATCTGAATCTGGTCTTTAAATCGGCGAATGATCCACTCAGCCAAACGGCGAGCGCTTTTGTCTGTCGCGGCAAACAAAGTGGTGCCATTAAACAGCTGGCTTCTTTTTATAACCGCAATGTGGTACAGCAAGAGTCCTGGAATACCATTCAGCGTGATTTAAGCAATCGCCTGCCCATCTATCAGGCCAGCTTTAAGCAGACAGCCAAACAATATGACCTGGACTGGCATTTACTGGCAGCCATTGGTTATCAGGAATCCTATCTTAAACCGAACTCAGTTTCACCAACAGGTGTACGTGGCCTGATGATGCTGACCAATAGTACAGCCAAAGCAATGGGCGTCAGCAACCGCACCGATCCGCTGCAAAGCATCCAGGGTGGTGCCAAGTACTATGACCAGATGCTGGATCGCTACGAGCATATTCCTTATCCAGACCGGAACTGGTTTGCGCTGGTGGCTTATAATATGGGTCCAGGTGCCGTCAATCAGCTGCAAAAGCGGATTCAGGCCCAAGGCAAGAATCCAAATAACTGGGTGAACTTATATGCCTATCTGGATCAGAACAAAGCCAATAATGGCCGTTACCGTCAGGCAGTACAATATGTGACGCGTATCCGTGCTTATTTAGAGCATATCAAGACCACGCCACAGCTGGTAAATATCTAAATATCCCGTATTTAAAACTGGCAGACATAAAAAAGCTTACCTTCGGGTAAGCTTTTTTGGTTTATACGAGCGTTCAGCTAGAATTATGCTGTCGTATTTTCAAGCACTTTTTTGAACAGGTCTTTTTGTGCCTGACTTGGTTTTGCAGTTTGCAGTGCCATTAATTGCGACATATCGCCCTGTACTTTAATTTTACCTGTCATGAAGGCTTGCATTGCGGCAGCCATATCAAATTCCAGGAAGACTTTACGTAAGGTCTCTGCATCCATATTTAAGGTTGTTTTCGCATTTGAAGACAGACCTTTTTTGATCACGCCACCATCTAAAGATAATTCAGTATTACCTGTTGTATCCGCAACCACCAAATTAATTGCAAGGTTTGCCAAAGCGGGTGGCAAATCCAGATTACCCGCTTGTGCAGTCAATGTATCTACAGTTGAAAACCAATCATCAGATAAAAAAACAGGCATGATCTTTCCTCAATTTATTTGTTCATTTGTGTCGACTATCCAGACGACATCAGGGTGAGCATTTATGCTAGTGCCTTGTTATAACATGATCATTGTGGCAATGGCTAACAAATTTTGTACGCACCGTTCAATTTTTGTAGTTCTGGTTTTAAGTTATTTTTCAGCAACTCGACTGTTGACTCTTCCCCGAGAGGCAACGACACATATTTTTGAGCTGATCTAAAATATAAGGCAGGAAATTGCATCATTTTCAAGCAATGACATCTAATGCTATAGCAGCAAAATATACTTTTTCCCTTGCGCTTTCAATAAGGTTGGTTGTTTCTTATATAGTTAGAAGGCATTCATAGTTTATAGCATCATTCTTTTATAAAGGGTCAACAACGCAGACATCAGCCCGAAAGCTGATGCCTGCTTTTTAGTCTTAGTCTAAGGCAAAGCCAAGGTTGACCATATTGATGCGGCGGTTCTCACCTTCAACAGCCTCTTCAGTCGAACAGCTGCCTTTAAAATCAAATTCGCGTTGGCTGTCCAGCACTTCAAAATCAAATAGCTCGCGATCTGCCAGCTGAGATGGCGATACGTTTTGCAGGGCACCAAAAATGCTGTGCAGACGTTTAGGATGCGCTTTATCCCAGTCACGCAGCATGTCATTAATAATGGCACGTTGCAGATTGTCCTGCGAACCACACAGGTTGCATGGAATAATCGGGAACTGGCGCATTTCTGCATATTTGATAATGTCTTTTTCTTCCACATAAGCCAGCGGACGAATCAGGATGTTCTTTTTGTCAGAAGACAACAGCTTCGGCGGCATGGCTTTCAGGCTGCCACCATGGAACAGGTTCAGGAAGAAAGTCGCCAGAATATCATCACGATGATGGCCCAGCGCCACTTTGGTGGCCCCGATTTCCTGAGCAAAGCCATACAGTGAACCACGGCGTAAGCGTGAACAGACTGCACAATAGGTCTTGCCTTCAGGTGTCAGCTTTTTAGTGATGCTATAGGTATCTTTTTCCAGGATGTAATACGGAATGTTATTTTCTTCTAAATAACGTGGCAGGACATCTTCAGGAAAACCTGGCTGTTTCTGGTCCAAATTTACCGCCACCACATCAAAGTTGATCGGTGCAATGCGCTTGAACTGAAGCAGGATATCTAACAAGGTATAACTGTCTTTACCACCAGAAATACACACCATGACCTTATCGCCGTCTTCAATCATCTTGAAGTCGCGAATGGCATGTCCGACCTGGCGGCGAAGCTTCTTCAACAAACGGTAGTAAGCAGAGCTGGTTGGCGGTTCAGGTTTGAAATTAAATCCTTGCTCGGGTTCAACTGGCGAGTACATAGACGAGACTAACCCATAAATAAAAATACCGCGCAATTTTAGCCGATTCGGGTGCATATCGCATCAAAAGAATTTAATTTCCTGCAAATGTCATGCTAGCTTCATGTTGATGCTTTATTTAAATAACTAGGCCAAAACTTTTGCGTTCATTTTTCCAGCAAAGTGCTTATCTTTTACACTTTTCCACAGTTGTCCACAAAAGCTGTGGATAACTTTGTGGATTGAAAATGACTTGACAACTTGTCCGCCTCCAAATTTAAGGCTTACCCTCAAATTGATCACTTATTGATCAATTTATTTTTACATAAAAAACAATAACTTAACCCTGTCAAGCCTAGGCTTTTAAATTAAATAAAAAAAATTTTTGATGAATAAACTCTCAAGTAGATCTTGCATTTACAAACTCGTTTAGAAATAAAGCACAGAATACTGTTCATTCCGTAATTTTTTGTTAAACTCACCCCTGAACTTTACTCGCTTATTATCTGTCAAATATAAACAATGAAAATAAAGCTATCTTGGTTGAGGTGTCATCTGATCAGTGCAGTAGTCTGCCTGCAGAGCAGTCAACTTGCCTCTGCCGGTGAAACGATCTATCAATTGCGTGACAGCAATGGCAGTACCTTATTGACCAATAAAAAGAGCCGTTATAATCATTTACAGGTCGAAAAGAAGACCTATTATCCAGACAGTAATATTCACAGTTATAGCAACTGGGGCAATAGCGAAGCTGCTGTTTTACCAAGCTATAGTAAAAATAAAGATGCCTTTGATGCCATTATCCGTCAGGCAGCACAGACCCATGGTATTTCCGAAGGTCTGATTAAAGCGGTTATGCATACCGAATCCGGTTTTAATGTGCATGCACGTTCTCCGGTTGGAGCACAAGGCCTGATGCAACTGATGCCAGCTACGGCGCGCCGCTTTAATGTCAGTAATGCGTATGATCCGCACCAGAATATTATGGCAGGTGCCAAATACCTGGCTTGGCTGATGAAACGTTTTAATGGCAATACCACGCTGGCACTGGCCGGCTATAATGCCGGTGAAGGCAATGTGGCCAAATATAAGGGCGTCCCTCCCTTCCGTGAAACTCAGGACTATGTCCGCCGGGTAACGAGCCGTTATCAGAACTTATATAGTAATGGTGTCCATGTTTCACAGGCCAGTTATTCCGCTTCTGCCGATCAGGGCCGGGTGATTGCCAGTTCAGCCCACTATACTACGCCTGCGACCAATACAGCCCCAATGCAGGCTGCTGCTCAATATCAACGTCAGGTGATTGTGAATGCCGATGGCAGCTATACTGATGCCCCGATAGGCTCTTATGCCACCGCAAATGCTTCAGCAGCAGCAAAAATCTATTTGAGTGATTAATAATAAAGATTTTTTTGCTCGAAAATGGCCTGTAATTCAGGCTAAACTCCTGCTAACTTTTTGTAGCTGATTGCGAATTTTTTCTTGAATTTTTAATAATTCCACCTCATATTGAGTTCAATGATTTTATTTGCTAATCAGATTATTTTTCTATAATAAGAGGATTTCTCAATGATGCGGATTGGTTTGTTCTTGCTAACCAACCTCGCGGTACTGGTTGTAGCTGGCATTATTCTGTCACTCTTCGGTGTCGGTAGTTACCATGGCGCGGGTGGCTTGAATCTAGGCAACCTGTTAGTCATCTGTTTTGTGTTTGGTATGGTAGGTTCCCTAATTTCCCTGTTCATGTCTAAATGGATGGCGAAAAAGACCACAGGTACTGAACTGATTGACCCGAATGCGCCACGTAATCAGGCAGAAGCATGGTTACTTCAAGAAGTTGCGCAACTGTCTCAACGTGCTGGTATTAAAATGCCAGAAGTCGGAATTTTCCCGTCTTATCAGTCGAATGCCTTTGCAACTGGCTGGAACAAGAATGATGCGCTGGTGTCAGTATCGACAGGCTTGCTGGAACGCATGAACAAAGACGAGCTACGGGCAGTGCTGGCGCATGAAATCGGTCACGTTGCCAATGGCGATATGGTCACACTTGCGCTCATCCAGGGTGTAGTGAACGCGTTCGTGATGTTCTTTGCTCGTGTGGCAGGTGATTTCATCGACCGTACTTTCTTTGGCCGTGAAGAAGGCGAAGCTCCAGGGATTGGTTATTTTGTCATTACCATCGTTCTGGATATTGTCTTTGGTATTCTGGCTTCTGCCATCGTGTTGTGGTTCTCGCGCTATCGCGAATACCGCGCTGATGAAGCAGGTGCACGTCTTGCAGGCAAGCAGGCCATGATTTCAGCCTTATTACGTTTACAGGCCGAATCAGAAATGCCGGATGCGATGCCAAAAGAGATGAAGGCCTTTGCCATTGCTGAAGGTCAGTCTCAGGGTTTCAGTCTTGCAGCTCTCTTCCAGACGCACCCGACAATTGAACAGCGTGTCGCGGCCCTACAACAGCTTGATTGTCCTTAATCAACCGGTTGTTCCTGATTTAAAAAAAGCCTGCATCTGCAGGCTTTTTTTCTGGCGTTTTAAAGTGCGTTGATTCATATCTTAAAACTTTGGAGTTTAGCTGCTCATCCCTTGATACAATACAAAACTCCCCCATCCAATGAGACCCGTCAGCAGAATCAAGAATAAAGCCCCCAGCAGATCAGGAATATGAATCCACACCCAAGCCACCACAGGATTGCGCCAGAACCTGGACTGCTGCTGTTTACGCTCCAGACTTTCATGTAAAAAAGGATGCACCACATGATCATCGCTAAGGATCTGATATTCCTGCCTGATATGATCATGCACAACATCCAGTGCCTTACGGCTAGGGCGTATGAAAATATCAAAGATGGTGCCCACTACCGGAATAAAGCCGACCACGGCATCCAGTACAGCCAGTTTCATGACCGGATTTAACTTGCTGCGCGGCACACCAACCTGCCTGGCTTTATAGATGGCATAACAGGTCAAGATAAATCCGGCTAGATCGCCCGCGACTGGAATGGTACTCAAGGCAGCATCTGCACCTACGCCCTGTTTGGTAAATGGAATCCTGACCAGGGAATCCATCAGATTGGCGAATTTGGCTAAATCGCGCTCCAAACGTACGACTTCTTGCCGTGTTAATTTTTTTTCTTTTTCAACCGCAACCATGCTTTAGCCTTGTTCAAACATTTGTGTTATAGCCCTGAGAATAAAGTATAAATTGAAAATATGTATATGTATTTATTGTCTATACTTTTATAGCAATAGCTGTGAAGCGATAAATAAATAAACCAGAACACCTGTCGCATCACAAATAGAGGTCACCAATGGCGCAGAGGCGCTTGCAGGATCAAATCCAAAACGATTTAGCATAAAAGGCAAACTCATTCCAATTAAACAGCCCAAAAGCACAATACCCATCATACTCAGAGCAAGCACTAAAGCGACCATTTCATCACCGCGGTAATATCCCAAAAGTGAAACTGCAAGTGCCATGGTTCCGCCCAGACACAGGGCAACCAAACTTTCACGTCCCAGCAAGTAAAACCAGTCCCTAAAATGTACATCGCCCGTTGCCAATGCACGCACCATCAGCGTTGCAGATTGAGAGCCGGCATTTCCACCACTGCCGACCAATAAGGGCAAAAAGAAAACCAATACAATATTTGCGGCAATAATGTCTTCAAAATGTGCAATGCCAATCCCGGATAACAAACTGCCAAAAACAAGAAATACCAGCCAATACACCCGTTTTTCATAGAGTTGCAATATCGGGGCAGATTTAAGACTCAATTTAGATGATGCATCGACAGCACCAGATTTTAAAAAATCTTCTGTTGCCTCTTCTCTGGCCACATCCATTGCATCATCATATGTCACAATACCCACCATCACACCGGCATGATCTATAATGGGTAATGCCAGTAAGTCATAACGAGCAATGGTTTTGGCTACTTCATTCTGATCGCTGTCAAAATATGCAAAAATAATATCGGTCGCCATTAAATCACTAATATTGCTTTGTTCTTCGGCAAGTATTAATTGTTTGAGCGATAAAACACCCAGCAGCTTTCTTGCTTCATCAAGTACATAGGCCAAATAAATGGTTTCCGAATCGGGTGCCTCATAACGCAACATTTTAATGGCATCTTTTACCGACATATTCGGTTTTAAGGTGGCATATTCGGAGCTCATGATGGCCCCTGCCGTACCTTCTACATAAGAAGAGAGCTGCCGAATATCTTCACGCTCGGCCTGTGCCAATGCAGGCAATAAAGTATTTTGCTGCTCGTGATCTAAACATTTAAATAAATCGACACGCTTGTCTGAAGGCATTTCGCCCATAATTTCAGCCAAGTCTGTTCGCGTTAAACCGTGTGCAAATTTTACTTGTTCTTCGGGTTTGAGATATGAAAATACATAGGCGCGTGCAGGAAGATGCAGTAGCAGCTTTTGACTATTCTCTAAAGGTAATTGTGCCAAAATATCAGCCAAATCTGCGGCTTTAAACGTTTTAACAGAGTCTAATGCCAATGCAATATCTTGCTTGCTTAATGCATCATTTAAAAGATATAAAAAGTTGTTGTAGCTCATGCTCGCCCCCTATTACCCAACCTATGTAATAGGGCCGCAACGGCTCTTATTTTATTTGCCGAATGAACCCACATAATAATGTTGGTAAATATAAATGTTTGAAATTTGGTGTATCTGACAACTGTGCCTGTCCATTTAGGGATTTAATCCTCATCAAACCGCTTATACGGCGCAGCAATACTACGAAAAACTGTTACATTTCTCAACCTTTACAACGAAACCTAAACAATTTAATCACTTATGTTTCTTTTAACAGACTTCGGCTTAAATAGAGTCCGTATCAATACATACATAAATGGAGTAAAGATCAGGACCAGTACCGTGCCGAAGATCACGCCCCCCAGCACACTGACTCCAATTTCCTGACGGCTGACCGCACCAGCGCCGAAGGCAAAAACCAATGGCATAATACCGGCACCAAATGCCAGCGAGGTCATCAGAATCGGACGTAAACGCAGGGACGCTCCTTCTAGGGCAGCATCGATTACCGTTTTTCCTTTATCCTGAGCCAAAGAAGCAAACTCTACAATCAGGATGGCATTTTTACAGGACAGGCCAATCGTCGTCAGTAATGCAATCTGGAAATAGATATCATTTGGAAAACCGGCCAGAGAGCTGAAAATAATATTCCCCCCAATCCCCAAAGGAATGGCTGACATCACTGCGGTTGGAATACTCCAGCTTTCATATAAAGCAGCCAGACACAGGAAAATAAAGCCAACGGAGACCAGATAAAGCCAGATCGCCTGATTATTGGACTGCTTTTCTTCAAAAGATAAGCCACTCCAGACCACATCCACACCCTCTTGCTGACCGACCAGATGCTCTACATCCTGCATGGCTTGACCAGAACTGGCGCCTTTGCTGATATCTGCTTCCATTTGCAGTGCAGTATAGCCCATAAAACGGTTGACGACCTCAGGGCCACCACTCCAGCCGACCTTAGAAAAATTACTGAATGGAATCATCTGGTTCTGGTCATTGCGTACATGCCATTGTGCCAGATCCTCGGGTTTGGAACGAAACTCTGCATCGCCCTGCATAATCACCCGTTTAATCCGGCCACGATCAATAAAGTCATTAATATAGTTGCCGCCCCAAGCTGCTGAAAGCGTGCTGTTGATTGCTGACTGGCTTAAACCATTGGCCATGGCCTGTTTCTGGTCAATATTGACTTTAAGTTCGGCTTTTTCAGGATTGGAACGCTTATCCAGATTTTCAAAGCTACTATATTGAGCTGCACTAGCCTGCATATTCTGGAACTGCTCTTCCAGATACTGACGGCCATTGCCATTAATATCACGAATCCAGAAATCCAGGCCGTCGGTTTGTCCCAGACCATTCACCGATGCGGGCATATTAATATTGATCTGAGCATTAGGATTATCACGGAAATGTGCCATGGCACGTTCACGAATCGCCTGCGCGGTATTTTCTCCCCCTGAACGGTCATCCCAATGCTTCAGGGCTACAAAACCGGTCGCCAGGTTCTGACCGGTACCTGAGAAGTTACGGCCATAACGTATCATGACCAGATTAATATTGGCTTTTTCCTGTTCCAGAAAATATTGACGTACCTGCTCACCCACTTGAATAGTATTTTTCATAGGGGCACCTTCCTGCAGGCGAATTTGCAGGCTCAGAATTCCCTGATCTTCACTGGGCAGAAAGGTGGTCGGCAAAGCGCGGTAAAATAGAGCAAAAATGCCAATCAACCCGATAAAAAGCACTAGACAAACCGTCTTATGCTGCAAGGTCATAGTGGAAAGATGCACATAACGATCTTTTAAATTGTCGAGTTTCTGGTTAAACCAGCTGGCCCATCTTACAGGTTGAGGATTCGGCTTGAGTATAAGTGCGCAGAGTGCCGGGGTCAGGATGAGCGCCACCATCAGGGAAAGCGACATGGCAGCAACCAACGTAATGGAAAACTGGCGATAGATCACGCCGGTTGATCCCCCAAAAAATGCCATCGGAATAAATACTGCAGTCAACACCAGAGTAATCCCGACCAGGGCACCACTGATTTCCTGCATGGATGCCAAAGCTGCCTCTTTGGCAGATAGCTGCTGCTCGTGCATCAGACGCTCTACATTTTCCACCACGACAATTGCATCATCGACCAGCAGACCAATCGCCAGCACCATCGCAAACAGTGTCAGAGTATTGATGCTCAACCCCAGCGCATATAACACCGCCATCGTTCCCAAAATGACCACAGGCACAGTAATTGCAGGAATCAGGGTTGCCCGCCAGTTCTGCAGGAAAATAAACATGACTATAATCACCAGGATGACTGCTTCGATCAGGGTTTTTACAACCTCCTTAATCGACTCCTGCACAAATGGCGTATTATCCCGGGGATAGGCGATTTTATAGCCTGGGGGTAATTGTGTGGCAATACGGGAAATTTCGGCCTTGATCAGTTGTGAGGTAGCAATGGCATTCGCTCCGGAGGCCAGTGAAATTCCCAGACCAGCCGATGGAAAACTATTATTAGTGCTATAAGACTGATAATTTTCAGCTCCCAGTTCTACCCTCGCCACATCTTTTAAATAGATAAAACTGCCATCTTGAGCAGATTTCACAATAATATTTTCAAATTCTTCGACCGTTTTTAAACGGCTGCCGGAGGTGACTTTGGCATTCAGATACTGGTCTTCGACCGTAGGCAGGTCTCCTATTGCCCCGGCAGCCACCTGGGTATTCTGGGCTTCGACTGCTGCCCGTATATCGCTCGGCATCAGGCTATATTGTTTGAGTTTGGCCGGATGTAGCCAAATCCGCATGGCGAACTGTGAACCAAAAACATCCACCTCGCCCACCCCATCAATCCGGGCAATATCCTGCTCCAGATGAGTCATTAAATAGTCCGAAAGTTCGATATTGCTGCTGCGCCCACTTTCATCATACAGACTGATGACCATATGGGTATCTCCCAGAGACTTAAAGACATTAACTCCCTGACGCTGTACCTCTTCCGGCAAGCGGTTTAAGACCCCGTTAATGGCATTTTGCACCTGCACCTGTGCGGTATCCGGATCTGTCCCATTTTCAAAACTGATGCTGATCCGGCTTCGTCCCGAAGAATCGCTGCTGGAACTAAAGTACAGCAGATGGTCAATCCCTTTGATTTGCTGTTCTAAGACCTGGGTGACGCTCTCCTCCACCGTTTCAGCAGAGGCACCGGTATAGGTAGCCGCCACGGTGATCCGAGGTGGTGCAATATCAGGATAGCGTTCCACAGCTAAATTCATCACCGCAAAAAGCCCGATCGCCATCACGACTATGGCCAATACACCGGCAAAAATAGGACGATGAATAAAAAATTTAGACAACATAAGTCCGGATCACTTCAGATTTGATGAACGATAAGAAGGTGCACAAAATAAACAAGCTTTATGGATATTCAATGACATAGCTTGAGAATGCAAGAATTAAACACAAAAAGCTGTGATAACACCGAATCATGAAGAAATAATGAATACCTGAAAAGCAGGCTGTAAAGAGCATTTTATTTTTTTGTTTGTATTTTTTTTGACATAAAAAAACCCTGCATAAGCAGGGTTTTTATTCGACTCAACTCAAACGATTAAGCGCTGAACTGGTTCATAGTGTTTTTCGCATCGTCACCCGCTTTAAGCGCGTTGTCACCAGCAAAGATTTCTTTGTGGTCATCACCGATGTCAGAACCTGCCATTGCTTGATGTTTAACACACGCGATACCACCACGGATTTCTTTACGTTGTACGCCAGCAACATAAGCCAGCATACCTTCAGAACCGAAGTAACCTTCAGCCAGCTCATGAGTAGAAAGAGCAGCTGTGTGGTAAGTCGGAAGTGTAATCAAGTGATGGAATACACCCGCTTCACGAGAAGCATCTGCCTGGAATGTACGTACTTTCTCATCAGCATCAGCAGCCAATTCAGAGTTGTCGTACTCAGCGCTCATTAACTTAGCACGGTCGTAAGCAGAAACGTCTTTACCTTCAGCAACCCAACGGTCGTAAGCTTGTTGACGGAAGTTTAAAGTCCAGTTGAACGAAGGAGAGTTGTTATAAACAAGTTTCGCATTTGGAACAACTTCTTTAACACGGTTAACCATGTGAGCGATTTCTTCAACGTTTGGCGTTGCAGTTTCGATCCACAGAAGGTCAGCACCGTTTTGTAAGCTAGTTACACAGTCAAGTACAACGCGGTCAATTTGAGTGCCTTCACGGAACTGGTACAGACCAGACGCTAGACGCTTAGGACGGTGTAATTTACCATCACGCTTGATCAGGATTTCGTCTTCTTGAGCTTCAGAGATATCAATTTCTTGAGTGTCTAAGTAGCTGATGTATTGAGAAGCAATGTCGCCTGGCTCTTTAACCACTGGGATTTTTTGAGTCAAGTCAGCGCCTTCAGAGTCAGTACGCGCAACGATAATACCATCGTCAAGACCCATTTCCAGGAACGCATAACGTAACGCGTGGATTTTAGCGATGAAGTCTTCGTGTGGAACAGTTACTTTACCAGCTTGGTGACCACATTGTTTCGCGTCAGACACCTGGTTTTCGATTTGAAGTGCACACGCACCCGCTTCGATCATTTTTTTAGCAAGCAAGTAAGTTGCTTCTTCGTTACCGAAACCAGCATCGATGTCCGCAATGATTGGTACAACGTGAGTTTCAAAGTTGTCGATTTGTGCAGTGATTTCAGCAGCTTTAGCTGTATCACCAGCTTCTTGTGCTTTTTTAAGTTCACGGAACAGATCGTTTAATTCTTTTGCGTCAGCTTGACGTAAGAAAGTGTAGATTTCTTCAATTAATGCAGGAACCGAAGTTTTTTCGTGCATAGATTGATCAGGAAGAGGACCGAATTCTGAACGAAGTGCAGCAACCATCCAACCAGAAAGGTAGATATAACGCTTAGAAGTTGTACCGAAGTATTTCTTGTTCGCGATCATTTTTTGTTGTGCGATGAAACCATGCCAGCAACCCAGAGACTGAGTGTATTTGCTAGGATCAGCATCATATTCAGCCATATCACGACGCATAATCGCCGCTGTATATTTAGCAATGTCTAAACCAGTTTTGAAACGGTTTTGCATTTGCATACGCGCAGCATCTTCAGGACTGATGTCTGCCCAAGTATTACCGAATTTCGCTTTTAATTCGCGGATTGCATCAATCGCTGTTTGGTATGTAGTCATGATCTTTTCCTGTAATAATATTAGGATTTTTCTACAACAAGTAGCAAAAATCGTACCCTCAACAACCTGTTTAGATTTTCGCCGCCCCGTTGGGATAGCTAAAGATTAGTGGGCTTGTCAAAATTAATCCAATATTCTCCCAGAATCTTCACTATTTATTTAAAAAATATATAGATAAAAGTCTAAAGATAATTCAGTAGACTAGACATAAGACATTGTTTTTAAATGTTTTTAATATACAAGAATTTGCTTACAAATTACCCAACATGTTTAAATTTTATTCATGCGACTTAAGTCGGACTTGGAAATTTCAGGTAATATAAATGGCAAATTCCGCCATTTTCGGGAATTTGAACTGTCCTATTCGGGTCTTCGCCGCTGTTATTTTTTATACAGCCGATAGATTGATTGAGCCACCTTAGACTTGACGCTACGGGTTTTGAGGCTAAAAGTGTACAACATATTTGACTTTGTTTTAGACTATTCCCCATTCAGTTTCTTGCCACTTTAAGCACTATAAAATTAAAAAATGGTCCGAAAAAGCATGGACAAAATTTCAGCAAATTTAGCTTGATTTGTTAAAATCAGCTGGGCTTTTTTTCTTCAATTCCACACACAAGCCCCGGTTGTTATGGCATAATCAACATAATTTCATGATTTTATTTTCGGTATTTATTTTATGAATCTGGAGCGGGTCGATCTTAATTTATTAATTTATCTTGATGTACTTTTACGTGAAAAAAATGTGACTCGGGCTGCTGAACAACTGGGGGTCACCCAGCCAGCAATGAGTAATATTTTACGTCGTTTACGCAATTTATTTAATGATCCCCTGCTGATTCGCTCGTCTGAAGGCATGACCCCGACCGAACGGGCGCTGGAATTACAGCCAAGAATTCGCGATGCGCTGGCGGATTTATCGATGATTCTGGAGCCACGTACCGAGTTCCGTCCTTATACATCAAATCGCGTATTCCGGATTATGACCTCAGACTACGCAGAAGCTACACTGGTTCCACGTTTAGTCAAAGCCTTGCGTTCAGAAGCACCCAATGTGGTTCTCGACTTTTTAACCCCAAGTGATGTGTCCTACCGCGACATGGAACAGGGTAAGGTCGATCTGGCCATTAACCGTTTCAATGAAATCCCGCAAAGTTTTCACCAAGTGCTGGTTTGGCGTGACAGTTTTTCCTGCCTGCTGAACAACAAACACCCGGCCGCCAGCAATTTAAATCTAAAAAGCTATCTGGATGCCCAACATATCTGGGTGTCTAAAACAGGGATGGGGGTTGGCTTTGGGGTTAACCCAGAGAAACAGGCCGGCTTGGGCTGGATTGATCAGGCGCTGGAACGGATTGGCCAAAAACGTAAGATTTCCGTGTTTACCCGCCATTATCAGATGCCAGCACTTTTGGCCTCGAATGTCGATTTGATCGCCACCTTGCCTAGCCGGATTGCACGCTTGCAAGCCAAAAATCAAAACTTGCAGATTAAAGATCCGCCCTTTTATATTCCAGAGTTTGAGTTGAAAATGGCATGGTGCCCTCTATTGCATCATCATCCAGCCCATCGCTGGTTACGTCAGCTCATTCTGTATGTGGCACGTCAAATGATTGAAGAAGAAAACCGCGAGTTTATGCTGAATAATTCGCAATTTTCACATTATTAAATTGAATAGCATCTAAATTCTTCTTTTTTAAGCTTATACTGTAAGGACTTGAGAGTTGCTGTTTACCTCTCAAGTCTTTTTTGTGTTAAAAATATTCCAATATAATATTAATCCACAGGTGAATTTGTGAGCCTCTTTCAAAACATCGTGGTTATCCTGATACTGATCGCGGGGGCTGGTTTTTTATCTTTAACAGAAATCGCGCTCGCCGGTGCCCGCAAAGTCAAACTGAAAATTTTGGCCGAAGCAGGAGATAATCGCGCTCAAAAAGTTTTAGATTTACAAGGAAACTCTGCTGACTTTTTTGCCGCTTCTCAAATCGGTTTAAATGCGGTTGCTATTCTCGGCGGTATTTTGGGGGAAGGTGCTTTCCGCCCTTATATCATTGATTTTATTGCACGTTTTTATCAAGGTCCCTGGGCAGAAACCATTGCTTTCTCGCTGTCATTTACTATCGTCACCTCGCTTTTTATTTTATTTGCCGACCTGATGCCCAAACGTCTGGCGATGATTGCGCCAGAAAAAATTGCCGTTGCGGTCATTAACCCGATTCAGGTCTTTATCTTGGTCTGTAAACCGCTTGCCTGGTTTATCAATGTCATTGCTAACATGCTGTTTCGCCTATTTAAGGTCAATACTGTGCGCGATGACAATATTACCTTTGATGATATTTCAGCGGTAATGGATGCAGGTGCACAAGCTGGCGTCTTACAGAAGCAGGAACATCATTTCATTGAAAATGTGTTTGAGCTTGAAGAACGTAACGTGCCTTCAAGTATGACCACGCGTGAAAATGTGGTGTATTTCACCTTAAACGAAACTGAGGACAGTATCCGCCAAAAGCTGGCTGAATATCCTTATTCCAAGTTTCTGGTCTGTAATGAACATATCGATGAAGTAATTGGTTATGTAGATGCCAAAGATATTTTGGTGCGGATTTTAAATAACCAAAAAATCAACCAGCTGAATGAGTCCACGATTCGTAATGTATTGACTATTCCAGATACCTTAACCCTGTCTGAACTGCTGGACCGTTTTCGTTCTACCAAAGAAAAATTTGCTGTGGTCATCAATGAATATGCCTTGGTGGTCGGCGTGATTACCCTGTCCGATGTCATGATTACTGTGATGGGTGACTGGGTCACTCCTCTGGAAGGCGACCAGCAGATTATCAAGCGTGATAGTAATTCCTGGCTGATTGATGGCAGTACGCCTATTGAAGACATGAAACATGCGTTAGAAATCAATGAAATGCCGGATCAGGACAACTATGAGACTCTGGCCGGTTTTATGATGTTTAAGTTGCGTAAGATTCCTCGTCCTGCCGATGTCGTCCTGCATGCTGGTTATAAGTTTGAAGTGGTAGATGTTGACCATTTTAAAATTGACCAGCTTTTGGTGACCCGTATGTTAGAAATTAAAGATGAATCCCCTCAGGAATCAGAGTAATCTGATTCCTGTCATTTCAAATACAAAAATAATCAGCATAAAATGAATCTTCTTACCTTTCTGGCCTGTCTGGCTTTTTATTCCGCCCTTTATCTTTTATATTTCTTTTTTGCCAAACAGCAGAATCCTTTATTGCTGTTGGCTGCCATTGGCATGCTGTGCATGACCGTACTTATGACTTCCTATCCTTTTGAGAAAAGACGGCATGGTTTTGATGCCACCTTCAACTTTGGCAACTATCTTTATTGGCCGCTTTATAGCTGGTGGCGAGTATTTACTTTCCCGATCCGCTGGCTCTTGTCTTTGTTTTTCTCATGATTAAAAAAAGCACCGCTCTTGGTGCTTTAATCAGGGTTTATTGGCATAAATGGATTGCGCTATAAGAGCTAAAACTGAGCAGATGATGCATGAAACGAGGAAAACAGCGAGACTATTGCCAAGTTTTATAACGAAATCTGAGAAGTTTTAGCTCCATGCGCAAGAACAAAGCATAGATGAAGTGTTAACACCCCCAAATCTATCAGGCTTTAAACTTTAGTCAGTAAAACATCTAACACGGCCTGATAGTGAATCTGAATATCGTCTTGCAAAATCTTATAGGCATTATCGTACTGTACCATTGGCCAGCCTTCTTTCCAGAACGGAAAAATATTATGCAGGTCATGTGTGACAATAGCATCTTCACGGGCAATCGCCTGTGCAATCTGGGCCAGTACAAAAGCAGTTTCTGCGCCATCAATTGCCAGATAATCAATCCCGCGTGCTTTTAAAATGCGGATACGGTCTTTCTTATAGCGAATCTTTTTAATCTGAGCTTCATTTAAGTGCAAGGCCAGTGCAACGGCTTCCACGAATTTCGCTTCAAATGACTGATGCAGGGCGACCAATGCCTGTTTGTGCGCTTCCTGACGACCCGCTTTACCACCCTGACGAATGACTTCTAATGCTTCAGTATCGAGTTCATCATTCTTCATACTTTGAAGAATGTCTAGAATTTCGATGTCGCTTAAAGCCTCAGGAGATTGATCAGTCATACACTGTCCTTAAAAATAATCTTTAATTGACTATTTTCGCATAAATCCTAACTAAAAAACTAAAATCTTGTGCTGTCAGTGCCGATAAGTCTAAAAATTTTGTTGAGCCTATCATTCTTGGACAGATCCTCTATAGTAGGGCCAGTCTCTTCCGCAATTCTGGTTTCATAATGCGCACCGAACAGGTCAGTCTTCTGTTACAGCAACTGCAATTGCTTTATCCCGCTGCCTTTAAAAGAAATTATCTGTTCTATAGCCAACTCAAGACACACGGTATATTGCTAGAAGATCGCAAGGCAATAATTTCCTGGATTCTGGCCGGCATGATTTTTATACCGGTCTGCCTGTTGTTACGGGATTTTTTGCAGCTCTCATTTCCAAAACTGTCTGCCTTTCAGACGCAAAGCACAGCTATCTTGATAATCCTGCTCTTTCTGATGCTGGTGGTGCCTTTCATCCTCAAGCAGGTCAAACATTCTTCTTATTCTCTTTATCATGTCTTGCGCTATGCTCCACTCAAGTTGACAGTGGTCATTATTTTAGAAGGTTTAAATCTACTAGTTCTGGAAAATGAATGGGTCATGTGGGGCTTGTTCTTTTTTGGTCTAAGCGTTGGATTTGTACGTATTTATAAAGAAAACCTGTTTCGTAGCAGTACCCAAAACCATGAATATTATCAATTGCAACAACTCCGCCGCGCGTGTTTCTGGGCTTATCGTCAAACCGTTGCCCTGCGCCTGCAATTAATTTTTTCTGCTAAAGATCACCCACAATATAAGCAACGCAAACAGCAGCTCGAGTGCTATGCCGAGCTTTATACCCGTTTGCTCAAGTCTGAATATGAGTACTGCAAAACGCTTAAATATCTCGATATAGAGACCTATCTGAATGAGCGGCACTAAGCCTGATCCTCTCCAGTTGTTTTAAATCAGCTTTTTACAAGGCCAAGCTTCAGTGATGGAATTTATTCGGGTTCATGAGAGATGATTCACATCTTAAGTCGCAAAACTGATTGAAAATAAAGCATTCGTAGAGAAATTTGCTTGCCAAGCTTTATTTCGTCCTCTATGATTGCGCACATGCCCGAGTGGTGAAATCGGTAGACACAGGGGATTTAAAATCCCCCGCCCACAAAGCGTGCCAGTTCGAGTCTGGCCTCGGGCACCATTTTAATTCTGGTTAAAATGGTGCAATAAAAAAATCCAGCATTAAGCTGGTTTTTTTGTGCCTGAATTTTCTTTGCCCACCCCGAAATCTTCATGTCAGAATTAAAATCATTCAATTTCGCCAGATTACAATTACAGCATCCCGATGCTTTTTTTCTGAAACTGCATTACAGCCGCTTCAAGTTTAGTACGCTACAAAAAATCCAGTTTGTGATTGCCCTTAATCTGCTATCGCTGCTGATTTGTCTGCTTTGCAGTCTGGGTTCAATTGCCTTGGAATATTATTTCTTTCATGAAGCCCAAGCAGCCTTTAACATGAGTTTGATGCTGCTCATTACGCTATTTTATCCTTATATGGCCTATATCCAGTATCAGGCCAAGTTCAGTTCCAAAATCTATGCCGCACATCTACAGCACTGTCTGTATCTGCACATTCCAATCTTCTTGGGTCTTCTACTTAACCTTTATCTGATTCATTCGGACTGGCTGGTTATCCTGAGTATGCTGCTGGTTTCGGTTTTATTAGGTGGAGCTGCTATTTTAGAGCCGTTTTTTAGGCCTAATACAAGCGTTCTGGATCAGGTTCGACTGCAAAAACTTCGCCAGCTCGCCTTCTGGGCCTATCAGCAATCGCGTTCTCAGTCTCCACAATATGTCCCCGATCAACCTGATCTGCCCGCCTATTATAAAAGCCTTCATATACGCTGCATGCAGGAAGAACAGCAACTTCTTCAGCGTATCCGCTTCACCAGCTTTAAAGACTATTTTAAGAACACATAAAAAAGCCCTGTATTTACAGGGCTTGAAATGATTGGGTGTTACCATTCACGGTTAGCGACCAGCTCTTCCACTTCGAGATCAAACAGACCCAGCTCCTGTACCACCATCATCATGGCTTCTGCAATATAATCTGCAGCCGTACCATCCAGAGAAGAATCCAGATCTTCAAACTGCGGCTTCATGGCATTAATTTCAGCAACCGCAAGGTGTGCAAGTGGATATACCTCTTGCTCAGTCAAACCGGACTTTGACACTTTTTCAGCGAAACGCTCAATGTGCTGCTTAACCTCAGCAACCAGAATATCGGGATAATATTCATCATCGAACATAGGGAGAAGTAAATCTGCAAACATTACAGGTACTCTAAAAGATGATAGTCAAATAAGCGTGCTATATAACACATTGCTGATCAAAAGCCAAACAGCACGCTGTTGCCACCTGTCTTCCAGTTATTAAATTGCCTGCTGCATCGCCTGCCAGATCTTGATTGCATCTACCGTGGCTTTTACATCATGGACACGCACCATGCAAGCCCCTTGCTGGATACTGAGTAAATGTGCGGTTGCCGAGCCTACTGCGCGCTGCTCCGGGTCTGTAGCATCCAATACCGCTCCAATAAAACGTTTACGTGATAATGCCGATAAAATCGGATAGCCCATCTCAGTCAGTTTATAAAACTCTTGAAGTAATTTCAGATTTTGCTGGGCATTTTTAGCAAAGCCAAAGCCTGGATCAATCATGATATGTTCAGGTCTAACTCCCGCGTCCAGAGCATCCTGAACCCGCTGGCCCAGTTCACGCATGACGTCCTTAGTGACATCCTGATATTGATCTAGATTGTTCATGGTGGTCGGCTCACCACGCATGTGCATGACAATTACGGGGATATTCAACTCTGCCGCAGTTGCTAATGCCCGCGGACGAGTCAGCGCACGTACATCATTCCAGATATGTGCACCTGCCTTGACCGCAGCCTTAATCACTTCTGGCTCTGAAGTATCAATGGAGATAATCACATCATATTTGGCCAGTGCCTCAACCACCGGCACCACTCGACGGATTTCCTCTTCTACCGTAACTACAGATGCACCGGGACGGGTAGATTCCCCACCAATATCAATAACTGTTGCACCTTCTGCCAGCATAGCCAGTGCGCGCGCGACTGCAGCATGTTTAGAGTTGTGTCGCCCGCCATCGCTAAAGGAATCTGGAGTCACATTTAAAATCCCCATTACCTGCGGCTGAGACAAATCCAGGGTTAAACGACCAAAATTCCAGATTTGTGGACGTAGCGGCTTCAGCTGCATGGTTCAATCCTAGTTCACAATAACCTCGGTATTGTCTTATGGAAAGACCAATAAAGCAAAGCTCAATCTATTCAAGACTTAGATTTCAAAGTGGTTCTTATTGGAATATTGCATCAGCTTAGATTGCAGTAGCGCTTTTACATCGACCCATTCGCTTTTTAAAATACTATAGATGTAACTATCTCTGAGTGTCACGCTATCTTTACGCAGCATATGACATCTGATGATGCCATCCTGTTTGGCACCTAGGCCTTCAATAGCTTTTTGACTTTTGAGATTCAGATGATCTGTCCGAAAGCCTACCACTTGAGCATTCAGCTCTTCAAATGCATGCTGCAACAAAAGATATTTACAGACCCGTTTTACATAGGTTCGTTGATAAGCTTTGGCATACCAGGTAAAGCCAATTTCAACACGTGGAATTTCTGGCTTAATATCATGATCACTGGTTGAACCAATGGCTCGATTGCTCTGCTCATCAATCACTGCAAAAGCCAGACCTTCACCCCTCACCTGCTCCACTAAAGCTTTCTCGATATAGACTTCAACTGTTTCTGGATAAGGTGCAGAGGCATAAAAAAACCACCCGAAGGTGGTTTTTTAATTTTTTCACTTAGTTCGCTGGTAATGGCGGAGGAGTCATCGGACCATCGTTCGGTGTTACATCAATTACAGGGTTTTCTGCAACATACACCTTCGGTGGTTGTGGCTCACGACCTTCCATGATGTCTCGAATCTGTTCACGATCAATCGTTTCCCATTCCAGCAGGGCTTTCACCATTGCATGTGCGATATCTTTGTTATTTTCAAGGATATCTCGTGCAACCTTGTATTGCTCATCAATGATGCGGCGAACTTCAGTATCCACCTGTTGCTGGGTAGCTTCAGAAATCGTACGACTACCAATACTGCCCATGAAAGATTGCTGTGAATCATCTTCATAGACCATGACGCCCAATTTGTCAGACATCCCGTATTTGGTCACCATGGCACGTGCCATTTTAGTTGCACGTTCAAAGTCATTCGATGCACCCGTTGACATCTGGTTAATAAAGACTTCTTCTGCAATACGGCCACCAAACAGGATTGAAAGCTCATTCAGCATCTTGTCTTTATAATGACTGGTCTGGTCGTGTTCAGGCAACTGCCAAGTCACACCTAACGCCCAGCCACGCGGCATGATCGTTACCTTATGCACCGGGTCTGTACCTGGAAGCATTTCAGCCACAATCGCATGACCAGCTTCATGATAAGCCGTTGCACGACGTTCTTCCTCACGAAGTACCATCGATTTACGCTCAGGCCCCATATACAACTTGTCTTTGGCATCTTCAAAGTCATGCATATCGACCGTATTTTTGTTACGGCGTGCCGCAAATAATGCTGCTTCGTTTACCAAGTTGGCCAGCTGTGCACCAGAGAAGCCCGGTGTACCACGTGCCAGTACTTTGACATCGACCCCTGTGGTAGAAGGCAGTTTTTTCAGGTGAACATTTAAAATTTGTTCACGACCTTTAATGTCTGGCAGGCCAACCATCACTTGACGGTCAAAACGACCCGGACGCAGTAAAGCTTTATCCAGCACGTCTGCACGGTTCGTTGCAGCAATCACGATAATGCCTTCATTACCTTCGAAACCATCCATCTCAACCAGCATCTGGTTCAGGGTCTGTTCACGTTCATCGTGACCGCCACCCGTACCTGAACCACGGTGACGACCAACTGCATCAATCTCATCAATGAAAATAATACATGGCGCATGACGTTTTGCCTGTTCGAACATATCACGCACACGAGATGCACCCACACCGACAAACATTTCAACGAAGTCAGAACCTGAAATACTAAAGAATGGAACTTTGGCTTCACCAGCGATTGCTTTGGCCAGCAAGGTTTTACCCGTACCCGGAGGACCGACCATCAATACGCCTTTTGGAATGGTCGCACCAAGACGTTTGAACTTTGCAGGATCTTTAAGAAAATCAACAATTTCAACTACTTCTTGTTTGGCTTCATCACAACCAGCCACATCAGAAAAGGTCACTTTGATCTGGTCTTCAGAAAGCATTTTCGCTTTAGATTTACCAAAGCTCATCGGGCCATTCTTGCCACCTGCGCCACCACCCATGTTGCGCATAAAGAACATGAATAACAGAATGATCAAAAGCACAGGGAAACTTGCAATTAGCAATTGCATGAGCAGACCTTGGCGCTGAGGTGCTTCACCTTCAACCACCACATTATTCTTAATCAGGCTTGGCATCAGTTCAGGATCCTGAACTGCCGGACGAATACTTTCAAACTCTGAACCGTTTGATTTTTCGCCACGAATCCTTTCGCCGTCAATTGTAACTTGTTTAATTTGGCCAGCATTGACCGCGGCAACGAACTCTGAATAGTTCATTGTAGTCGGTTGATTGCGGTCACTGACGTTGCTGAAGATGAGCACCAGCACACCCAGTATCACGAGCCACAATACGGCATTCTTAAAAAGATCGCTCAAAGCTTTATTTCCCATTCCAATCTAATTTGATCTTGCCCTCAAGGGGTGACCTTAATCAATATGCTGCAAATCGTTTTGCAATAATGTAAAAATGTACAAAATGCACAATTTTTAACGCCTTGGCAAGTAAACTTTATTTTAAAGCTTTCTTGCGACCCTGTCCCACCAGAAAGACTTCTTTAGAACGGGCACGTGATGCAGCAGGTTTAACCGTCTTCAATACATCAAAACTGTTCACGACTTCTTTACGGAATTCATCAAAGCCGGAACCCTGGAATACCTTGACGATAAACTGCCCTTTCGGTCCCAAGACTCTATTGGCAAAATCCAAAGCAAGTTCACATAAATAGATTTGACGCGGTTGATCTACAGCCTTATTACCTGATGTATTGGGGGCCATATCCGAAATTACAACGTCTACTGTGCGTCCGTTTAAAATATTTAACAATTTATCGAATACTTCTTGCTCACGGAAATCGCCTTGCAAGAAGGTCACATCGGGAAGCGCGTCCATTTCCAGAATATCCGATGCAATCACCAGACCTTTATCACCCACCAGTTTACCGGCGATTTGCGACCAGCTTCCGGGCGCAGCCCCCAAATCCACTACTGTCATGCCAGGTTTGATGATGTTGTATTTTTCCTGAATCTCAAGCAGCTTGTATGCAGCACGAGCACGATAACCTTCTTTTTGTGCTTTCTTCACATAAAAGTCATCTAGATGCTCTCTCATCCACGCACGACTACTTTTGGATAACTTCTGATTGGTAATGCGTGTTGCCATAACTCTCTAAATAAAAAAAACTTCCAATTTGGGATTGTACGTGAAAAACACAGTTTTTGCAGTATACATGTGTATCTAAATCTCAGTTTAGCTGCCGAAATACCGGCCTTTTGTCCTTGATAATTTCCTTAGAATTTACAGCGTTTATTCTTTGCTTTTGTTATACTCAGTCGTTTTAAAATTCAGGTTATCTCTCATGGCATCTTTATCTATTCAGGAACGTAAGCGTTTGCGTCAAATCGGACATGCATTAAACCCGGTCGTTATGCTGGGCGACAAGGGCTTGTCTGAATCTGTGGTTGAAGAGCTGAACCGCGCCCTTAATGATCATGAACTGATTAAGGTTAAAGTGGTTGCAGAAGACCGTGAAGCGCGTGCTGCAATGATTGTCGAGTTGGTCGATGTTACGAGTGCTGAATTGGTACAAACCATTGGTAAAATTGCCCTAATTTACAGAAAATCGCCAAAACAAAACCAGAAACTGTCGAATCTTGTCCGTTTTGCTCATCTGTCTAACTAAGCACAACATCTATTATGGCGAGTTATGAACTAAGCGCTTTTGATCGCCGTTTTCAGGCTATCTCTCTGGTGGGAGCTATTGAACCGCAAAACCCATGTAGCTTGAATGTGGGTTTCTGGTTGAGTGATCCAAACCAGTATGTATTGTGGCCAGATTTAGTGGCAGCCCATCCACGTCAGGATTTCTTATGGGAGCAGACCTGCTTTGAAATTTTTATCGGGGTTCGGGATGAGGATTTCTATCGTGAAATTAACCTCTCTCCTTCTCAAGCCTGGCAGGCCTATCAATTTGAAGAATATCGCTATCCAGAGGACATGCCTCCTCAAGCAGCAAATGATATTGAGTTAAATCAGCTCAAGCGTACTCATTATGGCCTGAATGTCAGTCTGGATCTGACCGACTTTATGTCCAGCCATGAATTAAAGTGGTCTGACCTCTTTATTGGCCTGTCTGCTGTGCTTAGCACCACTCAAGGCACACAGTTCTATGCCATGCAGCACAGTAGTCCGCAAGCGGATTTCCATAATAAACGTGACTGGTTGCATGTATTTTAATGCCAACGGCGTCAGTTCAAAAAGTCAGATCAATGTGAGGCCTTCAGTCTCACATTTTTTTGATGATTAGCCCTATAAAAACTTATTTAAATGATAATTCTTTAAAATTAAGTTATTGAAGCGTTTCTGAAATATCTGAAATTTACTGTTTTGTAGAAAAAAAGAATTTTTGTTATTCCGAATCCTTTTAGAAAAACAAAAAAGTTGAAGGGCTAATAAAGCAATATGATTAGTTATGTTTTCATAAAGCCTTGACCAAAATGTAAAGGAGAACACTGAAATGCTCTCCCTTAATCTTATTAGATGATGCTTGCTTTATCGCTTAACTTCCCAGCCCCGACTTTTTATCAGACTCTTCAGTTTTCAATTCCGGTTGTGCTGATTCTGCGATCTTATTTTCTTTAACCACCATTTTTACTTTCTTCAGGACTTCAATTGTACTGTCTTTAGAACGTTTCAAGGTGCCCGTCAAAAGCTCTTTATGTTTGCTGGAAATCTGCGTGACATCCTGTTTAAACTCTTTACCCAGACTGGATAAGTCTTCAAGTACCGCAGTAAATTCGATCTTGATAAAGTTCTTCAGTTCTTTTTGTGAGCCAAACCATTGCTCCTTTATGCTATCGACACGCTGAAGCACATCCTGACTAAATTGACGTAACTGTTCCTGAACCGTATCGCTTAACTGCTTCGCTTCAACTTCCAGCTTTTCTTTACTTTGCCCGATACTTTCAAGCGCCTGCTCCTTAGCTTCCACTGTGGCCTTTTCCAGTTGCTCTGCAGTTGCAGCAACGACTTTGTTTAACGGCTTCTTGGAATTGGTGGTTTTGGATGCTGTAGTCATGAATCTTGTTCCTGTTTTTATTATGACCCGGCAATATTATGTGGATTTGATCAAACTTAGAATCTGATTTGTCAGACAATGCCAACTCGCTTACATTTTTCTAACACTGTCAAAAAACAGACTTCATAATAAAAAGCAAGGGATTTATCTTACACTTTCGTACCAAAGCTATTGGACTTGGAAACTGTTTCTGCGTATAATGCCGTGTTAAGTTCAAGCGAGCAGACATAGGGAGGGTGGGTTTTAAAGCAGCCTTCCTTTTTTTTCGTCTTCTCGCTTTTTTACAGCCTAAATTTCAGGAGCTTTGGTTTGAGCACCCCAGCAATTTTAGCCCTAGCCGACGGTACTATCTTTAAAGGTACCTCAATCGGTGCATCGGGTAGTACGACTGGCGAAGTCGTTTTCAACACTGCCATGACTGGCTATCAAGAAATTTTGACTGACCCGAGTTATGCACAGCAGCTTGTCACCCTAACTTACCCACATATTGGTAATACAGGCTGTAATGATGAAGACACTGAGTCAGGTCGAATTCATAAAGTATGGGCCAACGGATTGATCATTCGTGACTTGCCTTTATTGCATAGTAACTTCCGTGCAGAGCAATCACTTGGTGATTATCTAAAACAACATAACATTGTAGCTATCGCAGACATCGATACACGTAAATTGACACGTATTCTGCGCTCTAAAGGCACACAAAGTGGCTGTATCCTTGCTGGCGAAAATATCACTGAAGAAGAAGCATTAGAAAAAGCACGTGCTTTTGGTGGTTTAACTGGTTTAGACCTTGCAAAAGAATGCTGTGACCCTGAAGGGTTTGAGTGGACTGAAGGCTCTTGGGAGCTGGGTAAAGGCTTCTCTCAACCAGAACTTAAATTCCATGTTGTTGCATACGATTACGGTGTCAAAACCAACATCCTACGTATGCTTGCAGACCACGGTTGTAAATTGACTGTAGTTCCTGCACAAACTCCTGCAGAAAAAGTCCTTGCTCTGAATCCAGATGGCGTATTCCTGTCAAACGGCCCTGGCGATCCGGCAGCATGTGACTATGCAATTGAAGCTGTAAAAACAATTGTAGAAGATGCGCGCAACATTCCGGTATTTGGAATTTGTTTAGGCCACCAGATTCTTGCGCTTGCCTCAGGTGCTAAAACGGTGAAAATGCCTCACGGTCACCACGGTGCCAACCATCCTGTACAAAATCTTGAAGATGGTACAGTGATGATTACTTCACAGAACCACGGCTTCGCGGTAGATGGCGAAAGCTTGCCGGCCAACCTTAAAGCAACGCACAAATCTTTGTTCGATCAAACCCTGCAAGGGATTCATCGTACAGACAAACCTGCGTTCAGCTTCCAGGGGCACCCTGAAGCAAGCTCTGGTCCGCATGACAGCGCGCCATTGTTCGACCATTTCATCGAACTTATCGAAGCATCTAAGAAGTAATTAAGGAGCAAATAATGCCAAAGCGTACGGATATTAAAAGCATCTTAATTATTGGTGCTGGTCCTATTGTTATCGGTCAAGCCTGTGAGTTTGACTATTCAGGTGCTCAAGCATGTAAAGCGCTGCGTGAAGAAGGTTACCGTGTTATTTTGGTTAACTCGAACCCTGCGACTATTATGACTGACCCAGCAATGGCGGATGCAACCTATATCGAGCCAATTACCTGGCAAACGGTTGCAGCCATCATTGAAAAAGAACGTCCAGATGCAGTCCTGCCTACCATGGGCGGTCAAACTGCATTGAACTGCGCACTTGCACTGGATGCCAACGGTATTTTAGAAAAATACAATGTTGAACTGATCGGGGCAAGCAAAGAAGCCATTGAAAAAGCCGAAGACCGCAAACTCTTCGATCAGGCCATGCGTAAAATCGGTCTTGAGTGTCCAAAAGCGGCCATTGCTGAATCAATGGAAGAAGCGCTGGAAATTCAAGCACGTTTCGGTTTCCCTGTCATTATCCGTCCATCTTTCACCATGGGTGGTTCAGGCGGTGGTATTGCGTATAATCGTGAAGAATTCCTTGAAATCTGTGAACGTGGTTTCGATCTTTCTCCAACCAAACAGTTATTGATTGATGAATCTTTAATTGGCTGGAAAGAATACGAAATGGAAGTTGTTCGTGACAAAAACGACAACTGTATCATCGTATGTTCGATTGAAAACTTTGACCCAATGGGTGTACACACTGGTGACTCCATCACTGTTGCACCTGCGCAAACATTGACTGACAAAGAATACCAATTGATGCGTAATGCATCTTTAGCGGTTCTTCGCGAAATCGGTGTAGAAACAGGTGGTTCTAACGTTCAGTTCGGGATCAACCCCGAAGATGGCCGTATGGTGATCATCGAGATGAACCCGCGCGTATCACGCTCATCTGCCCTTGCCTCTAAAGCCACTGGTTTCCCGATTGCGAAAATTGCAGCGAAACTGGCTGTGGGTTATACCCTGGATGAACTGAAAAATGACATCACCGGCGGTACAACTCCTGCGTCATTCGAGCCTTCAATTGACTACGTGGTTACCAAAGTTCCACGTTTTAACTTCGAGAAATTCCCACAAGCTGACGCAACGCTGACCACCCAGATGAAGTCGGTGGGTGAAGTGATGGCAATCGGCCGTAACTTCCAGGAATCTGTGAACAAAGCGCTTCGCGGTCTTGAAGTAGGTTCATGTGGTTTTGACGAACAAATTGCCCTGGGCACTGAAGGCGCACGCGAGAAGATTCTGCAGGAACTTAAAGTGCCGGGTCCAGAGCGTATCTGGTATGTGGCTGATGCGTTCCGTCATGGCTTTAGCTTAGATGATATCTTTGAAGCCACCAAGATTGACCGCTGGTTCCTGATCCAGATTGAAGACATCGTTAAGACTGAAAATGAAATCAAAACTTTAGGTTTTGGCGATTTAAATGCAGACAACATCCGTTCGTTCAAACGCAAAGGTTTATCTGACCTGCGCATCGCGAACCTGATGGGTATTTCACAAAAACAATTCCGTAAGCACCGCTGGAACCTGGGTGTAACGCCAGTTTACAAACGTGTCGATACTTGTGCAGCAGAGTTTGAATCTGATACAGCGTACATGTATTCAACTTACGATGAAGAGTGTGAATCAAATCCATCAAGCAAAGACAAGATCATGGTGATTGGTGGCGGTCCGAACCGTATTGGTCAAGGGATCGAGTTCGATTATTGCTGTGTACACGCGGCGCTTGCCATGCGTGAAGACGGCTATGAAACCATCATGGTGAACTGTAACCCTGAAACAGTATCTACCGATTACGACACTTCAGACCGTTTGTACTTTGAACCGATTACATTGGAAGATGTACTTGAAATCGTACGTACTGAAAAGCCTAAAGGCATTATCGTACAGTATGGCGGCCAAACTCCATTGAAATTGGCTCGTGCTTTAGAAGAAGCAGGTGCACCAATTATCGGTACATCTCCAGATGCGATTGACCGTGCAGAAGACCGTGAACGTTTCCAGCAAATGATTCAACGTCTGCAACTTCGTCAGCCAAATAACAGCATTGTTAAATCTGCTGAAGAAGGTATTGCGGAAGCAGCAAAAGTAGGCTATCCACTGGTTGTACGTCCATCTTATGTACTGGGTGGCCGTGCGATGGAAATCGTATATAACGAAGAAGAGCTGAAACGCTACCTTCGTGATGCAGTTCAAGCCTCTAACGATGCCCCGGTCCTGCTTGACCGCTTCCTCGATGATGCGATTGAAGTTGACGTAGACTGCGTATCTGATGGTAAAGACGTGGTGATTGGTGGGATCATGCAGCACATTGAGCAGGCTGGTATTCACTCGGGTGACTCTGCATGTTCGATTCCTCCATATTCTTTATCCAAAGACGTACAGGATGAAATGCGCCGTCAAACTGTGGCTATGGCCAAAGAGCTTGGCGTAATCGGTCTGATGAACGTTCAGTTTGCCGTAAAAGGTGAAGATGTTTACATTCTGGAAGTGAACCCACGTGCATCACGTACTGTGCCGTTCGTTTCTAAGTGTATCGGCGATTCTTTAGCGAAAGTTGCTGCACGTTGTATGGCGGGTCAATCTTTAGAATCTCAAGGATTTACTAAAGAAATTATCCCGACTCACTTCGCTGTGAAAGAAGCGGTATTCCCATTCAACAAGTTCCCGGGTGTTGACCCGATCCTTGGCCCTGAGATGAAATCGACAGGTGAAGTGATGGGTGTAGGCAAAACATTTGGTGAAGCGTTCTATAAAGCTGTATTAGGCTCAAATGACCGTTTACCAGGCCTGCCAACCGAAGGTGAAATTAAACATGCTTTCATCTCTGTACGTGATTCCGATAAACCGCGTGCAGCAGGTATTGCGAAGCAACTTGCTGATTTTGGCTTCAAGATTATCGCAACTGGCGGTACTTATGACGTCATTAAAGCAGCCGGTATTGAATGTGAGCGTGTGAATAAAGTAACCGAAGGCCGTCCAAATATTGTGGACCGCTTGAAAAATGGCGAAATTCACCTCATTATCAATACCACTGAAGGGAAGCAAGCTCAGCAGGATTCATTCTCAATCCGCCGTTCTGCACTGCAAGGTAAGGTGTATCACACCACGACCCTGAACGGTGCTGACGCTGTATGCCAAGCTCTCGCTATTAAATTGCCAATGGATGTATATCGTTTGCAAGACTTACAAACAGTAGGTTAATTCGTTACTGAGAAGTCCCGTCACCTTCTTGGTGGCGGGCTTTTTTCATTTCTAGACTTTATTTTTTTAATTAATGAGGGACAACTATGCAACGTTATCCTATGACTCCCGAAGGCAAAGAAGCCTTAGAGAAAGAATTACATCAACTTAAAACTGTAGACCGTCCACGTATTACTGCAGCGATTGCGGAAGCACGTGAACATGGCGACTTAAAAGAAAATGCGGAATATCATGCTGCACGTGAGCAGCAAGGTTTCTGTGAAGGCCGCATTCAGGATATCGAAGGTAAACTTGGTGCTTGCCTGGTGATTGATGTCAAGGAGCTTGAGCAAAATGGGCGTGTAGTTTTTGGTGTCACGGTAACGATTGAAAACCTGGACACTGAAGAACAAAAAACCTATAAAATCGTAGGGGATGACGAGGCAGACTTTAAGATTAATAAAATCTCTGTCAACTCGCCGATTGCACGTGGCCTTTTAGGTAAAAATGAAGGCGATGATGTAAAAATCGTAACCCCGCAAGGCGAAGTGGAATATGAAATAGTAAAAGTCGAATATCTTTAAGATTTAAGACGATTAAATAAAAAGCCCCTCGATTGAGGGGCTTTTTATTATAAATTCACCATTAAACACTATAGAAATCAATTAAAAATGTTTATGCTTTTTCAACATTCAATACAACCGATTCCAGACTTAGCATGCAACTTATTTGGTTTAGACAAGATTTAAGAATTCATGATCACACGGCACTTTGGCATGCTCGCCAAGCGGGTGAATGCATTGCACTGGTGGTTTTATCACCCACGCAGTGGCAACAACATCAAGACGCTCCAATTAAAATTGATTTTTATCTTAGACAACTTCAGCAACTCAAAAACAAACTTGCTCAGTTAAATATTCCTCTTATTCACCTCATCACCCCGCTCTGGAAAGATCTACCACAACAACTTCTAAAGCTTTGTAAAACACATCACATTCAAAATGTACATGCCAATATTGAATTAGGTATCAATGAATTAAAAAGAGATACTCAAGCACAGAAACTCCTTGAATTGAATGGTGTAGGTTTTGAGTTGTATCATGATCGAACGCTTTTTATAGTCGGAAATATACGCAATAAAAGCGGACAGCCCTACCAGGTTTTTGGTGCATTTAAAAAACAGTGCTACGAGCAGTTAAGTATCAGTATTCCCACTTGTTACCCAACTATTGAGGCACAGCCCCCAATAGCACCTCATGATGATTTTTCACGTCTCTTGCCCAGTTTTGAAGCGATTTATCCAGATCAGCACATCTCAGAAGAACAACAAACACTTTGGCAAGTTGGAGAACATCATGCCGGGGGTATATTAGATGATTTTATTAAGCATCGAGTCAGCCATTACCACTTAGAACGAGATTTTCCTGCACTCAATAGTACGAGCCAACTTGCTGCTTATTTGAATACTGGAATACTGTCTATTCGCCAATGTTTAGCAGCATTATTTGGTCATACAGGTTATCTTCATTTTGACAATCAAGGTCAGCAAATATGGTTAGATGAACTCCTATGGCGTGAATTTTATCAACATATCTTGTTCGAATTTCCCCGTGTATCAATGTCTTTGCCCTTTAAACAAGATACTCAGCGTATTCAATGGAGACATGCACCTGAAGATTTACATGCTTGGCAGCAGGGACAGACAGGCATCCCTATTGTGGATGCCGGCATGCGGCAACTGCTCGCTACAGGTTGGATGCATAATCGCGTTCGCATGATCTGTGCGATGTTTTTATCAAAGAATCTATTAATTGATTGGCGTCATGGTGAAGCATGGTTTATGCAACATTTAATAGATGGTGATTTGGCTGCAAATAATGGTGGATGGCAATGGTGTGCATCTACAGGAACTGATGCTGTACCCTATTTCCGTATTTTTAATCCTGTCAGCCAATCTCAAAAATTTGACTCTAACGGTGATTATATTCGTAAATGGGTACCTGAGATTGCGCATTTAGATGCCAAACAAATTCATGAACCTTATGCAAAAAATTCAAATCCAGATCTGGATTATCCACGCCCTATTGTTGATTTAAAAAGTAGTCGAGTACGTGCAATAGAAGCTTTTCAGCATTTAAACCAAACTCAGTTATAATATGGTTGAAATTATTAAGTCTGTAAATTTCATGTCTGAACGTTTAGTTAATTCCCCGGTAAAGCATTGGTGCGAATTCGAGTTTATTTCCAAAACGGTGAAGAATCCGAATATTCACATTAAGGGGAATTATAGTTATTACTCAGCCTATTGGGATCAGGGCTTTGAACGTTGTGTGGTTCGCTATTTGCATGACAAGCCCTCTACGCCTGAGAAGCCGATTGATCAGCTTTATATTGGTAATTTCGTCTGTTTTGGCGCCGAATGCGTGATTATGATGGGGGGCAACCAGTTGCACCGTACTGACTGGATATCAGCATTTCCATTTGATACACGCAGTTTTGTACCGGCAGGTGACACTATCATTGGTGATGGTTGCTGGATTGGCTCTCGTGCCATGATTATGCAAGGCGTGACACTCGGTGAAGGTGCTGTCGTTGCCACAGGTGCGGTCGTCACCAAAGACGTGCCACCGTATGCGGTTGTCGGTGGTGTACCTGCTAAAATTATTAAATATCGTTTTCCACAAGAAGATATAGAAAAACTGCTTTCCCTCAAAATCTATGACATAGATGAAAAGCAGTTTTTAAAAATGCGTGAACAATTGCAGGCGGATGATGTGGTTAACTTGGTAAATTTTATATCTAATTCATAAAATTACAGTCCAGTTTTTATATAATTCATCCAAGATTCAATAAAATCACTAGTTTTATTCAAAGGGCTTATTGAAAATGCAGACAAATACTCTATGTACTTGCTTTCTTTCCAACTAGCATCATCTCTAATTCGCTCAATATTATGATGCTCATGAATAAAGCTACTCATAAAAAAAATCTTCAATTTTATAATCCCATTTCAATATATCTCGCACCCATGTAGTATCAGTAATTGCATCAAACTTAGTATCAAAATTTAAATTAAGGTTATGTTTTTTCATAAAATCCCTCTTATTTAAATACAGACTATTAGATAAGATTTTAATAATTATTTCAAAATACCTAATATAATCATGTTGTACTGATAACGGTGTCATCATTAGGCTAATAAGAATTAAATTCTTGTTAGTTTCATTTGTCCTTAATAAAGCATATTGATTTAGCTTTTTAACTAACTCACGCGGATTTAATTTTTTCTCTAATTGCAAAGCTAAAACCCAAAAATAGAACTCGTTCACTTCATCTTTATTAGCCAACTCTCCTATTCGAAAGAGTTGTTCTTTGATAATATTTTCATAATTTTTTTCACACTTTCCTGAAGAAAGATGTACTGTAAAATCAATAAATTTTTCTAAATAATCCCCATTCCTCTCCGCTTCATAACCATACACACTTTTGATAGATTGTAATAATTGTGGCTTATTCATTACTAAAACAAAAACAATTTTTGGAATATCAAAAAAGTGCTTAATTCTTTCAATTAGACGAATTGCAAAATCGGGGCGACAGCGATCTAACTCATCAATAATAAAAACTAAAGGTTTTTCTAATTGAGCAGCAAGTTCGGCTAGTTCTTTCTTAAAATCCTGAATCGTTTGTTTTTCTATATGATGATTTTCAATTTTCTTTTCTATTTGCTCTTTTACTTTAGATGCTACTTCCTCACTAGCAACATCAAAAACATCCTTTCCCTCATCATAAACTGCTTTTATTGTCTCGCCTGCTCCACCTAAACCTATCCAGTGCATTCCAGCTTTAGCTGCAATCATTGGTATTACAGCTGCTAGAGAAATTAAAACCGAGGCAGTCTTTGAATTAAAATCATTAATCTCTTCAATACCAATTTCATCAGAATCTTTAAAAGCTTGGCTAATCTCTGCTGCAATCGTTAAGAAAGGATCATCTAAATAATCATTCGCAAAGGCATCCAAATAAATAACATTGTGCTTTTCATCTTCTAAATACTTTTTCCAGTGCCTTACAAACCATGTTTTACCCTCACCCCAACGTGCATCTAAGGCCAAAACCGCCCCACATTGCAGGCGATCAACATAGTTAGTCAGTTGTTCACCCAAGCATCGTCGATCCCAGAGATCACCTTCCCAAGCTGTTTGAATATTCTCAAAATTATCTTTCTGCCAATTTATTTGATCTATAGCCATTTTATTAAATTTCATTCTTTTACAATTCATTCATTATATTCATTTTAATTTTTAAAGGCATAAAAAAACCCACTCAATCGGAGTGGGGTTTTTCATAATATGGTGGCTATGACGGGACTTGAACCTGTGACCCCCGCATTATGAGTGCGGTGCTCTAACCAACTGAGCTACATAGCCTTAAACTGTGCGCGCATTATGAGATTTTCTTTAAAGAGCGTCAACCCCATAATGCACTGTTTGATCAAAATTTGTTGAAGTGAGCCGATAAGCCGGGTTCTGTCGAGAACGATCATTCCTCTAGGCGTACAATCACTCATACGCTCAAGCGACCTACCCGGATCCAGCATGGGCCATGCCTAACGGATCCCTATTTGGTCTTGCTTCCGGTGGGGTTTACCATGCCATGAACTGTTACCAGTCATGCGGTGCGCTCTTACCGCACCCTTTCACCCTTACCTCCGGTTCCGATTGCTCAGAACCACAATGAAGGCGGTCTACTCTCTGCTGCACTTTCCGTCGGCTCGCGCCGCCCAGGCGTTACCTGGCACCTTGCCCTATGAAGCCCGGACTTTCCTCCCCTGCTTCAATCACGGAGATTTCCACAGCAGCGATCGTCTGGCTCACTTCGAGCCGCATAGTATCAAATCTGACAACTAATTGCTTGATGTTTTTTGAGCAGTCAGTTTTTCATACTTGGCCTGTAGCTGTTCCTGCGTCTCCACATGATTCGGATCAAGCGGAATACAGTCTACAGGACAGAATAACTGGCACTGCGGTTTGTCATGATGTCCGACGCACTCGGTACACAGATCAGGATTGATCTCATAAATGAGTTCCCCCATATAAATTGCCTCATTCGGGCATACAGGTTCACAGACATCACAATTGATACATTCATCGGTGATATATAAAGACACTCTACCAACCTTGTTGAAGTTTACGCTCGAAGGCAGCAACCACATTTGGTGGAACAAATTTGGTTACATCCCCTCTTAAACGAGCAATTTCACGCACCAATGTGGATGAAATAAATGAATATTGCTCTGAAGGCGTTAAAAATACCGCTTCAAAATGAGCATCCAGTTGACGGTTCATATTCGCTAGCTGAAATTCATACTCAAAATCAGACACTGCACGTAAACCGCGTAATACCGCTGTTGCCTTCTGTTCACGGAAGAAATTCACCAGCAAACCGTCAAATCCTACAAATTCAACATTGTCCAAATGGCTTAAGGACTGTTTGGCTAGCTCAACTCGCTCTTCCAGACTAAATACCGGATTTTTATGATGACCAATGGCAATAGCCACCACAACTTCATCAAACATTCTTGATGCACGTGTTACCAAATCAATATGACCATTGGTAACTGGATCAAAAGTTCCCGGATATATCACACGAGTTTTAGACATCCATTTGTACTCTGTTTGTTATGTAGGCCGCTATTTTAGCAAAATCTTGATTTTTGTTGAAGAAACTCCACTAATTTAAACTCTTCAACTCAATAAAAGTTACGGTACAATAGCTTTAACTTTGGAAGTGTCGGATTATGGCGAAAGTAACTGTAGTTAAAAAAAATAACGGCGGAACGATTGCACTCAACAAACGTGCCCGTCATGATTATTTTATTGAAGAAAAATTTGAAGCTGGACTTTCCTTACAAGGCTGGGAAGTCAAATCTTTACGTGCGGGCCGTATGACCATTGTAGAGAGCTATATCACCTTTAAAAATGGTGAGGCTTTCCTGTTCGGGGCGCAAATTCAACCTCTGCTCAGTGCATCTACGCATGTCGTGCCGGAAGCTACACGTACCCGCAAGCTGTTATTGAACCGCCGTGAAATTGAAAAACTGATGGGCGCGATTAACCAGAAAGGTTATGCTTGCGTACCATTGGCCTGCTACTGGAAAGGGCCAAATGCCAAACTGGAAATTGCCCTGGTAAAAGGTAAGCAGCTGCATGATAAGCGTGCGACTGAAAAAGACCGTGATTGGCAACGTGATAAAGCACGTTTATTTCATAAATAAGAGCTGAACCCGGTCAATAAAAAACCTCCCTAGTATGGAGGTTTTTTATGCTTTTAAACTTTGCTATGTAATCTGGCTAGCGTAAGGGCAATATACTCCCCAAACCAGAGTGCAGTCTGCAAATCCCCTTCTGGCGGTGTCACTTCAACCGGTGCATTATCCGACTGGGTCATCAGTCCTAAAAAGCTCGACATGCGGTTCAGGTCTGTTGCAGAACGGCCGGTCGGCATCAAAGGCAAGCCGGACCACAACATGCCATGCTGCATCGCAAACAGGTTAATCTGTTGTAAAACAGCAAGCTTGTCACCACTTAAACCACCACCATTGGTAAATGCAGCAGCCAGTTTCCCCTGCCAGCTACGTGCTACCCAGCGTTTGGACGACTGCTCCATAAATAGTTTCATGGCCGCCGTCAGACTTCCCATATAGGTGGGGCAGCCAAAAACAATCGCATCACTGGCGTCCAGTAACTCCCAATCAATCTGCTCAACATTCATCATATGTACCTGAACACTTGCCTTTTGCACACCTTCAGCAATAAAGTTTGCCACTTTAGCCGTGTGTCCATAAGGACTGTGATAAACAATCGCAACAGATTTGGAAGATAGGGACATAACAATCAAAAACCAGTAATTTCAGTCAAGTTTAACAGTTTCAGGCCATAAACACGAATGTTGCCATGCGCCCGGTTTTGGCTTCACGGCGATAGGAAAAGTATTCATCGGCTTGAGTATAGGAACACTGATCGCCGCCCAAAATGGTCATTACCCCATGTTGCTGCAAGATGTAACGCGCAATTGCATACAGGTCAGCATAGTATTTTCCGGCTTGCTGTCCTGCCTGAAATGCGCTGTCCAGCTCAGGATATTTTGAACAGAATGCCTCTTTCACTTCTGTACCCACTTCAAAGCAAGGCTGGCTGATGGCCGCACCCAACCAGGCCCAGACCGGCCGGGACTGCATACTGGCAATGGTATTTTCAATAATTCCACCCGCCAGGCCCCGCCAGCCAGCATGCAGGTTGGCAACCTCGGTTCCTTCCCCATTCACCAGCACCACCGGCAAACAGTCTGCCGTCATCATTATGAGGGCATGCGCTTTACGCTGTGTCACCAGACCATCTCCCACCAGTGCTTCAAACGGGATCTGTTCATTAATAGTATGGCAAATCGTGCTATGCGTCTGGCTCATCCAGGTGATTTTATCCACACCGAAAGCCTGAAAATCCTGTAGCAGCTGAATGCGATGCTTGTAGACACGTGCAGCCTCATCATTCACATGCAATGCCAGGTTAAAACCTGCCAGTTCCGGCTGCATAGATGGCTGAACCTGATCATGATGGACACGGGTCTGACCCACACATACCCCTTGAGGAAGTCCTGCGACAAATTGCATCTCGATTCCTTATACTGATGACGGCCTAGATAGAAAAATTAATACGCTTTGTTTTCGCTACGCAGTACTTCAACCAGATGGGCAAAATCTTCTGGCCACGGCGCTTCAAACATCATTTCCTCATGGGTACGCGGATGAACCAGTCCGAGCTTAGCGGCATGCAAGGCCTGACGCTTAAAACCGCGTAGAGTATCCTCAAGGAGCTGCGATGCACCTGCCGGCAAACGTACACGCGGCATATATACCTGATCGCCAAGCAGGCCATAGCCTAAATAGCTAAAATGCACACGAATCTGATGAGTACGACCAGTTTCCAGACGCGCCTGAACACGGGTAAAATGCTGGAAACGCTCTTTCACGTTGTAGTGTGTGATGGCATCTTTACCGCCGGGCAATACCGCCATTTTGACGCGATCCACTGGGTGGCGTTTAATCGGTTCATCAATGGTACCACCAGCAATAATATTGCCGTAAACCACCAGATCATACAGACGATATACCGATTTCTTTTCCAGCTGTTTACTTAAAGCAAACTGAGCCTCAAGGTTTTTTGCCACCACCAATAAACCACTGGTGTCTTTGTCGATTCGGTGTACCAAACCTGCGCGCGCCAGCTCAGACGATTTCGGATAATAATGCAATAAGGCATTGACCAGAGTTCCTGAAGTATTGCCTGCACCCGGATGCACCACCATACCCACCGGCTTGTTAATGACAATAATGTCATCATCTTCATATACAATGTTTAACGGAATATCTTCCGGCAGGCTACGGGTCTGTGATTCAAGCTCAACATTGAGTGTTAATGTTTCAAAACCGTCACTTTTAAATTTGGGCTTAACTGGTTGACCATTCACCAATAAATTGCCCTCTTTAATCCATTGCTTGAGTTTTTCCCGAGAAAAGTCACTCCAGACCATTGCAGCAATCTGGTCGATACGCAGGCCAATATAAGTTTCATCCAATTGAAATTGCAACGATAAACGTGTTGCAGTTGGTTCTGAAGTATGGTTATCTGCATCCTCAGAATCTTCAAGTAAATTGAAATCAGTCTCAGGGATATTAGAATTGGAAGATTGTGCTTGACTCATTTGCTCATTCAGACAAAAGTGGTTTAATAGTGCAATTGTAGCTCATTGCCCGTATTAACAGAGGAATTTTTATGTCGCTACCACATTATAAAATGACAATGCTTGCAATTACGTTAGGCGTTGCATCGGCAATGGTAGGCTGTAGCAGTAATCCCAAAAAAGAAGTCGTGGACAAAGGTCCAGAGTCTAGCGAACAAGTTTATATTCAAAAAGCACAGAAAGCGCTAGATCGTAATCAATATAGTGATGCAGCAAAACAGCTTGAAGCACTGGAAACCTATTTTCCGACCAGCCAATATGCACCGCAGGCCCAGCTTGAGCTGCTCTATGTCAAATTCCAGCAAAAAGATTTTGAGGGTGCTGTCGCACTGGCTGAACGTTTTATCCGTCTAAACCCGCAGCACCCTAACGTAGACTATGCCTATTATGTGCGTGGTGTGGCCAATATGGAACAGAACTATAATGGCCTGATGCGTTATACCTCACTAAAACAGTCGCACCGTGATGTCAGTTATCTGAAACTGGCCTACCAGAACTTTGTCGATTTCATTCGCCGCCATTCATCCAGCAGTTATGCAGTAGATGCCGCGCAACGTATGCAGTTTATCGGTCAGGAACTGGCAGAGCATGAAATGAGTGCAGCGCGTTTCAACCTGAAACGTAAGGCGTATCTGGCTGCTGTAGAACGCTCATTGTGGGTGATCGAACACTATCCGAAAACACCTCAGATTCCGGAAGCTTTGGCCACAGTCGCCTATGGATATGACAAGCTGGGAGATAAAGCAACTTCGCAGCAGTATATTGAAGTTTTGAAGCTGAACTATCCGAATCTGGTGAAAGCCAATGGTGAGGTCAACCTGCGCGCAGCGCGTCATGAAGGCAGCCTCCTGAACCGTGCGACTTTGGGTATCTTTGGTAAAGGTGCCAGCACGGCAACCGATACTACAAGCCAGCCAGCAGAACTTGAACCACCAAAACGCAGCTGGACCAACCGGATATCATTTGGCTTACTGGACCGTCCGGAGAGCGAAGACTAGGTCTGACAGAACCGTTCAATCAAGTCACGGTTCGAGGTGCAATTTTATTAAGGGCAAGGTATCATACTTGCCCTTTTGTTTTGTCCGGGCAATGCTTGAACAATCTGCTCAAAAGGTATACAAAGGAATTTGCAAGACGACAGTTCCATTAGACTATTCTCATTTTTTCAATGATTTAGAATTTAGACACGCAGCACGAGCAGCTCAATACACCATGGCCATTCCTCAGCATACGATTGATCAGATTCTCGATCGCACCGACATTGTCGATGTGATTGGTCAATACGTGAAATTAAAAAAGACTGGCCGTACCTATTCGGGCTGCTGCCCCTTCCATCAGGAAAAGTCACCTTCTTTCCACGTCTATCGCGACAAGCAGTATTTTCACTGTTTCGGCTGTCAGGCCAACGGAAATGCCATCCGCTTTTTGATGGATATTGGCAGCCGTAATTTCGTCGAGGTGATGAAAGAACTGTCCAGCCAGACCGGGATTGAACTGCCTAAAGACAATAAAGATTCCAACCGGCTGAAATACAAGCGTGAAGCCAAGCCCAAGCCGGTCACAGCGCCGCCTGTAAAAACAACAAATCCACCCGCAAATCCTGCACCTGAACAAGCGGCTTATTTTGACCCTTTTGCTGAAATTCAGGCGCCAGACCCTGAATTTTATACCGATGATCCATTTGCCTCTTTTGAGCAAATGCCAGCTGTAGAAAGTCAGGCTGACGGCAATCTGTATGACTTACTGGAAAATATTGCACAGTTTTATGAACGCCAGTTACCTCACAGTCCCAATGCCCAGCAATATTTTAAACAGCGCGGTTTAAGTCATGAAACAGTGGCCTACTGGCGCTTAGGCTATGCACCCGAGGACTGGCAACATCTGGAAAAAGCCTTTCCACAGGATATTCAGGGACTCAAACTGCTGGGCCTGATTCGGACCAGTGACAGCGGCCGGGATTTCGACCTGCTGCGTGACCGCGTCATCTTTCCGATTCGTGACAGCAAAGGCCGGATCGTCGGTTTCGGTGGCCGTGCGCTAAATAATGAAATCAAGCCCAAATATATCAACTCGCCAGATTCAGAAGTTTTCCATAAAAACCAGCTGCTGTACGGTTTATACGAAGGCCGCAAGCAAAAAGCCCAAGACTGGCTAATGGTCGAAGGTTATATGGATGTGATTGCCTTACAGCAAGCCGGCATCCATGGTGCCGTGGCGACCCTGGGTACAGCCAGTAATACAGAACATCTGAATATCCTGTTTAAGCAGAATAATCGGATTACGATTGCCTTTGATGGTGATGCCGCCGGACAAAAAGCTGCACGGCGTACTCTGGAAATTGCCCTGCCGCTCTTAAATGATGGCCGTGAACTTAAGTTCTTTGTCCTGCCGGATGATCATGACCCAGACTCGTTAATTCGCCGTGAAGGACTGGAAAATTTCCGCCGTTTACTGGATCAGGCCCCGCTGCTTTCGGACTTTGTCTTTGCTCACCTGACCCGAAACCATGATGTGGCCACGCCCGAAGGCAAAAGTCAGGTCATGGGTGAACTGCGCCAGCTAACTGAACTGTTGCCCAAAACAGGCTCATTTCGCTATCTGCTGCAGCAGTTTTTCCGGGAAAAATTAGGCTTTAGCCGAAAGTGGCAACCCAAAGTCAATAATGACGCCTCCTTAAGCTTTAGTACCAAGATTGATGCTGAAGAATATGTCATTGCAATTTTAATGAATCACCCCTATCTGTATATTCATTTTGAGCCTTTGCGTGCCCTGATTTCGCCTGATCAGCTGCTGTTTAAAATTCTGAATATTCTAAATATTATTTTTGATGAATTACCGGATGATCCCGAGCTTTCGATTTATTATGTACTCGGGGCCTGTGCGGCCTATCATCGTGAATTGCAGCATATTCTGCAACATGCCAATGTCAGTGACTATACCTCCTCCCCGGAACAGGCGGACAAGCTGGCAGCTGACTTTTCAATCAAGTTGCAATATCAGTGCTTACAGCACAAGATCAGATCGAAAAAATTTAATAGCATTGCAGAAATGAAAAATCTCAAGATGCAGATTTATGAAATTGATAAAAAGCGCTCAATGACTCTGCTGGAAGATTAAGCGCTACTATAATTATCATTTTTAGCTCCCTATCAAAGTTTCAGACCTATATCGCATCTGCCATTCTTCTAGCGGAACTCGATTAAAAATATAGTTTGGAAATAGAATTTAAAGCGCTTGCTATGCAGGGTTTTGCAAAACCTGCTAGTGTTTCAGCCAGCAAATAAAGTCAGCACTCTGCAAGATAAATCCACCAGAAAAAGCTATCGGGCAAGAAAATAACAAGAGTAATAGCAGTCTTTCATTAAATATCTATAGTCTTATCCATCAAGGATAAATCCTCATGCTTCGGCTTGCGGCGCTTATCCATCACATCATGCAGGTTATCACGCATCAGTTTAAAAACGCCTGGATCTTCCGCTTTTGCGGCTTCACGTAACAAAATCGAAGTCGGATGCAGCAGTTTCTGGGTCAGACGATGAGAAAACTCGGCCAATACTTTCTCTGCATTTTCTCCCTTGGCAATGCGCTGGGTCGCAAGTTGCAGCTCTTCCTGACGCAGAACTTCACCATGTTCGCGATAGGCATGAATGGTGCTACCCGCCTGATTGACCTTTTGCTGGGTCATCAGCTCAGTAGCCAGCTGATTGACCATCACTTCTGCTTCAACGGCTGCCTGACGACGCTGCGCCAGATTCTCATCAATCACACTTTGCAGATCATCTACACCGTAGAGATACACCCCATCCAGTTTTTCAATTTTCGGATCAATATCACGCGGTACAGCCAGATCCACCAATAACATTTGCTGATAACGGCGTTTCTTTAAAGCAGCTTTGACAGCAGCATAAGGAATTACCTGGTGCAGACTACCAGTGCAGCTGGAAATCACATCCGCACGATGCAGATGAGCCGCCAGCTGGTCAAAGTCGATAATTTCCACATCAACCCGATGGGCAATTTCCTGAGCCAGAGTTTCAGCACGTGTCTGGGTACGGTTACAGATAATGATCTTGCCCACCCCCATTTCCGCAAGGTATTTGGCCACCAGACTGTTCATCTCTCCTGCTGCAACCACCAGAATAGTCAGCTTTTCAGGATGACTAAACACCTGAATGGCCAGTTGGGCAACGGCATAACCCATAGAAACGGCATGACTTCCTACAGCAGTTTCCGAACGTACGCGTTTGGCTGCATAGAAAGCATATTCAAAAATACGGTTTAAGTCCTGAGAAACGATTTCGGCTTCTTTGGCCAGCGTTAAAGCAGACTTAACCTGTCCCAGAATTTGAGGTTCCCCGAGCATCAGTGAGTCCAGACCGCTGGCTACCCGCATCAAATGTGTAACTGCCTGTGCATTTTCATAACGATAGACGTGATTTTGCAGTTGCTTGACATCAACCCCATTTTTTTGGGCAAGCCAGTTCAGCACGATGTCGACATTGTCCGACATCGCGTAAACTTCGGTTCGGTTACATGTAGAGACCACCACCATATCGTTTAATTCAGGGTGTTGGCTCTGTGCAGCGAGCAAGGCACTTAATTTTTCAGGATTAAATGCAATCTGTTCGCGTAGCTCTACAGAGGCAGTTTGATGGTTGACACCCAATGCAAAGAAAGACATATCAGGTCATCATTTCAATAAATTTATGCTATTGTGCAACATCGGTGTCATAAAAAGCATTACTTGGATCAAGAAAAATTGCGTCAAACAGCTAGCCGTATGAACGGGCCTACAATTAAGCAATATTCTACCACATTCTTGCTGGTAGGGAGCATGGTTTCAACTGTGCATCTTCATGCAGCAGGAACAGCCTACCATGCAAATCAGAATTATGATGCCATAAAACAAAGTATGGTGGCTGAGTTTGCGCTGGCCTATCATGATATTCCAACTGCCCTGCATAACTATACCGTGCTGGCGATTAAAAGTAATTCCACCGCCGTGAAAGAGCGCGCACTCAATATTGCCCTGGAACACGATGACCTATCTGCGGCACTGGACATTTCCACGCACTGGGTGGTTCAGGAACCGCAAGATGTGCCTGCATTGTTCTACTTGTCGCACATCGCCTTAAAAGCACATGAGTATGAGCTGGCCGCAGAAACGCTGGAGAAAATCCTGCACATTGATGACAGCGCAGATCTGGAAGAGATTCTGGCCGGAATTTCCCCTGAAGATTCTGAGGACCGCGCCTACCTGATCAATGCACTCAGCAAAAGCAGTGCTAAAAATAACCCCTCGATTCTTGTTCTGATTGCCGGCCTTGAAGCCCAAAATGGCCAGCTGGCTCAAGCACTGGAAACCATTGGACAAGCACTCAGGAAAAGACCGAAGACAACCGGCTACATACTGCTCAAAGCCAACCTGCTGGATGCCATGGGCGATTATAACGAAACGCTAAAATGGTATGAAAAATCCAGCCGTAAACATCGTAACAACCTTGAGGTGCGACTGGCTGAAGTAAAATACCGCATCAAACTGAATGATTCAGTGACTGCCTTAAAAAAATTGCAGGATATTTTAAAGAAATGGCCGACTGCTGAAGAAGCCCTGTTTATTGCCGGTCTGACCAGTATTGATTTAAAAGAATATGAACAGGCTGAAAAATATCTGGTCGAGCTACGCTATTCGGCGCAGTATCAAAACGAAGCCTATTACTATCTGGCTGTCAATACCGAACGTAAACAACATTATGAAACAGCAAAAGCCTATTATCGACTGGTAGATGGCAGCCTGTATATTGTCTCTCGGCGTAATATTATTTCCATCTTTGCCAAGCAGGACAAACTGCATGATGCTTTACGTTTCCTGACCCAGGAACGGGTAAACTATCCACAGCACACCAGTTTTCTGTATCTGGCCCAAGCCGACATCCTGAAGCGTATGGACAATAAAAAGGCTGCGATTCGTCTTCTGGAAGAAGCCAGCAACAACCTGCCGGATGACCCGGAGCTGATCTATGCCCAAGTACTGTTGCTTGATCCTTTTGCAGATCGCAACAAGCTGGATAAACTGCTGCAAGCCCTGCTCAAAATTGAGCCGCATAGCCCAACCTATCTGAATGCTTATGCCTACACCCTCGCCATGCAAAATCGCCGCCTTGAAGAAGCGCGGCATTATGCAGAGCTGGCCCTGGAATATGCACCGGAACAGGCATCAATTCTGGATACTTATGGCTATATCTGCTATTTGCAAAATGACTTTGCTAAAGCCTCCCAGGTGCTGGCCAAAGCTTATACGCTAAATGCCAGTCTTAAGATCGGAATACGTTATGCACGTGCCTTATATATGCATGGAGATTTACAGCAATTTCATCAAGTGTTACAACAACTACAACAAAACCACGCAAATGCCCCCGAATTAGAACAACTTAATTCGCTATTGTTAGCACCACAATAAACAACAGGTAACTACACCTATGCGCTATTGGAACTCTTTAGGCTGCAGCATGTTTGCAGCCACTGCCTTATTCATGACGGGCTGTCAGCACATTGTCCAGCCCCAAGCACCGACCACCGGTACGGTACTGGAAGCAGAAAACCAGTTCCAGTTACAGGGGAAAATCGGCGTACGCACCCCACAGCAAAGTGGCAGTGCTTTTTTCACCTGGGTACAGCAGCAGGAAGAATTTGACATCGAACTGACTGGCATTTTAGGCGTGGGTCGAACCCAGATTTCAGGCAAACCCGGCCAGGTCACTTTAAATAGCGCAAAAACCGGACTGATTCAGGCGGAAAGCGCTGAGGAACTGCTGCAACGTGCAACTGGCTGGCAGGCACCCATAAGCCATCTGGTGGACTGGGTACAGGCGCGTCCTTCCACTCAGGCTGCTCAAATCCAGAAAGATAGTGCCCAGCGCATCAGCCAGATTGTAGAAGATCAATGGATAGTAGAGCTAAGCTATAACCAGCAGGCAAAACTACCAAACCGCCTGATTTTAAAACACGCGCTTGAGAATGGGGGTGAAAACCGTATTACAATGCTGATTCAAAACCGTTAACTGCTCTGATCCAGATATGATGATTCGTGTTCCCTCCCCTGCAAAGCTGAATTTGTTTTTACATATTACCGGTCGCCGGCCGGATGGTTATCATGAGCTGCAAACCATTTTCCAGCTGATTAACTTATATGACTGGCTGGAGTTTGAACAAGGCGCTGATGATGCGATTCAGATTGAGGGACTGGCTTCGGTCGATCAGGAACATAACCTGATCTATCGCGCCGTGCAGATGTTACGGCCCCATGCGAAGACTCCTTGTGGTTTAAGCATTCATATAGAAAAAAATATTCCAATGGGTGCAGGCCTTGGGGGCGGCTCTTCCAATGCAGCCACAACGCTGATTGTGGTCAACCAGCTCTGGCAATGTGGCCTTAGCAACGGGCAACTTGCCGAACTTGGGCTAAAGCTCGGGGCAGATGTTCCCATTTTTGTGCATGGTCTGAATGCTTGGGCCGAAGGCATTGGTGAACACTTAACATTCATAGACTTAGATCAAAAAAAATTCATTGTATTAAAACCTGACTGTTTTATCAGCACTCAACAGCTTTTTTCACAAAAAATGTTGACAAGAGACACGAAGCCATCTAAATTTTGCGCCTATCAGCAAACACCATCTGATTTTGGAAATAACTTTGAGCCAGTAGCGAGAAGCCTATATCCAGAAGTCGATGCAGCCATGCAATATCTTGACCAGTTCGGAGTTGCAAAGTTGACAGGTACAGGTGCCTGCGTGTTTATTGAGGTAACTGATGAATTGAATATCGCGGATATTCTGGTAAATGCGCCATGTAAAGCTTACCTGGTGGACAGTTTGCAAGAATCTCCTTTACGTCAATTCAAAGTTCAATAGGGGTATCGCCAAGTGGTAAGGCACCGGGTTTTGATCTCGGCATCCGTTGGTTCGAATCCAGCTACCCCTGCCATTTTTCACCTGTAGATGTATGTATTAGGGGTATCGCCAAGTGGTAAGGCACCGGGTTTTGATCTCGGCATCCGTTGGTTCGAATCCAGCTACCCCTGCCATTTACATTCATCAAATCTAGGGGTATCGCCAAGTGGTAAGGCACCGGGTTTTGATCTCGGCATCCGTTGGTTCGAATCCAGCTACCCCTGCCATTTCTCGAAAAAAGACAGAACATCTATTTGCGGTAAGACTGTTAATTTACCTTGACATAACATCGCAAAAATATTAAAGTTCTGCCGCATTAGGGGTATCGCCAAGTGGTAAGGCACCGGGTTTTGATCTCGGCATCCGTTGGTTCGAATCCAGCTACCCCTGCCATCTACTTCCATACATACCAACCGCCAAGGGTGCTTCATGCCCAATCTTGTCGTTTTTAGTGGAACTGCACATCCACAATTCGCTCAAAAAGTCGTAAGTCATTTACATATTCCTCTAGGCGCTGCCTCTGTAGGTCAGTTCTCTGATGGCGAAATCGCTGTTGAAATTACTGAAAATGTTCGTGGTAAAGACGTATTCATCGTACAACCTACTTGTGCCCCTACCAACGATAACCTGATGGAAATCCTGGTGATGGCTGATGCATTGCGTCGTGCAAGTGCTGGTCGTATTACTGCCGTGATTCCTTACTTCGGTTATGCTCGCCAAGACCGTCGTCCTCGTTCAAGCCGTGTACCAATTACTGCAAAAGTTGTTGCAGACATGTTGACTACCGTCGGTATTGACCGTGTGGTGATGATTGACCTGCATGCTGACCAGATTCAAGGTTTCTTCGATATTCCTGTCGACAACATCTATGGCACACCAGCATTGCTTGCTGACCTGCGCCAGCAGTCACACAATAACCTGATGGTTGTTTCTCCTGACGTTGGGGGTGTAGTCCGTGCACGTGCTGTTGCCAAACAGATGGGCGATATCGATCTTGCGATTATTGATAAACGTCGTCAAAAAGCGAATGAATCACAAGTGATGCATTTGATTGGTGACGTGAAAGATCGCGACTGTGTCATTGTCGATGACATGGTCGATACGGCAGGTACCCTGTGTAAAGCAGCAGATGCACTGAAAACTTTCGGTGCACGCAAAGTTGTTGCCTATGCTACTCACCCTGTACTATCTGGCAAAGCCATTGAAAACCTGAAAAATTCTGTAATTGACGAGCTGGTAGTCACTGACACCATCCCGCTTTCAGAAGAAGCTCAGAATCTGGGCAAAATCCGTCAGGTTTCGGTTGCAAGCATGGTTGCTGAAACGATCCGTCGTATCAACAACGAAGAATCTATTAGCGCAATGTTCGATTCTTATCTATAATAGTGCGCTGAATTTCTAAAGCCCTGCCATTTGGCAGGGCTTTGTATCACCAGATCGGTCGCAGATCTGGTTCATTTAACTTAAATAGGATGTCTATCATGGCAAACTTCGTATTAAACGCAGAAGCACGTGAAGTAGCATTACAAGGGAAAGGTTCGAGCCGCCGCCTTCGCAATGCTGCTAAAGTACCTGCTATCATCTACGGTGGTGCTGCTGAGCCTGTAGCTATTACACTTAAACTTCGTGAGCTTGTTAAAGCTTTAGAAAACAACGCTTTTTTTGAAGAAGTGATTGAAGTTAAAGTAGGTGATAACGTTGAAAACGTGAAAATCCAAGCGTTACAGCGTCACCCAGCTAAAAATACACCAATGCACGCTGACTTCAAACGCGCATAAGTGTTGATGGTGTAAATTAGTGTCTAGTATTTCACTGATTGTCGGTTTGGGTAACCCAGGTTCTGAGTATGCCCAAACCCGCCATAATGCAGGCTTCTGGTTTGTAGAACGTCTTGCAGACCAATATGGCATTAGCCTTAAAAAAGACCCGAAATTTAATGGAATCAGCGGGCGTGGCAATATTGAAGGACAGGATGTTCGTCTTCTCATGCCTACAACCTTTATGAACCTTTCTGGTAAAAGTGTTGTTCCTTTCGCTAAATTCTATAATATCGCACCAGAATCGATCCTGATCGCCCATGATGAGCTGGATATGAATCCCGGCATCATTCGCCTAAAAACTGGCGGTGGACATGGTGGACATAATGGTTTACGCGATATCGTGCCGCATATCGGTGCAAACTTCCATCGTTTACGTATTGGGATTGGTCATCCGGGCACTAAAGAGCGGGTTTCTGGCCATGTTCTGAGTAAGGCACCAAGTAGTGAACAGGGTTTAATGGATGATGCTATTGCGCACGTACTGGCCCGTACCAAAATGCTGGTTAACGGTGAAGTACAGCAAGCCATGAATCAAATTAATGCCTATAAACCGAACTGAACATTCAATAATTGCTGGACAATTACGCTTGCCTTGCAAGGCGTTTAGGCGCAAAATGCGCAAGCCTACTCACTGATCCAGTGCCGTAGAAACTGATTCAACCATAAGGTCAAAATCTTAGGTCAACTAAGGGGACGCTAGCCATGCTATCTCGTTTATTAAAATGCAAAATTCACCGCGCTTTTGTTACACATGCAGAATTACACTATGAAGGTTCATGTGCAATTGATGGCGTTTTAATGGATTTGGCTGGCATTCGTGAATATGAAGAAATTCATGTATGGAACGTGACCAATGGTAAACGCTTTACTACTTATGCAATTCGTGGTGAAGATAATTCCGGAATTATTTCGGTGAATGGTGGTGCAGCACATCAGGCCGATGTTGGCGATATCATCATTATTGCCACCTTTGGTGATTTTACTGAAGCTGAAGCCAATGCACATAAACCACGTCTGGTTTATGCAAATCCGGACAATACGGTGAATCACACTGCTAACTGTATTCCAGTACAAGTAGCGTGATTGATCACTCAAGATTCAAAAGCCCGCATCTTGCGGGCTTTTTTATTGCTAAAAATATCTCCCCTCTACAAGAGATCAACTGTCCTGCCACCAGCTTTTACGAGTTTTACAATTCAAGGAGTTAAGCTGCTGATCGACCAGATCCACTAGGACGGCCTCACCATTTTCCTGTACTTTTAATTCAGCAAATTTAGCATTTCGATAACAGGACTCCAGCCCTTCAGCGAACATAAAACTGTTGGCAGCAGGATATAAACTCTCAAAAGTATTACGGGGATTTTTCAAAACAAGCTTGCTAAATGCTGCTGACCCACCAAGAAGCCTTTGATCAAAACTGGTCGTGATCACTCTGCGCTGTTTATCCAGCTGCACATAACTTAGCACCTGGGACTGATTTTCAAAATCGTCAATACGAAGATCCGAAAAAGATCGCTGGCTACTCTGCCTCGCTGCAGCACCAAAATGCAGCTGATAGCTCTGGGCCATATAATCTCCCTGAAGTATAGAGCGCGGATCTACAGGCATCAATTCAACAAACATGCTCTGGCTATTTCTTAAATGCCATTCATGCTGCAAAATCAGCCCACTAAACAAGGCTATATTCAAAATGGCCAAATAAAGAGGAAGAAACTTTTTCATCTGGGCTCTCCTTCTCTACCTTCCAGCATTGGTCGGTTTAAAATATAAGCCAGCAGCAGTACCAGCAGCCCGGATGCAAAAATACTGAGACTTTTAAAAAGAAAGCTTAGACCCAGATTGTAATACAGCATCCATAACCAGAAGACCAGCAGCAAGATGGACAGCGCCTGTATCCAAACGTGCCGATAAACAATCGCCCACGCCATCAGCAGCAGAATTATTAAAATTTCAAAATAGCCCAGCCAGATTAATACTATTCCCAAGACGGGAACCAGCCACAGGAAATGCCGATTAAATTGCTGTTTATATAGCAGAATAAAGCTCAGTAGCCATATTGCCGGTAAAGCATAAAAAACCATGAGATTTTCAAGATAATGATGATCAGCTGGATGAACCACCACCTGCTTAAATAAAGTTTGCAATATCGCCATGGCTGCCAGTATGCAGATCATCCATAACTGTATGCTTTTGCTATAGCGGGATTCCAGCCAATGGCTGGTACTTATTAAAATAACAATGAGAATCAGATAATTGATTGACATTGCAATCAACAACAACTGGTCATGCTGTATTTTTGAATAGAAGGCTGCAATCGCTAAAACATGTGCTATTAATAATTGTAAAACCACCACCCACCAATGCATACGGCTCCGCATACTCAGCAGTGTAATCCCTAGCTGAATCAACCAGATCAGCACCAGGCTATCTGTTAGCCACTCCGTATGAATCAGAACGGCGGCCTGACCACATAGCCACAAACAATACGCAAACTGGCGCAGAAAAACAGAGTTCCTGGTATGAATCAACCAGCAGGCAGCCACGATAAAAACCGCTCCCATAAAAATGGAAAAACTTTTCCAATAGGTCAGTAATAAGGCAGCCAGAATGATTCCAGCAATCCATGCACCTAGCGCCAGTGGAATCACTGAAAACCTGCTTTTGGGGAGGAGCTTCATTAATAAGCCACTGATCCCAGCGAACCAAGCAAAGATCAGTACAGCCAGAACCAGCAAGCCTCCGGCTGATTCCTGAAAATGGGACTTGGTCAGATCCAAGATCAGCACACTCATACTCAGCGCGAGTCCAGCCACCAGCAAACTGGTTTCCAGCTGCTTACGAAGGCTATAAAAATAAGCACTGAATATGAGGGGCAAACTTAATACCGAACCTAAATACCAGATAGAGTTCGAGTTGATAAACTGGACCATGCTCACTATAGAAATTATCACCACAGCCACAATCAACAGATAACGCAAAACCGAATAAAATCGCAGTGCATAGAAAAAGCTAACACCGGTGAGTACATTCAGAGTCAACCAATAGGCAGGCTCGGCACGCTCCATCCAGAAGCTCTGCTTGAAATACAGATACAGTGCCAGCTGGCTAATCACACAAAATAAAGCAAAAACACCAATATTCAGACGATACAACCAAGGCAAGAGCAATAAAGCCCACAGTAAAAAAAGCTGATAACTATCCGCCCCTGTTTGATAAATCTGCCCTATCACCGCTAGGCCTAAGCCCAGCATCAGCCCCACAACACCATCTAGACTTTGTCTTACCATTTCTCGTGCACTAAAGCGTATGCTGAGCAATGCCGAAATCAGCACTAAGGCTTGTGGAATCAGGAGCTGTACCCACTTGGGAAGCATCCACCAGTTCGCAGCCAGCAGATATACAATACTGACAGCGATCAGCCCAATTCCAATGATCTGTAGGTATTGAATAACAGCAGGTTGACTAAATAGCAGGGGTGAAAATGGATGGTCTGACTTTATGATTATTTTAGACATTCTGAGCGGTTCAGTTTTATTTGATTTTACCTTAGCATAATTTTTACTGACTCTTCCAGACAGGATCGTTAAATTTTATTTAGCCAGACCCTTGTTTTTATTGATTTTATACTCAAATTAGCAAACTATACATACCATAAAAGGCAACCATGACCAGAATCACACCACACCCTGCCAGCAAATACGGATAAAAACGAGAGTGCGATAAACGGTTAAAACCTAAATACACAATAGATAAGCAAAGAAAGTCCAGTACAACCCAGCTTAAAATCAAAATGATTAAACTCAAATCAAGATTTGGCGTAATCCCGATAAATTGCGGAAAAAAGGCAGCGAAGAAAAGAATATCTTTAGGGTTGGAAATTCCGACCAGAAAGCCGCGACGAAAACCGCCGGATGCTGCCGACAGAGACTGATGTCCCTGTGCTACCTGACCTTGCCAAACTTCTCGGAAAATCTGCAAGCCCAGATAGCCAATATATATGCAGCCCAATAGCTTGATAACATCCCACCATTGTTCATTAATGAGCAGCAAGCCCTTTAGACTGAGTACTGATAGAGCAATGAGCACCAACGAAGCCAGGTTGGTTCCAAAAATAGTCTGTAATGCATGCCGATAACCACCTTTTAAACCAGCACTGGCGACCAGCAACATAACAGGCCCAGGCGTAGCGATCATCATTACGACCGCCAGACAGTACAGCATATATTCACTGATATTCATCCGATTCCTCAGCGATACTTACTCTATTTTTATATTAAAAAAAGAGGACTTAGTCCTCTTCTTGTAAATGAATCAAATGCTGGCCAATGCTATCAGCCCGTAAAAAGGCCAAGTCATAACTGGCTTGGGCCAAGGCCAGCACCCGACGTTCAAACTCCTGCCAAAGAGGACGCACTTGCTTATAATGAATGCCCAGCCCGCTTTCATCGGTGAAATGGCGGTTCTTTTCACACAGCTTTAAAGCATGATACAACTTTCGACCTTTGCTGGCATCATCACGCAAACGTACACGTTTGGAACGGACAAAGTTTTCTACATGCTTTAAATCAGCATGGGGCAGCATCGGCACTAAAATCTGGTCTAACTGTATATCTAGCCGCTGCCAGACCACGCTATGCTGGTCAGCAGTATAAGTATTCCACTGAATGACTTCATGATTAAAACGGCGACAGCCACGACAGACCGCATCTCCAAATACGGTAGAACAACGCCCTGCACAAGGGGTTAAAGATGCAATACGACGATCCGAACTCAAAACTTACTCCAACTGTGCTGCAATTTTTAGCATTTGCATCATTGTCCCAAAATCTTGGGTCGGCATGACTATACACGCTCTCCTGAATGAATTGAAGCCTGTTAAAAGCCGGTGTTTTACTCGCTTATTCACCCGAATCACGTTAAAATATGCGCCTTTTAAACTATCATGCTACGTTGGAGTATTCCATGAACGCTACTGTAGAACAGCTTGCACCTGTAGAACAGCAAGCGACGACTGGTTGGGTTGTTGCCGCACTTTATCAATTCAAAGAAGTTCAGAATCCTGCGGATCTGCAACAACGTCTTTTGGACTTGGTAAATACCATCAACCTTTGCGGTACTCTGATTGTGGCAGGTGAAGGCATTAACGGCACAGTGGCGGGTGACCGTGCTGCCATTGATCAAGTTCATCAGTTCCTGCTTGATGAGGGTTTTGAACAGATGGAATATAAAGAGTCACACAGCTCTGACAAACCCTTCCGGAAAATGAAAATCAAGCTGAAACAGGAAATCGTGACCTTGGGCGTAGAAGTGAAACCACGCGATTTGGTCGGCCACTATCTGGACCCTAAAGAATGGAACGAGCTGATCGCACGTGATGACGTGATTCTCGTCGACACCCGTAACGATTACGAATATAAAGCCGGTACATTTAAAGGTGCGATTGATCCGAAAACTGAAACTTTCCGTGAATTCCCGGAATACGTAAAAAATAATCTGGAACAGCACAAAGATAAGAAAATTGCCATGTTCTGTACTGGCGGAATTCGCTGTGAAAAATCAACTTCTCTCTTGCTTCAAGAAGGCTTTACCGAAGTTTATCACCTGAAAGGCGGCATCTTAAAATATCTGGAAGAGACACCACCTGAAGAAAGCATGTGGGAAGGTGAATGTTTCGTATTTGATGGCCGTACTGCGGTCACACATGGCATGGAAGAAGGCCAGAACACCAAATGTCACGCCTGTGGCTGGCCGTTGAGTCCAGAAGAAGTAGCACTGCCGAGCTATGAACATGGTGTTTCCTGCGTGTACTGCATTGATAAAACCACCGAGAAGCAAAAAGAAGGTTTCCGCATGCGTCAATCGCAAATTCTGGCGGCAAAACGTAAACGTCTTTAAACCAAGCTTTGTAAACAAATATATATAAGCCCTCTTCGGAGGGCTTTTTATTTACATAAAAACACATCTGCAATAAAAAGCTTACTAATTATTTACCAAGACACGCATTTTTTTCAGATCAAGCTTGCTAGTCTTATAATCAAGCATGATTAAGCATCTAAGTCTTTCATTAATAACTAAATATTTAAAATGAAAAGGAACGTAAAATGACGAGTTCACTTGCACCGGATTCTGAAAATATTATCAGATTCCAGACTCAAGAAAATATAAAATTACAGCGAATGAATCAGGTTAGTGAGGAACTGGAACGCCAGTCACATTTATTTATTGTCATTCTAGGTACCGTGATTGGAGCAATTTTAGCCCTGTTTGTCAGTTATCACATTAATGCTACCGCGGTACATTTTTTATTGCTAAGTGTTTTACCGATCTGTTTGGCCTATCTATTACGTAAAGTTTATATCTACACCTTAAGTCACAGTTAATTGCTGCGATCTCAGTTATATATCTCAACTTTACTGTATAAAAAATACTCCTTAGCATATAGGGGTTATTTTTTATTGACTTATTTACCATGAATCTAACCGAATGGATTATCTCTGTCATGGAAAAACTGGGCTACCTTGGTATTGCCCTGCTGATGTTTCTAGACAATGTTTTCCCTCCTATTCCCTCTGAAATCATTATGCCCTCTGCAGGCTATTCAGCTTCTCAAGGCCAATTGCTTCTAAGCGGAGTAATTATTGCTGGCTCTTTCGGTTCCTTAATCGCTGCCGCTCTCTTGTACTGGATTGGCTATAAATTCAATCATGACAGTATTTTCAAATTCGTCGACCGTTATGGCAAACTCCTGTTTATCAAATCCAAAGATGTCAAAACCTCTCTGCAATGGTTTGAAAAGTATGGGCATCGGATTGTATTTTTTGGCCGCATGGTGCCTGCTGTACGCTCCCTGATCAGTATTCCTGCTGGCATGAGCGGTATGCCTTTCTGGAAATTCATGTTCTATAGCAGTTTAGGAACGGTCATCTGGACCACATTTCTGGCCTGTGTCGGTTTTTATTTTGGTGAGAACCAGCAACTGATGCAGCAAATCTTCAGCAAAGTTAGTTATGTAATCCTCGCTATCGTCCTAGTGCTGATTAGCTGGATATTATACCGTAGACACCAGCGTAAAAATCAGCCATCCTGAATCAGACTCTACAAAAGGAGGCTAGAACAATGTCGCATTATCTAAAATATTTTGCCACTATTTATCTTGCCTTGATGATACTGATTGGCATCCTCATCTATATATTGAATCTGGGAGTCATTATCCTGATCCCGGCCCTGATTGCTGCGGCTTTCCTGAGTGCCCGCCATTTTGTAAAAACACAACAGCGTTTACCAAGTAAAGAAGAGAAAAGTAAACTGGTGTGGGGATCGACCACCATCGCGATGGCCTTCGGTTTTATTTTTCTATTTGTCATGATCTGGCTTCATCCACAAACTGAAGAAGTTTTCCGAACCACAGCTTATGCAGGCAGAGGCCCAAATTCATTTCTGGTCGCCGCCCTGATTGGCTTACATGGCTTAGTCTTTCATATTGCTTATAATGGCTATGCCCGCTACAGTCTGGCCAAATTGCTAAAGAAATCTACTTAAAACTGGCCTTTTCTTGGATGGGTGTCAAAATACTGACTGGTATCAAATGACACTCATCCAGTTTATGCCAATGTATCTTGCTGAATATTATAATTCTTAGATTAGCATTTTAATAAAACAGCAAAATTCACTGACCTTCTTCCTTCAGGTTAAGTGGACACAATACATATCCTATTTAAGATAATAAAGTCGATTGACACTTCATCGATGTTTGCGACATGCAAGATAGATCCGGCAAGATTTTTAGCTGACATGAGGCAGGAAATTTCGCCCTTTTAACTGGAGGATGCATAACAAAATAGCAGCAAAAAATATGCTAATTGATCCTCTACGCAGTATGACTGCCATATGGGCTGCTGATGTAGCAACCTCGATCAAATTTGTACACGAAGCAACGCTTACCCAGTAAGGGAGGAGAAAAAAAGCTGGTTTGAGCCTGTCTCGGGAGTCAGTGTACTGCTGAGCCTGAGCATCATGGTTGTTGTAACTGGTATTCCAAGAGAGAAATCTTACGCGAGATGCTGTACCGCCCTTATGTTTCGGCGAGTTCAGCAAAAATAACCTTAAAGCCATTCAGATAAAGTCACAACTAAAACCATTGGCTTATCACTAGAATAGCGAGACATAAAAAAAGCACCCAGTGGTGCTTTTTTTATTTTACCGAATTATTCTGGTGTGTGATACATCAGATATAACTCATTCAGGTTTTCCGGAATTTCTTCTGCAAGTTCATCCATAAGTTGACCATTGCGACGGAAAGACTCCATTTGCGGATCTTCTTCATCAATGCCACTAAACACCATAATTGGCAGAGTCAAATCTACCAGCTGTTCTTCAAACTCTTCAGTGAACCAGGCTTCTTCGTTCAGGAACATGGCGTCAACAAAACCTACACTCCAGTCCCCCAGACTAGAGTCGGTATCTGCTTCTTCAATCTCGAAGGGGAAACTGATTCCTTCTTCGTTGGCCAAGCTTTGACGAATTGCCTCTAACCATGTTTTTACCTGATTGATGATTTCTGCAGGTACTTTTTTCTGGTTACCTTCAAACAGCTCATCTAACCATTTGTCGAACTGCGGGCCCACAGCAATTGCACACAGGAAACCATGAGTTGCTGCAAAATCCAGACCATACTCATTTTGGTCGCCATCCAGATATTCACTCAACTGGTCTAAATCTAAAGCACTCATTTCATATCCAAACTTAGAAAACCGAAGGGTTTAGCATAGCATTTATTCAGTCCATGCTAAATCCAAATCGGCTAATCTTCCTCATCGAAATCGTCATCATCGTCAAAGTCGTAGTCAAAATCTTTGAGTTCACGTTCCAGTCGGCGCTGAGACAACAACTCATCGATCAGACGGCGTTTTTCCAATGATTCTTTCGCACTCAGCTTACTTGATGCTTCATCAAAATTAACGTCATCATCACCGTAGCTATCATCTAGCTCAAAATCTGTTGAAGACACTAAAACTACCTCGTAGTGAAAAATATAATGGGTCTAGGCGCTATTTATCTTGCCTTCTAAAACTTGTCAAGTTTTATTTATATATTTTGTATGTGTATACCAATTGGCTCTTGTTTTTCTACTACATAATTGTGTATTAATTAGCATATTAGGTATCGAATGTTTTTTATCCACCAGATAAAAGACATTTCTATAAAATAAGATCAGGAAATGCACTTGAAAAGATAAACTTAGGCCTAATATTCATATTCAATTGTACTTTCAAACATTTTGATAAAATCATGCTTGACTGATCAATTCCAAAATTATTTCAGTGAATTGTGCTATGATGCACGGTTTTTCACTGCCACAGATTCAACGAGAGTAAGCAAAGATGAGCGATATGACTTCCCCTACTTCTCAAGTAGCGGCTCTGATTAGCCGAGGCAAAGAACAAGGTTACTTAACCTTCGCTGAGGTTAACGATCATCTCCCGGACTCCATCACAGAAAGCGAACAGATTGAAGACATCATTCAAATGCTGAATGACGTGGGTATTCCTGTCCATGACCGCGCTCCTGAATCTGATGATGCGATGTTTGAGGATAATGCAGAAGCTGCCGATGAAGTTGCAGAAGAAGAAGCTGCAGCGGTACTTGCATCTGTAGAAAATGAACCAGGTCGTACCACTGACCCTGTGCGCATGTATATGCGTGAAATGGGGACGGTTGAGCTCTTAACGCGTGAAGGCGAAATTAGCATTGCAAAACGGATTGAAGAAGGTATCCGTGACATTCTGCACTCGATTGCTTACTGGCCAAATGCAGTGGGCGTTGTACTCCAAGAATATAAAGATTATGAAGCCGGCGAACGTCGTCTGGCTGACATTCTGTCAGGGTATTTAGACCCTGAAACTGATGAAGCAATTCCAGAAGTTATCGAAGAGGAAGCTGAGCTTCCAGAGGAAAAAGCATCTGCCGCCAAGTCCACCAAAGAAGTAAAACTGGATGATGACGAGGAAGAGGAAGAAGCTGAAACTGAAGAGGAATCTGAAGCAGATTCAGGTCCGGACCCAGAAATTGCCAGAGCCCGCTTTACTGAACTTTCAGATGCCTGGAAAAACACCAAGGCGGTTCTGGAAAAACACGGCCGCAATAGTAAAGAAGGCGAAGAAGCCCTGCAAGCGCTCGCATCTGTGTTCATGATGTTCAAATTTACACCGCGCCTGTTTGATCTGATTTCTGAAATGATTCGTGGTACGCATGAGCAGATCCGTAGTGCAGAACGTGAAGTGATGCGTTATGCAGTCCGTCGTGGCCGTATGGATCGTACCCAGTTCCGTACGACATTCCCGGGCCAGGAATCAAATCCAGCCTGGTTAGATGAGCAAATCGCAAAAGCACCTGCTGATCAGAAAGGCTATCTGGAAAAAGTTCGTGCTGACGTACTGGCCTTCCAGCAAAAAATTGCAGATATTGAAAATGAGCTTGGCTTAAGCGTTCGTGACATCAAAGAGATTGCGAAACGTATGGCAGTAGGTGAAGCAAAAGCGCGTCGTGCCAAGAAAGAAATGGTGGAAGCGAACTTGCGTCTGGTGATTTCGATTGCCAAGAAATACACTAACCGCGGCTTGCAGTTCCTAGATCTGATTCAGGAAGGTAACATCGGTCTGATGAAGGCTGTAGACAAGTTCGAATACCGTCGTGGTTACAAGTTCTCGACCTATGCCACCTGGTGGATTCGTCAAGCGATTACCCGTTCAATCGCAGACCAGGCGCGTACTATCCGTATTCCAGTACACATGATTGAAACTATAAACAAGATCAACCGTGTATCGCGTCAATTGCTTCAGGAAATGGGCCGCGAACCGACTCCTGAAGAACTGGGCGAACGTCTGGAAATGGACGAGGTTAAAGTACGTAAAGTACTGAAAATCGCCAAAGAGCCGATTTCGATGGAAACACCAATCGGCGATGATGAAGATTCGCATCTGGGTGATTTTATTGAGGATAGCAACATCACTTCACCAGTTGATGCAGCAACCTCAGAAGGCTTGAAAGAAGCAACCCGTGAAGTTCTGGAAAATCTGACTGAACGTGAAGCGAAAGTCCTGAAAATGCGTTTCGGTATCGACATGCCAACGGATCACACGCTGGAAGAAGTCGGTAAACAATTTGACGTAACCCGTGAACGTATCCGTCAGATTGAAGCGAAAGCACTACGTAAATTACGCCACCCTTCCCGTTCTGAACACCTGCGTTCATTCCTGGAAAACGACTAATTCTTAACGCGTGATGGAGACTTGAAAGATTGCTATGGGTCTCCATTATATATTTAAGAGAATCTCAAAGCCTGCTCTTTTGCAGGCTTTGTCTATAAAATTTGAGGTGAACTATGATAGACCGCACCCCATCTCGCGAACTCCGTGAAGATCTTTGGGTATTTCCAATGGACTACCCAATTAAACTCATTGGTAATGCAGGTACAGAATTGCACGGTGCTGTCGTAGAAATTTTAGTGAAGCATTTTCCTGAATTTGACCAGACGACTTTAAAAGTGCAGCCGTCGCGTACAGGTAAATATCACTCTATTACTGCGCAGCTTCGCTTTGAAGAGCTTGACCAAGTTCATGCGCTTTATGCGGATCTTGCAGCTTGCGAACATATTCGCACAGCGCTGTAATCAGCATAATAAAAAAGCACGCAAATCCGCGTGCTTTTTTATGCGCCTTGCTCCACGGGCCACAATAAAAATAGAACTCGGAGCCTACCCTATTGCTCTATTGGCCTTGCAATTCATTATAATGAATCTGATAAATTTGACCCAAAAAGGACTTTCACAGCGTGGCTGAAACTGTTCAAAAACCTGAATTGATTATCCGTCAGTACAACCAGCTGACGCCTTATGAAGACCGTTTTCTGGAAATGAAACATTTTACCGAAAACCGTGATGCTCATACCCCGGATGAGCTGTGGATTTTACAGCACCATGATATATTAACCCAAGGTCAGGCAGGTAAACCGGAACATATCCTGATTCCTAGTAATATTCCTGTTATACAAACAGATCGTGGCGGTCAGGTCACCTGGCATGGTCCGGGGCAGCTGGTGGCCTATTTTATGTTTGACCTAAATCGTCTCGGCTGGAATGTGCGTACACTGGTGTCCTATGCCGAACAGCTGATGATTGACCTGTTAAAAAAATATGGTATAGAAGCCTATGCCAAAGCTAATGCACCAGGTGTTTATGTCGCAGAACGCAAGATAGGTTCTTTGGGCTTTAAAATCCGTAAAGGGCGTTCTTACCATGGCCTGGCACTCAATATTGACTGCGAATTGACCGGCTTCCAGACCATCAATCCCTGTGGCTACGCTGGTCTGGAAATGGTTCGAATCCATGATCTGCTGAATCAGCCGCCGACATTTGCCGACTTGTGTCAAGATATTATTGAAAATTTAAGCAGCAGCGGTTACTTTACACACATTAATATTGAACAAAAATAAAGCCTTTGCATTTCACCTTTAAATAAATTAGAGTATTTACTCTAAACAAATAATACCAAGATAAGGATTATCATGTGATTGCGAAGAAATCCGTAAAACCTGCTTTGCAGCTTGCCTATGTCAAACTGATGATGGATATCATCGGTCGCGGTCTGGTCATGGCCAGTCAGGTGGATGCAGAAATCCAACAGGAAATTACCCAGTTTCCTGCCAATTTTAGCCTTTCAATGAACGTATTTCCGAATGGCCCGGCCTTTGTTGCCAGAGTGACTGAAAACCATCAACTGGAGTTGGTGAAGAACAGTAAGATTAAACCCGATCTCACCATTACCTTTAAGCATTTACACCATGCCTTTCTGGTATTTTCTTTTCAGGAAAGTACTTCACAGGCTTTTGCCAATGACCGGATGATTGCGGATGGCGATATTTCCAATGCGATCCGTCTGGTACGCTGCCTCAATAAAATGGAAGCGTTGATTTTACCGAAATTAGTGGCCGAACTGGCTGTCAAAGAATATCCAAGCGATTTGAGTTTAAAAGAAAAATTAACTGGAGCTGCCAATATCTATCTCAAAGTAGCCCAATCTTATTTCAAGCGGAGTGCATAACCCATGGCTAAACCATATTACGAATTTTTCTGCCCGGTCAAAATCATTGCCGGTCATGCCGCGTTAGAACATATTCCATTTGAACTGGCTACCTTGGGAGCAAAGCGTCCACTGATCATTACCGATAAAGGGGTACGCGCCAACAATCTGCTTATACCGATTGAAGACGCTTTTGAATCTGCCGATGCCGTGATTGCCGGCATTTTTGATGATGTTCCGCCAGATTCGAGTCTGGAAACAGTACGCAAGGCTGCAAAGTTATATCGTGATCAGAACTGTGATGCCATTATTGCAGTTGGGGGCGGTTCAGTCATTGATACTTCAAAAGCGACCAATATTCTAGTCTCTGAAGGAGGTAATGATTTACTGAAATACTCAGGCGCACATAACCTGCCTAAACCGCTCAAGCCTTTCTTTGTGATTCCGACGACCTCAGGCACTGGCTCAGAAGTGACCATGATCGCTGTTGTGTCAGATACTGAAAAGAATGTCAAAATGCCGTTTGCCTCTTATTATCTGATGCCGCATGCAGCAATTCTTGATCCGCGCATGACCCAAACGCTCCCCCCACATCTTACAGCAATGACAGCGATGGATGCCATGACCCATGCAGTAGAGGCCTATACCTGCATGGCAGCCAATCCAATTTCAGATGCTTATGCCACCGCAGCGATTAAAAAGATTAGCGCACACCTGTTTAATGTTCTGGACACGCCAACCGATGCACAAGGACGCTTAGAGCTGGCTCAGGCATCGACCATGGCCGGTATTGCCTTTTCTAACTCTATGGTGGGACTGGTTCACTCACTCGGTCATTCCTTAGGTGCGGTCGCGCACCTGCCGCATGGTTTATGTATGAACCTGTTCCTGCCTTATGTGCTGGAATACAACAAAGAGGTCAATGGAGAGAGAATTGCCGATTTACTTCTGCCTCTGGCCGGTGCAGATATTTATGCACAAACACCAGCGCATTTACGTGCTGATAAAACCATCGCGATGATTATGACAATGCGTGACCGCATTTATAGTCTGACTAAATTACCGCGGACTTTAAGTGAAACCGGCAAAATTTCTGAAGCACAACTGGATGAAGTGGCTGAAAAAGCCCTGAATGATGGGTCAATCATTTACAACCCGAAAGAAGCCACGCTAGAAGATTTGAAATCTATCTTAAAAAAGGCTTGGTAATTACTGAAAAATAAGCCAATATAGCGAAAATTTTAGCCTGATGTTTTTTTAAACATCAGGCTTTTATCTTGCATGAACGCTATTTTTTAACAAACAGCATATTTTTGCAGTTCTAAAGTTAAAAATAGCTAGTAAAAGCCATCATTTTGGAATAGATTGGCGCACTTTTACAGAAAAATGTAGGGGGGATCGTTCGTCTCAAACGATCCTTATTTAATATGACTGATCCTTGATCAACGATTAAGAGGATAACGCCGTTGACTAATTTCTCTGGGACTCAATCGGCAGCTAAACTGCAAAAAACGCTAGGACTCTGGCACATCATTATTATTGGTTTGGCTTATATTCAGCCAATGACCTTATTTGATACTTTCGGTTTAGTATCAGAAGCAAGTCACTTCCATGTTCCTACTTCTTACATCATTGCCCTGATTGCAATTTTGTTTACTTCGATCAGTTATGGTCATATGATCCGTCGCTACCCCTCTTCGGGTTCAGCCTATACCTATGCGCAAAAATCAATTCATCCAAATATTGGCTTCATGGTCGGCTGGTCGTCATGGTTGGATTATCTGTTATCACCGATGGTCAATATCATCCTGGCGGTCATTTATCTGAAGGCCTTGTTCCCGGATATTAACCCTTGGGTTTGGGTGGTAGCTCTGACGGCCTTTATGACCGGGATCAACCTGCGTGGTGTGCGTTTTGTCGCTAACTTTAACAGTATGATTGTGTTGATCCAGTTAATCGTGATTGCGGCCTTTACCTGGATGGTATATACCAAGCTCCAGGCCGGTTTCAATGCTGAAGGTCTAATTACTGCGGAACAGCGTTATCAGTTATGGAGTATGGAACCGTTCTGGAATGAATTAACCTCGGTCGGTGCCCTGATTACAGGTGCTACCCTGCTATGTTTCTCTTTCACCGGATTTGACTCTTTAAGCTCACTGGCGGAAGAAACCAAAGATACCGAGAAAACCCTGCCTAAGGCAATTTTCTTAACCGCTTTAATTGCCGGTGTGATCTTCATTATCAGTACCTACTTCATGCAGCTCTATTTCCCGTCAGCACCGGGGACTTACTTTAAGAATATTGCCGAGACCCAGCCAGAAATTCTGTTACTGGTCGGTGGCTCGCTGTTCCAGTCTTATGTACTGGCATTTGCGATCGTAACGGTGATGGCATCCGGCATTTCTGCACATGCCGGTGTATCGCGTTTAATGTATGTGATGGGTCGCGATGGTGTAATCAACAAGAAAATCTTTGGTCATATCAGCCCACGTAACTTCACCCCGTCTTACAATATTATGATTGTGGGTGCTGTGGCGCTGACTGCGGGCTTCATGGATCTGGATATCGTGATTTCCATGATCAGCTTTGGTGCATTGACTGCATTTACTTTTGTAAACCTGTCTGTCATTTCACGCTATGCTTTGCGTGATGGCCGGACCAAAACAGCAAAAGATATTTTCAGCTTTGTGGTTATTCCTCTACTGGGCTTCATCAGTGTTTTTGCCATGTGGCTGGAAATTGAAGAAACTGCATTGAAATATGGTTTATGGTGGGCGATGTTTGGTATTTTGTACTTGGGTTATAGAACCAAGGGCTTTAAGCACCCAGCTCCTCAACATAACGAATTTGAATAATGTTTAACTTTAAAAAAGGCGCTTGATGCGCCTTTTTTAGGCTTGGATTTTGCTGTGCTCAGTGTAAACGGCAATCAAAGCCCATCTTGGTATTGACCCGATTATTCTGATAACCCAGTTTTTCAATAAACCCGTCACGATTCGACAAGAGTTTCTGGTCTTCGGGGCGTAAACGGGCTTTATTTTCAACCATGAGCTGATACATTTCATTGACCACTTGTTGGAAAATATCACAGACTTCCTGACGTTTGGACTGCTTCAGTTTACGTCCATGCCAGGTCCATTCAAAATCATCACGCTGAAGTGATTGCCCCCACTGCTCAATACGAAGATTTAAACGCTGCTGCATCTCTGCCAGACTCTGCTGCACTTCTGCCTGAGTGATAGGCTGAATCTTTTCTGGCGCTGCTACTGTTTCCTCTTGAGCATGAAGCGGTAAAGCGGTCATTCCCAAATATAGGCCGAGGGACAGTGTTAAGATCGGCTTCAGACACATATCCTTGTTATTTCCGTTGCTTTTATTCAGCTTATCATAACAAATGAAGCCAAGAGGAGGATGAGTACCAAGGAAATAAAAAAGCTGCCCTTAAGCAGCTTGTCATGCATCCAAAGATTAAAGAGCTTTAAAACCCTGCTGACGCCAGGCTTCATAGACAATCACGGCAGTGGCATTCGACAGGTTCAAACTACGGGAGTTTTCAGCCATCGGCAGACGAATCCAGTGCTTTTGTGGGAACATCAAACGTACCTGTTCAGGCAGGCCTCGGGTTTCAGGCCCCATGAGTAGCGCCACCGGGCGGTTTAAATCTGAGGTATGCGGCGTTTCAAAACCTTTGGTGGTCAGCGGATAAACCGCATCAATTCCCACACCCTTGCTGGCCAGATCAGCCAGACAATCTTCGATATTGTCCCAGATCTGTAGATTGGCATATTCATGATAATCTAAACCAGCCCGTTTCAGTTTTTTATCATCCAGCTCAAATCCTAGCGGTTTGATCAAATGTAATTGTGCGCCGGTATTGGCACACAGGCGAATGATATTCCCTGTATTTGCAGGAATTTCTGGTTCATAGAGAACGACATGGATCACTTTTATTCACTCAATATTTTAAATATAGACACAGGGTTTAGCTGATGTATCGGATCTAAACATTGTTCCTGCATAGTTTTTTACAGATATAACAGATCAAGGGCATCAAGTATCGCTCATCTTATACAAGACTTGCGACCTGCGCTGAAGCAATCAATTAACGCTCTGATAGAGCTACAATCACGCCTCAGCGCGCTCCTGCCATTGCAACTTTTCACGCAAGCGGACCACCTCACCAATAATGGTCAAAGTCGGGGCCTGTATTTGATGTTCGGATACTTGAGCTGCAATATTTTGCAGGGTTCCCACTACAACTTTCTGCTCGGGTGTGGTGCCTTTAGACACCAAAGCCACAGGCATATCCGGACGCTGACCATGTGCAATTAACTTTTTGCAAATAGTTTCCAGTCCAATCAGACCCATATACAACACCAGTGTCTGATTTTCATAAACCAGCTCAGACCAAGGCAGTTCAGGTGAACCTTCTTTTAAATGTCCGGTCAGAAAACGTACACTTTGTGCATAATCACGATGAGTCAGTGGAATTCCGGCATAGGCTGAACAGCCCGATGCAGCTGTAATCCCCGGAACCACCTGAAATGGAATACCTGCAGTAAAGAGCTCTTCAATCTCTTCACCCCCTCGCCCGAAAATAAAAGGATCTCCCCCTTTTAAACGGCAGACCCGCTTGCCTTCACTGGCATATTTCACCAGCAAGGCATTAATTCCTTCCTGTGGAACGGCATGATTGGAACGCGCCTTACCAACATAGACTTTTTCTGCATCACGGCGGCACAGCTCCATAATCGGTGCCGAGACCAGACGGTCATAGATGACGACATCCGCTTGTTGCATCAAACGCAGAGCCTTGAGGGTCAAAAGCTCCGGATCACCTGGTCCCGCTCCGACCAAATAGACTTCACCTTTCGGTTGCTGCCATTCATTTAAGGTTTGCTCAATCAAGCGATCCGCTTGGGCCAGATTGTCATTAAATACGTGTTCTTTCAGCGGACTGGCGTACAGGTCTTCCCAGAAAATCCGGCGTTTATCCGGATTGCTAATTTTGGCTTTCACCGCAGCACGCCATTTTCCAGAAAATTCAGCCAGTTTCCCCATGCCATGCGGAATGACTGCCTCTAGCTGGGTACGGATCTGGCGAGACAGCACAGGCGATGTGCCATTAGTCGCCACAGAAATCACCAAAGGGGAACGGTCAACAATCGCCGGTACCATAAAACGGCAATGCGGCGGATCATCAACACTGTTGACCAATACATTTTCAGCTTCACAGGTTGCAAATACCTGCTGATTAGTATCGGCTTCATCGGTCGCCGCAATCACCAAACGGTATTGGCGCAGCGGCAGGTCGACACTAAAACGTGCCTGTACATACTGCCCAGCGGACTGCTGCACAATCTCCAGCAAAGCCGTTTCAATTTCAGGAGCAATCACATCAATGATCGCCCCGGCTTTCTGCAGCAATAATGCTTTCCGGTAGGCAATATGCCCACCACCGACAATCAGACAAGGTTGCTGCTGCAACTTTAACGAGATTGGAAAAATATCCACGGATTACCTCAAAACTTTAAATCTGACTGTCTATACCTTGATGCTGCACAAAATGCTGTGTACCGACCTTAGTCGATATAGCTTACCCCACCCATATATGGGCGCAATACTTCCGGAATCTCGATTGAACCATCAGCACGCTGATAGTTTTCCATAACCGCCAGCAAGGTACGACCCACAGCCAGACCTGAACCATTCAAGGTATGCACAAATTCAGTTTTTTTCTGGTCAGCACGGTAACGCGCTTTCATACGGCGTGCCTGGAAATCTCCCATATTTGAACATGATGAAATTTCACGGTAAGTATTTTGGCTTGGCACCCAGACCTCCAGGTCATAGGTCTTGGTTGCACCAAACCCCATATCGCCCCCACACAGGATGATTTTACGGTATGGCAGACCTAAGGCTTGTAAAATACCTTCTGCATGACCGGTTAGCTCTTCCAAAGCCTGCATAGAGGTTTCAGGTTTTACGATCTGCACCATTTCTACTTTGTCGAATTGGTGCTGACGGATCAGACCACGGGTATCGCGGCCATAAGAACCTGCCTCACTACGGAAACATGGCGTATGCGCTGCATATTTCAGGGGCAGACGTTCTGCATCAATGATTTCATCACGTACAAAGTTGGTCACTGGCACTTCAGCAGTCGGAATCAGATAAAATTCTTTTTCACCTTGCAGCTTAAATAAGTCTTCTTCAAATTTTGGCAACTGGCCTGTACCACGCAGGGAATCCGCATTGACCAGATACGGAACATAGGCTTCGGTATAACCATTTTGCAGGGTATGCGTATCCAGCATAAACTGGGTCAGCGCACGTTGCAGACGCGCCAATGGTCCTTTTAATACACTAAAACGTGAACCGGTTAATTTGGTCGCTGTTTCAAATTCCAGACCGCCCATCATTTCACCAAGGTCAGTATGGTCTTTGATTTCAAAGTCGAAGGCGCGTGGTGTACCCCAAGTCAGGACTTCTACGTTGTCATTTTCATCCTTACCTTCAGGCACGGATTCATCCGGCAGGTTTGGAATAGACAGGGACTTTTCTTCGAGTTCAGCTTGCAGCTCAGCCAGCGCAATTTCAGCCGCCTTGATTTCATCACCAATCGCCGCCATACGGGTCATGATCTCAGAAGCGTCACCGCCTGCTTTTTTGATCTGACCCACTTGCTTGGCACCCGCATTACGCTCAGCTTGCAAGGATTCAGTTTTGGACTGAATCTCTTTACGGCGGGCTTCCAGTGCAGCCCACTCTTCTACATTCAGTTGCACGCCACGTTTTGCCAAGGCTAGATTTACAGCCTCAATATTATTTCTGACTAATTTTGGGTCGATCATAACCAATCTTTGGATAAGAAAAAAACTGGCTATAGTGTAAGCTTTTAACGTTAAAAAATACAGTGATCAAGCCAATAGCTGGGGGTTATTAGAGCAATATTTAAGGGCGCTCTTTGGACACAGCTGGCAAATATCGTGGCTGAAGAATACCGTTTAACTGTGAATAAGGCACTTTTAATTCCAGCACTCCCTGGGCGCCCAGACTCAACTCACTCTGCGGATAAACCAGTACCAGTCCCTGCCGATCCAGATAATAATTATCACTCAACTTAAGCTGTGACTGTTTAACTTTTCCTTTCTTTAATTTGTTTGGATATTGCAGATCTACAACATTCATGAGTTCTGCCTCTCGCGTAGTCAACATGATCTCATGCAAAGCCAGACGCTTTTTATGCTCCAGATCTAAATTGATATATTCCTGATGCTGAATACGCCGACCAGAAGCTTTGGCCAGATGGCTGCTTTCCAGCACAAAGGTAGCAATCGGCCCCTGCTGCCCCACATAACTGACCCGAATCCTGCGCTGGTCTATAAGTCTGGATTGAGCCTGAGCAGATACCAGCGGACTAAAGGCAACCGGTTCAGTACGTTTGATCCGCTCGATAAAATATTGGTCAATCCACGGGATATGGGTGTCTACGGTAGATAGATCAAAGCGGACACAGCCTTCTTTGTCACAGACCATCGGAGCAGCCTCCTGAACAGGTACTGTTTTGGCCTCAATTTGTATCTCGTCTTTTTGTGCCTTATTTTGAGATCCAGGCTGGCAACCGTATAAACCCAGCATGAAGACACTGCTGATTGACAGCCAGCGTAGGATATAAAATGGATATTGCTTCATCCCAGGCTCCTTATCCTTCAGCGCTTGTCACCTATTTCAAGCCAAATTCTTCTATCTCTCTAAAATATGGCTGCTTTCAAATTGCACTGTACATATCAAAAAAGCAACCCGTAGGTTGCTTTTAACTGTATTTATTCATCCAGCTTATTGATCAATAATGTCCGTTCCCTTTGGCGGGGTAAAGTTAAAGGTGGAGGCCGGAATACTGCTATTCACTTTTACATTATTAAAGCGGATATGGGTCGTCTGTCCTAAAGAGTCCTGTAAAATCATCAGAGTAGGTGCTTTATTCGCGCCAAAACTGATGGTCAGACTTTCAAAGACACCATCGGTATTTTTGGGATACAGCGTATAATAAGTCTTGCCTTTGTTCGGCTGGGTCACACGATAAGACTGCATGATCTGACTGGTATTACCGGACAATAATAATGCAGGCGTGTTTGCTACCTGTTCATCCAGACTCTGACGTACTGCTTGTTGCAGGTCGGGGTCATAAATCCAGACGGTTTTACCCGTGGTCGCAATGGTCTGTTTCGATGGGCTTGACGTTTCCCAATAGAATTTACCCGGACGTTCTACCTTCATTACCCCTTTAAAGGTCTGATTCATATGCTGCGCGGTCAGCCCTTTATTCTGGGTGGTTTTAGGAGCGGTCAGCTTGGTGGTCTGCTCAAAGTTTGCAGTCAGACTACGGATATGGTTCAGCTGTTTGATCAGGCTGGTAGTGGCCTGTTGCTCCGAAGCCGCTACTGGCGCAGCAAACACGGTTGTACTCATGACCGGCCCTAAAGTGACTGCACCCAAGGCCATCGCACATACGGTTTTACGAAGCATTTGCATAATTTCACCCTTATATTTGCGTCAGCGCAATTTATTCAATGTCTCATCTTAAACGAAAATAAAAAGCTAAAATGATAGAAAATAAGAATTTTTGTATGGTTATTAATTCGAAATTGATTTTTTTGTTCATCATGATGAAGAAAAATTAACAATCACAAAGAAGCTCCTGCTCATTTCGGAGCTTCTTAAAATGCTCGTTAGTTTATGGGTCTAGCCGCTATTTCTTTTATCATCCCCAGAAAAGCTCGTGCCAAAATAACCCAATTGATCATAGTGACCAGTTTATAGACATATTAATGGTTTTCAGTTAGACCACTCAAGCCGATGACACTCTTGTTCACTTCCCCCCCATGTTTCAACGCTGATACTCAGCCCAGCATATTGAAACCGACCTCTGTAGGCTGTGTATTACCTTTGAAGCAAGCCTTGATCAAAGTTTTTTCAAAATTTTATTCATATCCCTATTCTATTTTTATACTTTTTGCTTTTAATTACCCACCTTAAAACAGGTAATTCAAATCACGTTTAATTCTGTATTTAAAACTCTTTTATCATGAATAGTTTCAAATTACGGGTTATTTTTCTTGTAAACTGGTAATTATTGAATGTTAGTTCAGCTGTGTTTAATAGTTCAGTTAACATAAAAAAACCCGCAAAATTTGCGGGTTTTATTTCTATTAAAGCTTAAGCTTCAACAGATACGTAGCGACGACCGAATTGGCCTTTCACTTCGAATTTTACTACGCCATCAGCAGTAGCAAATAAAGTATGGTCACGGCCCATACCTACGTTTACACCAGCATGGAATTCAGTACCACGTTGACGAACGATGATGTTACCTGCAGTTACAGTTTGACCACCGTAAACTTTAACACCTAACATCTTAGGATTCGAATCACGACCGTTCTTAGTCGAACCACCGGCTTTTTTAGTTGCCATGTCTATTTACTCCTAGTAATTAGCCTGAGATACCAGTAATTTTCAACTCGGTGAACCATTGACGGTGACCTTGTTGCTTACGGTAGTGCTTACGACGACGCATTTTAACAATACGGATTTTGTCGTGACGACCATGGCTAACCACTTCTGCAGTTACTTTAGCGCCAGCTACAACTGGAGCACCGATTTGAATGCTCTCACCGTTTACAAGCATAAGTACGTCGTCAAACGTAATCGTTGCACCAGTTTCAGCTTTCAATAATTCAACTTTAAGGGTTTCGCCCTCAACTACACGGTGCTGTTTACCACCGCTTTGGATTACTGCGTACATAATGTACTCCAAATATGCCCGTGTCGTCGTGCCGATAAAGGAATATACCGATCTTAAAACGAACGCCACTGGGGGTTGCACAAGGGCAAGGATTTTAAGGGATATTTAAGAAAACAACAAGCCATTTCAGGCAAATAGTGCGATGTAAACTCACTGAAAATTTTAACAATTTAATTATGCTCATAAAATCAATTACTCATCTATGAGCTAATAAAAAATGATAGCGAGAAACAGTCAATTTTAAGTAATATAGCCAACCTATAAAATTCAAAGACATGCAAAGTCAGGCAAAAATTTTTAGGCGAAAATGCCTGATCCACTCAAAGAAGCATGATAAAAGCTGATTTGTAGTGGAGTTTATGCATTTCTTATGTTTCACTCATGTTATAAATTGTTAAACTACGCGCTGCGATTTACCGAATTAGAGGTTTTCTTTGAAATGACCATCGACTTTAAGCAAGATATTCTCGCTCCAGTGGCTAACGACTTTGCTGCGATGGACACATTTATTAATGAAGGGATTACTTCAAAAGTTGCTTTGGTTATGGCGGTTAGCAAACATGTGGTGGAAGCTGGCGGTAAACGCATGCGCCCGATCATGTGCCTTTTGGCAGCTAAAGCCTGTGGTGCAGAAAACCTGGAACAACACCGCAAACTGGCTGCGATCATTGAAATGCTGCATACCGCCACGCTGGTTCATGATGATGTCGTAGATGAATCTGGCCTGCGCCGTGGCCGACCGACCGCCAATGCCACCTGGGATAACCAGACCGCGGTTCTGGTTGGAGACTTCCTGATTTCACGCGCCTTTGACCTGCTGGTTGATCTGGACAATATGGTCCTGCTCAAGGATTTCTCGACTGGTACCTGTGAAATCGCAGAAGGTGAAGTCCTGCAACTACAGTCTCAGCATCAGCCAGATACCACAGAAAAAACCTATTTAGATATTATTCACGGCAAGACTTCCCGCCTGTTTGAACTGGCGACCGAAGGAGCAGCCATTCTGGCTGGTCAGTCTGCATTTCGTGAACCTTTGCGGAAATTTGCCGGCCATTTTGGCAATGCCTTCCAAATTATTGACGATATTCTGGATTACACTTCCGATGCTGAAACCTTAGGCAAAAACATTGGCGATGATCTGATGGAGGGCAAGCCGACCCTACCACTGATTGCAGCCATGCAGAATACCACTGGCGAAGATCATGAAGTTATTCGCCGTAGTATTGCCACTGGTGGTACCGAACATTTGGCACAGGTGATTAGCATCGTCAACAGTTCAGGAGCGTTGGATTATTGCCGCCAGCGTGCGACTGAAGAAACAGAAATTGCAATTTTAGCCTTGAACGCCTTGCCTGACTCAGAGTATCGTCAGGCCCTGATCAATCTGGCCAAACTGGCGCTAAACCGTATTCAATAATGACCTTTCCTGCCTATGCATATTAATTTTGTTGATCTTTTTAAAAGTATGCAGTACCAGCTTGAGCAACCTCAGGTGGTACTGGATGAAAACCTGCTAATCCAGCTTGTAGAGCGTATAAGGCCAGAGGACAGCAGAGATACCGAAGAGATCGAAGCAAAGTTTAATATCTTTATTCGCGCACTGTTACTGACTCCCAATGCAGTATCGACCTTACAGACCTTTACCTTAAGAATTATTAACCGTTACAAGCAGACCAGCCTGTTTTCCGATACTGGTATCCTGTCGCTGGACGGTTTCTGGAACCAGCTGAACCAGCGGATTGGAGCGCATATACTGCCGATCATTCCAGATCATCGAAACCTGCAAGAACTGTTCCGCAAGATCTTTTATTTGCGTACTGATCAATACTGGCTGGATTATTTTGATGAAGCCGACTGGCAGCGACTGTTTTCGGTCATGAATCAGGGACATTCCAATCAGCAGGAAAAAACCCGTATTAAAGATGAAATCATCAAAGCCCTGACTATTCTATCTTACCGGATCAGTGGTATTGGCTTGCATCCAGAATTCATTAATGCCCAACCTGAACTCATGGAATATGAATCACCTTTTCTGGTACAGAACCGTGAGATCAACGAATTTATCCAGGAATATAAAAAACGCTATAACACGGTTAAGCTGGTGGATTCGATTACCCCCCCGGATGCCTCACAAGCGCTGGTGATGTTGGAACAATGTCATGATGTAGTCGCCAAGATTCGCCGTTCTACTAAACGGATTGGAGTCAGTGTCAGCCTGACCTATATGCTGGCCTTGCTGGAACAGTGTCTGGAACGCGTTGAAATTTTACTCAACATGGTCATGGATGAGGATGACCTGCGTTATCAGTCTATTGGGCTTTTTATTGCAGATATTACCGAAGCCATTTATAGCGAGCGCAGTGTCCGTGCCTTGCTGGCAACCAATAGTGAATTACTGGCCTTACAAGTCACTGAAAATGCCAGCAAAACCGGCGAGCATTATGTCAGTACGGACAAGCAAGGCTTTCTGGGCATGTATAAGTCAGCGGCTGGTGCGGGTGCCATCATTGCCATCATGGCAACGCTCAAAATATTGATGGCCCGGGTCAGTATGGCACCGCTGATGCAAGCTTTTAGCTATAGCATGAACTATTCTTTAGGTTTTATGCTGATCCATGTGCTGCATTTTACCGTGGCGACCAAACAGCCCGCGATGACCGCAGCCGCCCTAGCCACCACCGTCCAGCAGCGCAAAGGCGCGAAAATGGCCCGAATCGCCGAGCTGGCCGCCCTGATCGTGAATATTATCCGCACCCAGTTTGTGGCAATTTTGGGAAATATCTCGATTGCCATTCCAGTGGCCGCCCTGATTACTCTGATGTGGGAAGTCGCCTTGCATGAACCGCTGCTGACCCATGCCAAAGCAACCACCACTTTACATAGTCTGAACCCTTTTACTTCTCTGGCGATTCCTCATGCTGCCATTGCCGGGGTTTGCCTGTTCCTGTCAGGGCTGTTGGCCGGTTACTTTGACAATATGGCCGTCTACCGCAAAGTCGGTCCACGTCTCAAAGCGCATGTGCGTTTGTCTCAGCTGATGGGCCACGAGCGTCTGCAACGCTTTGCTGACTATATAGAGCGCAATCTTGGCGCACTAGCGGGTAACTTTCTGTTCGGGATCATGCTGGGCAGTATGGGGACCATCGGTTTCATCCTCGGTTTACCTTTAGACATCCGTCATATTGCCTTTGCCGCAGCAAACTTCATTCAGGGTCTGCTCAGTATTAATGGACCGGATATTGGACTGATCATCGTTTCTTTTCTGGGGGTTTTGCTGATTGGCCTGACGAACCTGTTTGTCAGCTTTACCCTGACGATTATTGTGGCTTTACGTGCCCGTCGGGTTCGTTTTGAACAGTGGAAACCTCTCGCAAAATTAGTGATGACTCACTTCCTGACCCGGCCAAGCGATTTCTTCTGGCCACCTAAGCAAGAGATTGAAATTGACGAAAATCATACATCGACTAAAACTTAAAACTGCGACAATTATCCGAGCTTTATAGAGAGAATTCCTTAATAAATAAAAGGAATTCGCATAAAATACGCACACTTGAAAAAAAGTGTACTGACAAGTACACTTTGGTTCAGACAATCAACCGGTCTTTTATCGGTGAGAGGGACAAGGATTTCCGGCATGCCTTACTTGTTACTTTTTGTCGGCATTTTGCTTTTAATTTTCAGTGTCTTACTCTTAAATATTGCAGCTTTGAGCCGGCTTGACCTGCTCAGTATGCAATGGCTGAGTGAGTATCGCACCCAGATTTTAAATCAGATTGCACAGTCCTTATCAGTGATAGGTGGCATGCCATTTGTATTATTTTTATCCACACTATGGTGTATTTCCTTACTGTGGTATAAAAAATATGCAAGCGTAATTTTTATATGTATCGGAGTTATCGGAGGAATACTTCTAGCCTGGCTACTGAAATTCGTGATTGCCCGACCACGCCCCCCAGCATCCTTTCATCTGGTGGAAAGCTTTGGAAGCTCTTTTCCAAGTGCCCATAGTCTATATGCGGCCTGTCTGAGCTGTCTGGCAATTTACATATATCGGCAACATTCCCGACATACCATTATCATAATGATTGCCGTAGGGTGGCTGCTGATTATGGGTATTTCAAGAGTTTACCTAGGTGTACATTTTCCTTCAGATGTCATATCCGGCTGGAGTATAAGTTTTATTTGGATTTCGTTGTGGTATATGGTGTGGATCAGATATTGCACGATTCTAAAATAAAAAAATATTTAGATAAAAATCTAATTGAGGTGGAATAATGATGTCTGCAAAGCTTTGGGCTCCCGCCCTGACTGCTTGCGCATTAGCAACAAGTCTTGCACTTGTTGGTTGTAGCAAAGATCCGAGTGAAGGCCAGCAAGCTGGTGCTCAACAACAAATGCCACCGGCTGAAGTCGGCGTGCTGGTTGCACAGCCCCAAAGCGTCGAGCAATCTGTAGAGCTCTCAGGTCGTACAACAGCATTTGAGATTTCAGAAGTGCGTCCACAAACCAGTGGCGTGATCCTTAAACGCTTATTCACTGAAGGTAGCTACGTTCGTGAAGGTCAGGCCCTGTATGAAATCGACTCCAGTACCAACCGTACTGCGGTAGATAATGCACGTGCTGCGATTGCCCGCGCTGAAGCAAATCTAGGCGTACTGCGCGTTAAAGAGAGCCGCTATCGTCAGCTGGTCGGCACTAATGCTATTTCCAAACAGGAATATGATGATATTGCAGCCCAGGTCAAACTCGCTGAAGCAGATTTGAACGCCAACCGTGCGACCTTGCGTAATGCTGAAATCAATTTAGGCTATTCAACTGTACGCGCACCAATTTCGGGCCAGACCAACCGCTCATCCGTGACGGCGGGCGCCTTGGTCACTGCAAGTCAGGCCGAACCACTGGTCACGATCCAGCGTCTGGATCCCATCTATGTAGACATCAACCAGTCCAGTGCAGAACTGCTGCGTTTACGCCAGCAGCTGAGTCAAGGTAGCCTCAACAGCTCGAATAATACGAAAGTCAAGTTAAAACTTGAAGATGGCAGTATCTATCCGGTTGAAGGCCGTCTGGCATTCTCGGATGCCAGCGTGAATCCTGACACAGGCACCGTTACGCTACGTGCAGTATTTCCGAACAAGAATCACTTGCTCCTTCCTGGTATGTTTGCTACAGCGCAAATTGTACAAGGTGAAGTACCGAATGCTTTCTTGATTCCACAAGCCGCATTGACCCGTACCCCAACTGGCCAAGCCATGGCGATGCTGGTTGGTGCCGATAACAAGGTGGTTGCTCGTCCGGTAGAAACAGCAGGGATTCAAGGCCAAAACTGGATTGTAACCAGTGGTTTGAACACTGGCGATAAAGTCATTGTAGATGGTATTGCCAAAGTTAAGCCTGAACAACAGGTTGTGGTAAAACCGTATCAGCCAAAAGCTGCTGCTCCACAAGGCACTCAGGCCCCTACAGCTGATGCGAAAAAGGCAGAAGATGGAAAAGAACCAGCTGAACAAAAACCTGCTGCAAATGCATAAGGAGTACTAGTTCATGGCTCAATTCTTTATTCATCGCCCCATTTTTGCCTGGGTGATTTCCTTGGTCATTATGTTAGCCGGTATTCTTACCCTAACCAATATGCCTATTGCCCAGTATCCAACCATTGCTCCCCCCACCGTAACAATTGCTGCAACTTATCCAGGTGCCTCTGCAGAAACTGTTGAAAATACAGTGACCCAGATCATTGAACAGCAAATGAATGGTCTGGATGGCCTGCGCTATATTTCTTCAAACAGTGCGGGTAATGGCCAGTCCTCAATTACATTGAACTTTGAACAAGGTATCGATGCAGACATCGCACAGGTTCAGGTACAAAACAAATTACAATCAGCCACTGCGCTTTTACCTGAAGACGTACAGCGTCAAGGGGTCAAAGTAACCAAGTCTGGCGCAAGCTTCCTGCAAGTTATTGCCTTCTATTCACCAGACAGCAGCATGTCAGCCGATGATATTAAAGACTATGTCAACTCGAACATCGCTGAACCTTTAAGCCGCGTTGCAGGTGTGGGTGAAGTACAGGTATTTGGTGGTTCATATGCCATGCGTATCTGGATGGATCCATCGAAAATGGCAAGCTTGCAAGTTACGCCAAGTGATATTGCAGCAGCACTTAGAACACAAAACTCCCAGGTCGCAGTGGGTCAGCTCGGTGGTGCTCCTTCTATTGAAGGTCAAGTGCTGAACGCCACAGTAAATGCACAAAGTCTGTTACAGACACCGGAAGAGTTTAAAAACATCTTTCTGAAAAATGCGCCTAACGGTGCACAAGTCCGCCTGGGTGATGTGGCTCGGGTAGAATTAGGTGCAGACAACTATCAGTTCTTGTCTAAATTTAATGGTAAACCAGCAGGTGGTGTGGCCATTAAGCTGGCAACCGGTGCAAATGCGCTGGATACCGCCACTGCTGTTGAAGACCTGTTGACTGACCTGCGTAAAAACTACCCGGCAGGCATGGAAGACAAGCTTGCGTTTGATACTACGCCATTTATTGAGCTTTCAATTAAGAGTGTGGTGAAAACCTTAATTGAAGCGATCATTCTCGTCTTCCTGGTAATGTTCCTGTTCTTACAGAACTGGCGTGCAACGATTATTCCAACCATGGCTGTGCCTGTCGTGGTCTTGGGTACATTTGCAGTTATTAATGTCTTTGGTTTCTCAATTAACACCTTGACCATGTTTGCCATGGTTCTGGCCATTGGTCTATTGGTGGATGACGCGATTGTCGTGGTGGAAAACGTGGAACGGGTCATGGTCGAAGAGCACCTCGATCCAGTCACAGCGACAGAAAAATCCATGCAGCAGATTTCTGGTGCCTTAGTCGGTATTACTTCGGTATTGACTGCGGTATTCGTACCGATGGCCTTTATGAGTGGTACGACGGGGGTGATTTATCGCCAGTTCTCGCTCACGCTGGTGACCGCGATGATTTTATCGCTGGTGGTGGCCTTAACCTTTACCCCTGCACTTTGTGCAACCATGTTAAAACAACACGATCCGAACAAGCCGGAAAGCAATAATATTTTCGCGCGTTTCTTCCGTTGGTTTAACAAAAGTTTTGACAGCCTCTCGGTGAAATACCAGCGCGGTGTTGACCGCATGACACATGCGAAACTTTTCTCAGGCGTATTTTACGGTGCCGTGATTGCTGTTTTAGCTTATCTGTTCGTTCAACTCCCTTCTTCATTCTTGCCAGATGAAGACCAAGGGGTGGTGATGACTTTGGTGCAATTACCACCAAATGCGACCCTTGAGCGTACTGAAAACACCATTAATACGATGACCCAGTATTTCCTTGAGCAAGAAAAAGACAATGTTGATTCTGTATTCAGTGTAGCTGGGTTCTCATTTACCGGGGTGGGCCAAAACGCTGGTCTCGCCTTCATTCAGTTAAAAGACTGGAAAGACCGTACCACAGCCGAATCACAGGTGGGTGCAATCATCAAACGTGGTATGGCTTTAAACATGATTGTAAAAGATGCCTCTTACATCATGCCTTTACAGCTTCCTGCGATGCCTGAATTAGGCGTAAGTGCGGGCTTCGACTTACAGTTAAAAGCGGCTGCTGGTCAAAGTCACGATCAACTGCTGGCGGCGCGTAATACCATTTTAGGTATGGCTGCACAAGATCCACGCTTAATGGGCGTACGTCCAAATGGCCAAGAGGATAACCCTCAATACACCATTACTGTGGATCAGGCGCAAGCCGGTGCCATGGGTGTCAGCATTGCTGAGATCAATAGCACCATGGGTATGGCCTGGGGCGGCTCATATATTAATGACTTCATTGACCGCGGTCGTGTCAAGAAAGTCTATGTTCAGGGTGAGGCCAACTCACGCATGATGCCGGAAGACCTGAACAAATGGTATGTGCGCAATAACAAAGGTGAAATGGTGCCATTCTCGGCATTCGCGACAGGTGAATGGACGTATGGTTCTCCGCGTCTAGAGCGCTATAATGGCGTATCTGCGATGAATATTCAGGGTACACCTGCACCGGGTGTCAGCTCGGGTGATGCCATGCTGGCCATGGAAGAAATTATTGCCAAGCTTCCTGAAAAGGGCTTACAAGGTTTCGACTATGAATGGTCTGGTTTATCTTTAGAAGAACGTGATGCAGGTTCACAAACCCCATTCCTGCTGGCTCTGTCTTTACTGATTGTATTCCTTTGTCTGGCAGCGTTATATGAAAGCTGGTCGATTCCATTCTCGGTACTTCTGGTAGTCCCGCTGGGTATCGTTGGTGCGGTTGGAATGACCTTCTTGGGAATGATTATTTTCAAAGATCCGAACCTTTCAAATAACATTTACTTCCAGGTTGCACTGATTGCTGTCATTGGTCTGTCTGCAAAAAATGCGATCTTGATTGTAGAGTTTGCCAAAGAATTGCAGGAACAAGGTGAAGAGCTGTTTGAAGCCACGCTGCATGCTGCAAAAATGCGTTTACGTCCAATTATTATGACTACACTGGCCTTCGGTTTTGGTGTACTGCCATTAGCACTTTCTACAGGTGCCGGTGCCGGTAGCCAGCACTCGGTCGGTTATGGTGTCCTGGGCGGTGTGATCAGCTCAACCCTTTTAGGGATCTTCTTTATTCCTGTATTCTACGTGTGGATTCGAAGCATCTTTAAATACAAACCAAAACAACAAAATCAGGAGTACAAGTCGTAATGCAAAATCTATGGTCTATTACAGGTCGTAGCATTGCGGTATCTGCCCTTGCGCTTGCTTTGACCGCGTGTCAAAGCATGCGTGGCCCAGAGCCGGTTGCACAGGCAAATATCCCAAGTAGCTATACCAATGCGTCTGGTACTTCTGTGGCAGAACAGGGTTATAAGGATTTTTTTGCAGATCAGCGCCTGTTACAGGTACTTGATCTGGCACTGGCCAATAACCGTGATCTGCGTACGGCAACCTTGAACATCCAGCGCGCCCAGCAGCAATACCAGATTACTGAAAATAACCAATTACCGACCATTGGTGCCAGTGGCAGTGTGCTGCGCCAGGACACCCTGAATAACAGTGCACAAGGTCGCGGTCCGAGTACCACTTATAATGTCGGTCTGGGTGTGACTGCGTATGAACTGGATTTCTGGGGCCGTGTGCGTAGCCTGCGTGACAATGCACTGGATACTTTCCTTGCCACCCAAAGTGCACGTGATGCCACACAAATTGCCCTGATTGGTCAGGTGGCACAGGCCTGGCTCAGCTATTCCTTTGCCAATGCCAATCTGGCACTGGCTGAACAGACTCTAAAAGCCCAGCTAGAATCATTTAACCTGAACAAGAAACGTTTTGATGTTGGCATCGACAGCGAACTACCAGTGCGTCAGGCACAGATTTCGGTTGAAACAGCACGTAATGATGTGGCCAATTACCGCACTCAGGTGGCACAGGCTACAAACCTGTTAAACCTGCTGGTCGGTCAGCCTGTACCGGCGAACCTGTTACCGGCTAAACACATCACACGTATCACTTCCAACACGGCTATCGGTGCAGGCCTGCCAAGTGATCTGCTAATTAACCGTCCAGATGTGCGCTCGGCAGAATACCGTCTGTCTGCGGCAGGTGCCAATATTGGCGCAGCACGTGCACGTTTGTTCCCTACCATCAGTCTGACCGGCTCAGCAGGTTATGCATCGGCTGATCTGGGTGATCTGTTCAAGTCGGGCAGTTTTGTCTGGGCAATAGGTCCAAGCTTGGATATTCCAATCTTTGACTGGGGCACTCGTCAGGCAAACATCAAGATTTCTGAAACGGATCAGCAGATTGCACTGGCTGATTACGAAAAGTCGATCCAGACTGCCTTCCGTGAAGTGAACGATGCACTTGCTGTACGTCAGAATATTGGTGACCGAATTGCGGCTCAGCGCCGTCTGGTTGAAGCCACCAATACCACTTACCGCTTGTCTGAAGCCCGTTTCCGTGCCGGAATTGACAACTATCTGACTGTACTGGATGCACAGCGTGCCTCTTATGCAGCAGAGCAAGGCCTATTGCTGCTTGAACAAGCCAACCTGAACAATCAGGTAGAGCTGTACAAGAGTTTAGGTGGCGGCCTTAAAGCCAATACCGCTGATGCTACATTACAGCAGCCATCAACTGCTGAACGTAAAGCGGCAAACAGTGATCAGTAAATTTTAAAGTTATAATAAAAAAGCCTGCGCAATGCAGGCTTTTTTATTGCTTTTTAATCCTCAATTTCCTATCTTCACAGCCATCCTATTTTCATTTGAATATCACAAAAATGCTGCTCAGTAATTTAGAAACCGTTCCGGGCCATACCATTAACCGTCAAATTGATGTGGTATATGGCAGTACAGTACGAAGTAAACATGTAGGACGTGACCTGCTGGCGGGTCTGAAAAATATTGTCGGTGGTGAACTCACAGCCTATACTGAACTGCTGGAAGAGTCCCGTCAGGAAGCCATGAATCGTATGATTGAAAAGGCCCGCGCACTGGGTGCGAATGCAATTGTAGGCATCCGCTTCTCGACTTCAAATATTGCCCAGGGTGCATCGGAACTGTTTGTATATGGTACTGCTGTGGTCGTCGAATCCCATACGACCAAACTTCCTGACCCCTTCCCTCCGGCCGCTTAAATCATGGACGGTTTAATTCTTCAGATCACCATTTTCGTGATTCTGTTCAGTGTGGGGTTTGGCTTTGGCCGCTACAATGAGCGTAAACATCTGCAATATCTGGCAGAACAGGAACAGCGCCTGGCTTATATTGCGGTCAATAACAGCCGCTTTATCCCTTCAAATTTTTCAGGCCAAATGATCAGCAGCAATGTGGTGATTTCACATGACTATTTTAAATATGCTATTGCCAATATTCAGAATTTCTTGGGAGGACGTTTGACCAGTTATGAAAGCGTGGTTGAACGGGCTCGACGTGAGGCAATCGTGCGTTTAAAACTTGAGGCTGAGAAAATGGGTGCACAGCAGATTATGGGGATTCGGCTAAGTACCACCGAACTCGGCATGCAGGGCGGCATGGTCGAAGTCTTTGCTTATGGCACCGCGATTCAGGCACCGGCTACCCCCTAATGTCTGTCTATCCACAAGCTCCTATGCAGATGATAATTGTATGCTGCACGATCTGAGCTGGAAAATCGCGAAATACCCGCATGACTTCACTGCCTGCTAAAGTAAAATAACGCAGCCTGCTCTGTTGGTCTCATACCATTTGCCCTCTGGTGTCCAGCACACTTAAGTAATCTGCTTCCAAGACCTGGGCTGCCATTTCCATTTTCCGGATGGATTGAGTTCACCGGTTGCATATACAGCGCAGCTGGATAATGTGAATTTGTAGGGGGACGATAAGGGGCTGTTGACATTTCGTCTATGTTTGCCACGTGAGAGATATCTCGCAAGAGTTTTTAGCGGATATAAGCCATCAGGCAGCCCAATGAGCCATTCTAAATAAAGGACTCATCACGAGATTGAGATAACAGCAAAAATATACTCGTCCTCTTGCGCTTTAAACAAAGCAATACTTTGTGCTTGCTCATGCAGCCAAAGCTTTCTCAAGCTTCGTTATAAAACTTGTCAAAAGTCTCTATTTCCTTCATTTCATGCCTTATTTGCTCAGCTTTTCTTTTCATTGAAACATTTCAATCTTTTTTCTGTTTCTTAAGGCTATTTTTAGCTAGAGACCGCTGACGGATTCAAGAGAAAGTACCCAAATTTCAGTCTAGACATTTATATATTCCAAATAATTGAATAAAAATGAAATCTGATAACTTTTAGTTAAAATCAAACAAAGAAAGTTTGATTATTCAATTAAAAAAGCATTCTTTAAAATCAATCATCTAGGATTATTTATTAGCGGAACTCAAGTATGGTTGCTCATTCCAAACTCACCCGTGCTGACAAACGCACCCTTGGACTCTCCTCTTTGGGCGGCGCACTCGAGTTTTATGACTTTGTCATTTATGTATTTTACGCCAAACTGATTTCTGAACTGTTTTTCCCCAGTACTTTAAGTCCATTCTGGGCCATGCTGAACACTTATGGCATCTTTGCTGCAGGTTATTTTTTCCGCCCGCTAGGGGGCGTGGTCATGGCGCATTTTGGCGACCTAATCGGGCGTAAACGCCTGTTCAGCTTGTCTATTCTGCTGATGGCTCTACCTACCCTGATGATCGGGATCATGCCGACCTTCGAAAGTATCGGTTATGCCGCCCCTTTGCTGTTATTACTGATGCGAGTCATGCAAGGCATCGCGATTGGTGGAGAAATTCCGGCAGCCTGGACCTTTGTTTCGGAACATGTTCCGGAACGCCGGATTGGTATTGCCAATGGCGTTCTGACGGCGGGTCTGTCCTTAGGTATTTTACTCGGTGCCCTCATGTCACTGTTCATTTCCCTGCAATTTAGCGAAACTGAAATCAAGCAATGGGCATGGCGCATTCCGTTTATTTTAGGCGGTATTTTTGGCTTTGTGGCGCTGTACTTACGCAGTTATCTTAAAGAGACGCCTGTCTTTCAGGCCATGCAGGCTAAACAGGAACTGGCCAAAGAGCTGCCTGTGAAACAGGTACTTGCCCAGCATAAAACCGGTGTAGTTCTGGGCATGCTGTTTACTTGGTTCCTGACCGGCTGCGTGGTGGTACTGATTTTAGCCATGCCGAACTTGTTGGTGGCTGGTTTTGGTTTTGAACGGGCCGATGCCTTTAAAATGCAAAGTGCGGCAATTGTCATGCAAATGCTAGGCTGTATTCTGGCAGGCATGCTGGTAGACCGTTTCGGCGCAGGTAAAATCATGTTGCTTGGCGCTTTATTTGTCGCGCTGATGGCAGGTATTTTCTATCATAGTCTGGGGCATGTAGAGGCTTCGACGGTGTTTATGCTGTATATGCTGCTCGGCCTGAGTTCAGGCACCGTGGGCATCGTCTCCTACAGTATGGTCAAAATGTTCCCGGCCCAGATCCGGTTTAGTGGCATTTCATTTTCCTATAACCTTGCCTATGCAATTGCCGGAGGAATCACCTTGCCGCTGGTTCAATGGCTGAGTCTATATAGCAATATTGGCGCCATGTACTATATCTGGGCGATCTGTCTGGTAACCCTCTTAAGTGCTGTAATTTATCAAAGAAAATTTGAAAAAATAGGATAAAGGCTATAAAAAGAGCCTGCTTATCAGGCTCTTTTTATCAAATATTGAAAGACCGAAACATCAAAAATCAAGCTGACAGATTCTTACGCAGCTCATCTTCAACAATATTGATTTCAATCTCGCTAAATTTACGGATTTCTCCTTCAGCATGCTTTTCCAGTATATTGCCCAACAAAGGCACTTTAACTTTAACGCTCCAATCCAGCTGAAACTGGATCTGTGCCTCATCACCTGTCACCACACGCTGACATTTCGCTTCAATCGGCAAATTTGCACCTAATTCTACAATTGAAGTCATTTCTTCCAGATTACTTACATCGGTGCGCTGCAAGCGAAAGGCATCTTTTAACAGTTTTTTCGCCATATCTGGAATTTTAACATCCAGATTATAGGCACGTTTTAAAGTATAGATCTGGCCCTGCTTTTCAGAGACTAGAATTTCCATATTCTGTGCAGGGATGCGGTGACAGACCGCTTCATGCATCCGAATATCTGCGGCCAGACGTTTAAAGTCATCAATTGAAATACCCTGAATGATTGCTGTTACAGTGAACTGGTGTGCCATACAAATTTTCCTTATTTTTATTGCTTGAAGGATGGGCTTGTCTTGAATCAGGTAAGGGAAAACCCTCAATAGAGCAGCTATTTAATTCAATTCCAAGGCAGATGTCATTACTCGATTGCGGGTAAAAAATGACAATCTGGTCAATGTTTCCGGATGAGCTTTGCTGATACCTCTGCACCGCAGCTGAGCTGAAGACAGGCATCCCGGTAATAAATGACCACATCAAATTCCTCGGCACCATCATCCAGACCACTCACATACCAGTGTGTACCTCGAGGAAATTCATGTAACCAAGCGGATTGATAGAACTCAGACACCGAATCAAACTGTAAATATTTTTCGGGATTCGCTTCAATCCGGACTGCAAGCTGAAGGAAGTGATTCAACTGCTTATAATAAAAGTCAATCAACATCCGGCATCCTTGAGTTTAAACAGCGCCTTACAAGACACTTGGGCTTATGTAACGGTTTCGATGCAACAGCTCTTGCAAACGACTGTAGAGTTTTGACATCTCTGGGCGGATCTGCTTAAAACTACTATAAATGATTCTTATCGTGATCGCTGAAAATAAAAGGAACTTAGTATGACACAAGGAAAAAATCAGACCCGAACCGTGCAATTTCTGGCGGAGGACGGCTACACCTTAAGTGGCAAGCTTTACCAGACAGAAATGCCCGCTCTGGCCAATATCGTGGTGGCCTGCGCCACCGGTGTTCCGCAAGCGTTCTATCGGCGCTTTGCTGAATATGCGACCGCGGCCGGTTTTCAGGTATTGACTTTTGACTATCGTGGCATTGCAGCTTCAGCACCCAAAACGCTCAAAAACTTTAAAATGTCCTATCTGGACTGGGGCCGTTATGATCTGACCGCTGCGATTGAGTATTTAAGCAAAACCGGTCTGGACATTTATATGATTGGGCATTCCTATGGGGGGCAGGCTCTGGGGCTGAGTAAATATCATGACCGGGTAGAAGCGCTCTACTGTTTTGGTACGGGTGCAGGCTGGCATGGCTATATGCCTTTTAAGGAAAAAATCAAAGTTCAGGTGATCTGGAATATTATTTTTCCACCGATGGTGGCTGTTAGTGGCTATCTGCCATGGAGTCTTCTAAAAATGGGCGCAGACCTGCCCTATGATGTGTATCGTGAGTGGCGCAAATGGTGTAAAAATCCGACTTATTTTTTTGCTGACCCTAACTTAAAAGCATTGCATGACCAGTATGCCAAGGTTCAAACCCGGATTTATGCCATTGCCGCTCTGGACGATGCCTGGGCCTTACCCGCTTCAAGGCATGCCTTTATACAGCACTACGCTCAAGCTAAAAAATCCTATATTGATATTCGCGCAGCAGATTATGGCCTTCGGGAGATTGGCCATATGGGATATTTCCGTCAGGGCGCAGAAAAAATCTGGGATGAAGCATTGAACACCTTTAAACACTTACATCAGCAGAAATATGCAGCCTGAAGATTGTTTTGATCTGGGGCCTGATTGCTGATAGATATCAGATACAATGCGAATGTGACAAGTTTTTAGCAATCTCCAGCTTATGTTCTTGCCCGAAGCGGTCAACATGCGTATAAAAAATGCCATAGCAGCCCACATAATACTCCAGAGACTGGCCATAGAAATTCCAGTAAATTGACCATTCTCCCAAGTCCAGACGACGAATATGTGTAGTGGTCCGTCCCGGCATTTTATAGAACAGCCTTTGTTGCAACTGTTCAGCCTGAGCCGGATCCTGAAGATCTGTTTTCTGCTGAAACAGTAAACTGGCGACATCATCGAACAATTCCTGTTCATGGGCTTCTACCACATGAACCATTTCCTGCCTGACGTAATTGGAGAGAGGAACGGCAGCCAACGCTGTGGCTGTGTTTGATGCTTTGCTCTTGCGATAATGACGGATTTTATAAGTCTTCAGGCCCACCTGACAGGCTGCATAAAAGATCAGTAGCAGACAAAACAACAGCAAAAATTTAAGCATCATGGATTATCTCACCGGGCTGGTTCTAGGGATAGATGTCGTTTATTCATTTGAGAGTGACTTGAAGCTAAAGGCGGCTTCTCGGCTTAGCCTTCTTAAAGCGATCACAAGCCTATTTTTATAGAGTCTTTTCTTCTAATTTTTCACTTCATATTAATAGCAGTCTTTAGACCGTCTGCCTTACTATGCTTAATCTAATTTAAACTGTTCAGACTTTAGGCAAAAGATAAATAAATGAGACAAATTATCAACAAAAAACGGCTTTTGCACGGCATTGTTTAGCAAATTTATCCCAAAATGACACAATCACGCTCTTGGTTTTCCAATTGGCTTTGCCGTCAAATGGAACCTCCCTATAAATGGTCGAGTAAATGAATAAAATTATGATTCGTGAAGGGAAGGTTCAGGATATACCGCAAATCATTCAGGTCATTCATGACAGTATTCAATCTTGTGTGCTGGATCATCAACGCGAAGACAGTGTGATCCAGACCTGGCTGGAAAAATTTAACCAGGCCTACCTGATCGTTGAAATGCTGTATAACGATTGCTGGGTCTATATTTTACATGACCGGGTTGTGGGCTTTTTAATGGTAAGTGACCGCGGTGAAATTCTGATGCACTATGTCAGTGCTGACTGCCAGCGCATGGGTTTTGGTACTCAGTTGATCCAGCAGATGTCTGTCTCTTTAGCCAGAAAAAAGATTCATCAGCTTGAAATACAGTCGACCCAGACCGCTTTAGCCTATTATCAAAAACATGGCTTTCTGACACGTATCAGCCCAGATGCTGAAGACCCTTATCGTTTATATAAATATACCTTCTGATCATTTTATTCTGCCATTTTTAACTGGTCACGCCCCGCCTGCTTTGCGGCATAAAGTTGGACATCCGCAGCTTTCATCAATTCATGAATATCGGTATAACGCTGCTGATCATCCATCCAGGCCACGCCTATACTCACCGTCACATAAGTCTTATGATCGCCCCGGTTCAAATGCTCAAACTGCTGTTCACGAACCTTCCGCAGTACATTTTCCAGATAAGCTGAGGCGACCTGAATTGTCACATTTTTCAGCAGAATCGCAAATTCCTCTCCCCCATAACGTGCTAGATAGGCAGATTCGGGTAATTCTTTCTGAATCACCTTCACCAGATTCTGTAAAATTTCATCCCCCTTCAAATGCCCATAATAATCGTTATAGTTCTTAAAATAATCGACATCCAGCATGCTAAAAATCAGGCTTTGCTGTGAATCTTGGTGCAGATGAGAAAAGTGCTTTTGTATTTCTTTATTCAAAGCTCGCCGGTTAAAGGCTCCTGTCAGCGCATCTATATTCATCTGGTCTTCGAGCCTGGTATTCAGCTCATATAACTGTCGGGTACGCTCCTTCACTTTCTGGTCCAGCGAGCTGTTTAGCTCCTTTAAACGTATATTTAGCTGCTCGGTTTGATAAGTGTGATGGGCATAGTTTCTGGACTGTTGAAACATGGTCAACAAGGCATACAGACTGGTTGAAATAAACAGTAAATTTGTAGTTTCAATAACATTGATCAGTAATAGATAATCATTCAAAAAGGTCAGGCACAAAAAAACCACTGCATATAAGGTGAGACGTGAATAAGGCAGTTTTTGCCGCAAGGTCTGATAAAAGCCATAGATAAAATTACCCCCAATCACCCAACAGAAAATAGCGCTATACAGTGCCACACGTTCAAATATTTCCGGTTGAGTAAACAAGGTCACCGCACAGTTAAACAGCAGAAAAGCCACTGCTATATAATAAACATGGCGATGCAGATAACGCTGATTAAACAGGTACATATAGCTGAGGAAAAACAGAATCGCCAAGAAGGTGAATAAATATTGCAGACGCATCCCCCAAAGCCAGTCAATACTGGTAAAGACCGAATAGGCATAAGGGGCATTAAACAGGTTGTGCAAAGCCAGAAAAACAATAAACAGGCCAAAGGTAAAAATACTTCTACTATTACGTTCCTTGGAACCACGAAAGACTGAAAATAAAATTGTAAAGCAGCCGATTCCCAACACCATGCCACTGACCATGCTGATACTCATCATAATCTGCTGGTACTGTCGGTTAATGGTGCTTGCTGTTCCAATCCGCAGCGGACGTTCGAGTCCTCCATGCAAAGTACTGTAATTGGAGACTTGAATACTCAGGGTAACATACTGGCTTTCTGGTACAAAATAACCGATCTGAGGCGCTCTTTTGGTGACTTGACCTGCCGCAGTGGTGCTGACTTTACCTAAACGCAGAATAAAATCACCATTCATATAGACGCGATAGGCGCCATATTGTGCCGGAATATGGATCGCTATTCTTCGTCCGATAAATTCTTTAGGAATTTTAAAATGGCCAATAAAAGTGCCATATCCCATATTTGATCCGGTCAGATTTTTAAAGGACGCCGGGAGCTGACAAACTTGTGGCCGGACCACCGGACTAGGTGCAGTAATAAACTGCCCCTGATAAAACAGCCAGTCCGTATCCAAAGACGTACTGGTGTTCTCAGTAAAGTTAATTTCCGCAATATCATGTTCGGGAGGCGATGCAAAAGCAGATAAGGCTTGGGCTTGAGCTATCACCGATACAGTCAGTATGAGCCAAGCCGCCACTACCTTATAGATATGCCTTATCATGTTTTGCAAAAGCGCAATATTCCTGAAAAACCGGTTATTTTTCAATCTTACTTAGAATCAGAACAAGTACAATTTTTTTTTGTAGTGAGTACGACGAAGCCTACCCAAGCCATGACTTCGTCTTTTTTATAGAGAGTGAAAAAACAGGATATCGGCAGCCCGATTATTCATCACGGGTTTTTACGTCATACAGTTCAATTTCAAAAATCAGATTCGAATTGGCTGGAATGATTTTCCCCATTTTACGTTCACCATATGCCAGATGTGCCGGAACCCGCAATTTACGTTTGCCACCCACTTTCATTCCTAGGATGCCTTGGTCCCAGCCCTTAATTACCCGGCCCGTACCAATCACGGTTTCAAAGTAATTTCCGCGATCCAGTGATGAGTCAAATTTGGTTCCATCTTCGAGCCAGCCGGTATAGTGCGTGGTAATTAAGGCACCTTTGACCGCTTCTTTCCCCTCACCTACTTTTAAATCAATAATTTCAAGTTCGTTGATCATCGTCATTCATCCAAAACCGGTATTTAATTCAGGCAGTATAAACCGGATTTACTCAAATTCCTTGCGCTTTCCTTGCAAGGGCCTAAAAGCTGAGCTGCTGAATTTCCTCATCCTGCAGCAAGCACTGGGTCAATTTTTGATGGTTTTTGGCTGATCCCATTAAGACCCAATGCCCAGTAATCTGTCCTTCCATTTTTTGATGATGAGAATAGATCACTTTTAGATGATGGTCTTTAAACAGTTGTTCATAATGGTCGATTTTATGCTGTTCAAAACAGCAGACCATGTCATAGCTGCGCTCCTGATTCAGCAATTCAATCCCGCGCTGGACATACAGCAGGAATACCAGCACCAGCATGACTATAATCGTGGTCCAGATACTTAATAAGGCATAACCTGCACCGACTGCCATGCCCAGCGCAGCCGTCATCCAGATGGTGGTTGCAGTGGTAATGCCGGAAATCCGGTTCTCATCTTTCAATATAACCCCGGCACCCAGAAACCCCAGACCCGTCAAGACATTGGCTGCCAGCCGGTCAGGATTTTCCACACCAATTTTCAGGGAAATAATGGTAAACAGGCAGGAGCTCAGGCTGACCATGATCATAGTGCGCAGCCCGGCGGATTTACTGTGATATTCCCGCTCTGCGCCAATAACTGCACCGAGCGCAACTGCTAGCAGCAGCTCATACAATTCATGAGACATGTCTCGACTCTGGAACTGACCCGACCTCCCAGATATACGAGATTTTGTGACCAGGATACAAGTGGAGACTTGCATCCATCCTGACGCTTATTGTAACTGTTCCCACTCGATGACCGCCTGTGCCTGATCACCAATCAAGGTCCATTCTCCATCCATGACATTGAGCTGCAATTGCATGGTTCTGGCACATAATTGCTGTATCGCGTCTGTACTTACAGGAGATAGTTTCCAGACTTCAAGATTGGCCAGGGTTTTCAGTTTTGGGTTGCGCTTATACCATTCATCGACCGCTGTACCATAAGACACAATCGCCACCTGCTTGCAGCGGGCACTGGCTTTTTTCACCTTGTCTTCATCCGGACAGCCGACCTCAATCCATTTCAGCAATTGACCGGTCAGGTCTTTTTCCCACAGGGCGGGTTCATCTGTTTCAAACAGGTCTTTGGTAAATTCCAGCCCTTCCTCGGCATAACGTGCAAAAGCCAAAATTCGCACCATTAAACGCTCAATCGTTTCTGAAGGATGCTGCGCCATCGTCAACTGATAATCCGCATAGTGGTGCTGATCCATGTCGGCAATATTCAGGTCTGCCTTATAAATTGTTGCTTTTAACGCCATAATATTATCCTCAAATTTGGCGCCTAGCATATAAGATTTATTCTGGCTTTGCTGCACAGATTCGGGCCTGAAGCGGACTTTTATCAGGCTTCTTCCTTTTCCGGATCGATACGACATTGTAATAAGGCAGTTTCAAATCCCAGCCAGTCCCGATCCTGCTGATAAATAATTTCAACCCGATTATCAATGCCTTCTTCAGCCGACTGATAATTAAACTGCTCAGGGTTGAAGTTAAAGCTTTTCCAGCCTTGCTGGGTATTAAAAATCCCTTTAATTCTGAGCCAGTCCTGCTGCTCACACAGCAGATCAAGCAATTCATAAAAATCGAACTGCCAGCGTTTTGGAAATTTCCAGCCGGCCACCTGATAGCCTTGGGCACGCTCGACATAATGATAAGGCAACTGCCGGATAACTACAGGTGCCTCATCAGTTTGGGACAGCCGTGGGCGCAGCTTTAATAAGGGTTGCAGCTGGCGTGGGCTGCCCTGATAGTCCTGCTGGATTTCAGTGATGTCCAGCTGGCCTTGTTCCGCCATCAGCCAGCGCTGGGCATAAGGCTGATATTCGGCTTTTAAATGTTGCAGTGCCAGATGATCGGCCTCTGTCATCAAGTCTGGATGGGAAATCACGATCAGCTGTGCCGCTTTCAACTGATCGGCATACAGATATTGCTGGGTCCAGGCCTGATCATGCAAACGTGAGCCATCCACCACCGTAACCAGCACCTGCATTTTTAACTGGCTGTGCCAGTACGGTTCTGTCAGTTGTTCTAACAGCTGTGCAGGATGACCTAAACCAGTCGGTTCAATAAACAGCCGGTCCGGTTTGGCTTCGGAAAGCAGACGCGATAAGGCGATCTGCATCGGTAACTGGCTGCTACAGCACAAACATCCACCGAGCAGCTCTTTGACGGCATAGCCTTCCTCCTGACTTAATAACTGCTGGTCTACCCCAATCTGACCAAATTCGTTCATCAGCACCGCCCAAACCTCCTGTTCAGGTTTCTGAGCCAGCAGCTGTTTTAACAGGGTGGTTTTACCGGCTCCTAAAAAGCCAGAAATAATATGCACAGGAATAGCAGGTGAAGCAGCAAGAACTTTCAAAATCGACTCGCAACAAAATAGAAAACAGCAAACGCTGACCATTATAAAAGATGAATCTACTAAAAGGCTGATGGATAACTACAGGAAGCCAAATACGGCTCTGTTTTCTGCTTACAGAGCTTTTTTGCTGCTTTTTATCCATCTGAATCACCCAATAACAAGTAACTCTGAAATATCTACACACATTTTTTGCTAAGCTTCTCCTATATAATTAACAAAAAACAAACAATTTTCTTGGATTTGTAAATATTCAGTTCGTTCTGGTGTGCGGCTTTTGTTAATTCATTTGCCCGGCCTATTTTCGCTGCTTAGGATGAATTCCTGTCAGGCCGGTGTGATGATCACGCTGACATGTTAAAAATGAAATAACCAAGGATACTCAACATGAAATATGCACAACTTTTACTTGCAACCACTTTAACTGCAGCAGCAGCCACCAGCTTTGCAGCAACAGAAAAAGCAGCTGAACACACGACTGAAGAACAAAAAGTAGTCGTCAGTACGCAGGAAATGCCGACTTCTGGTGCAACTACAGAACAGCCGGCTTCTGAAGCTGCTGCAGAAGGTCAATCTTCAGCAACGCCTGCTGCTCGTTAAGCTGATCTAAACCCTCGGAATGAGAAGCATAGCCAGCACAGTAGAACTCCAGTAGGCCTCGGTCTATACGGCTGGTTATGAAAGAATGCTGAACCACGCGAGAGCGGGTTTGGCATTTTTCTTATAGATTAAAGTTCATTTACCATAGTCATAATTGATCATAAAATTGCTGTCGGCTATTAAAGAACAACAAATTAACCATTTAGAATCAATAAATTATTCTGAACCATCCAACCCTTTCTTTCTTTATTTAATACACATTACCTACTATGGCCTAGCTTGTCTGAATACCCGATTTATCCCTTAATGCCCCATATTGATTGTGGATTGAATGGATATTCGCTATGGGCAAAACAAATTATACAACTGAAGTCGCGATTTTAGGTGCAGGCCCAGTAGGCTTGACACTTGCCAATTACCTGAGCAAACAAGGCATACAAGTGACGGTGGTCGAACAGTTGGATAGTTTGATTGATTATCCCCGTGCCATTGGGATTGATGATGAGTCGCTGCGTACGATTCAGTCTTTAGGTCTGGTCGATCAGGTGCTGCCACATACCACACCCAACCATGCGATGCGTTTTTTAACTCCTAAAGGTCGCTGTTTTGCCGATATTCAGCCCTTAACCCGTGAGTTTGGTTTCTCACGCCGTAATGCCTTTATTCAGCCTCAAGTCGACCGTGTTCTGTTAGAGGGCTTAAAACAATATAAAAAAACTGAAGTGCTTTTCTCACGTCATTTGACTGACTTTAGCCAGAATGCCGACGGTGTAACACTAAATGTTCAGACCAAAGAAGGCGGTACAGAAACCATTCAGGCGCAATACCTGATTGCCTGTGACGGCGGTAATTCTTATGTCCGCCGTACGCTGGGTGTGGCATTTGATGGTGAGACTGCACCCAACCAATGGATTGTAATTGATATTGAAAACGATCCGCTAGCGACCCCGCACATCTATTTATGCTGTGATCCGGTGCGTCCTTATGTGTCTGCTGCCTTGCCACACGGTATTCGCCGTTTTGAATTTATGGTCATGCCGGGTGAGACCCAAGAAGAACTCAGCCAGCCTGAAAATATTGCCAAACTGTTATCTAAGGTTTTACCAACCACTGATGGTATCGAAGTGATCCGTCAGCGTGTCTACACCCACAATGCACGTATTGCTGATAAGTTCCGTGTAGACCGTATTTTGCTGGCAGGTGATGCTGCCCACATTATGCCGGTATGGCAAGGTCAGGGCTATAACAGCGGTATGCGTGATGCCTTTAACCTGGCCTGGAAAATGGCGCTAGTCATTCAGGGCAAAGCAGGTCCGGCACTGCTTGACTCTTACCAGATTGAACGTAAAGACCATGCAAAGGCCATGATTGATCTGTCGGTGATGGCGGGTCACGTACTGGCACCACCCAAAAAATGGCAAGGTTTTGTACGTGACGGGATTGCCTATGCACTGAACTATATCAAGCCCATCAAGCAATACTTGCTGGAAATGCGCTTTAAGCCGATGCCTAAATATCATGACGGCGCGCTGATTCCACACAACAGTAAAAACTCACCGGTAGGTAAAATGTTCATCCAGCCGCAGGTGCGTGTGGGATCAGGTGAAACCGTTCTGCTGGATGAAGTGATCGGCAATGACTTCGCCATCATCGCTTGGGGTGTAGATCCGAAATGGGGACTTTCAGCAGAAAACCTGCAAAAGTGGCAAAAGCTGGGCGTAAAATTTATTCAGGTGCTGCCTGCCATACAAATGGATAATCCGCAGCGTCAGCACTATGAACATGTAATCACCATTGGTGATATGGGTACAGATATTCGTGCTTGGTTCGGTCAGACGTCTGAATCTGTGGTGATCTTGCGTCCAGACCGTTTTGTGGCAGCACTTGCTATCCCACAAACCCTGAACAGCATCAGTCAGCAATTGTTCAACAAGCTTTCGATTCAAGTTTAAGTTCCTCAAGTAGAACTCACAGAAGACCATGCCTTGGCGTGGTCTTTTCATATCATAACCGTCAGTTTTCAATAGCCTTTTAAGACTCTCTCAATAGGAATTACCAAAACTGCTGCCCTGCCTTAAATCACCCGTACTCATCTTTGAAGGCAAGCTGATTAGAAGTAGCATTTTCAATATAAGCCATGTTCAGCCTTATATTGCTTGATGTCTATTTGGACGCTTTAATTTATCTTCAATAGCGCAGAGACTTTCAATATCTATTTAAATACTTGAATATAAAGATGGTTTTTTAATTCTTAGATTGGCACCTGAAGTACAACAGAGATTAGATTATTGGAAGCAAGAAATGGTTATTTTGTCAAGCAGGTCCATCAATTAGCGCGAAGAGCTCATGTTTCCAGTCCTAAAAAAATCCATGATAAAAGGCAGACCCAGGTGATTTCTCGTCTTAAGCTTCAAAGCAGTCCTGAACAAATTGCTTCATCTAACAGGATAAAAATAAGGGCGGTACACTCCCCCCCTACGTTTGGGAAATCAGAGAAACAGAAAATACGGCTCTTCAGAAACCCGTGGCCAGCTGTGCAAGAATGAGAAATAGACTGGTATTTTGCTGATTCTTATAGCGTCTGTCCATGAGACAGGAATACAAATACCAGAGGCTTAATCCGGCCATATATTCAAAAAGGCAGTGATTTAAAGATCTAGATGGATGACTATCTTTCAGAAATCACTCAAGGCTCGAATCATTGCCAAAAAAAGACCCGGCTTTAAAAGTCCGAGTCAGGTATGGCAGCAACACGATATTGCATCTTCAAGGCTAATCTGCAATTTATGAAAGAGATCTGATTGAGGAATTAAAACAGATTCATATAAAACTGTTCATTCAGGATCTTTAGGATCAGTTCAATTAATTCATTTTTCTGGCCTTTACGGTAACTGGCATACAGGTCAATCATCGGTAAAGGTTCAATGGTATTTTTAACCACAATCTTGTCACCCAGTAGAGGAATCACATAAGCAGGCACCAGGCTCCAGCCCACTCCCATCCCCACCAGATTAACATTGAGCAAAATATTGGTGGATTGCTGGACCACATTCACATTAATTTTGGACTGTTGTAAAAAGTCGGTCACAATCTTGTACAGCTGGGGGGAAGCCCCTTCATCACTGATAATAAAATCCTGTTGGTTCAGACTTTTGATACTGACATGACGCTGTTCAGCTATCGGGGAACTTTTGGGCACAATCAGCGCCAAAGGCTCACTAAAGATCTGCACATGTTCCAGCTCTTCGGCATGCTCGATATAACGGGTAAAAGCAATATCAATTTCCCCTTTCTTTAAGGCCCTGAACTGCTGGGCATCTGTCAGACTATGAAAATTGATTTTCACTTCCGGAAAATGTGCCCGGATGGTTGGCATGATATAAGGGAAAACTTTCATTTCCGCCACAGGTACAAAGCCGATATTGAGCTGGTCCTTATTGGCATGGGCGATTTGTCTGGCCAGCTGTATGGCACGCTCGGCATGTTCCAGACTCAATAGCGCCTCTTTTAAAAAGGCCTGTCCGGCTTCGGTCAACTCCACTTTACGGTTATTGCGTTTGAGTAACTGTACCTCGACTTCGCGTTCCAAATCTTTAATCTGCTGGCTCAAGGAGGGTTGTACGGTATTTAATTTTTCAGCGGCGCGGGTAAAGTTCAGTTCATTCGCCACTGTCACAAAATAGCGTAAATGTCTTAATTCCATCTGCTTGTCCCTCTCTTAGCTGCCCACAATTGCATGGTGTTTTTTGGCCACATATTGACGATAAACCCATAGGGTCAGCATGATTAGAACTGCACAGAAGATATAGGTCTGTTCAAAGCCCCATTGTGCAATCAGCAGTCCCATCACGATCGAACCCACAGCCAGACCGAGATCAAACAGGGTAAAGAAAGTCGAAATCGCATGGCCCATGCGCTGTTTTTCAACCGACTGAATTGCCAGAGTTTGCAAGCATGGAAATAAGGACCCATAGCCGATGCCGATAAAGATTGCTGACAACCATAATATCCACTGATTAGAAACCAGACTGACGATGAACAGACCAATTGCGAAAAAAACAAACGAAGGATAAATCACCGCACTTGGACCTTTGCGGTCATAAATTTTGCCCACCCAGGGACGCACCAGCAGCATCGATACAGCAAACACAATAAAAAATATTCCGGCATAAGCCAAGAGCTGCTTAGACTCACTATAAGGCGTAATAAAGCTGGTGATACTGGAATAGGAAAATGCCGTAAGTAGCGCCACAAAGCTAACCGCCAGCACCCTTAACTCCAGAATATCATGCAGACTAAACCTGGATTTTTCCGCCTTTAGCGGTGTGGCTGGAGGAAGTTCCGTGATATTCAGCATCCAGCAGAAAATCAGCCCGATGGAAATAATCACCGCCAGCAGGCCAAAGAGCACCTGAAAGCTGGTCACTTGTATGATGCTCAGCGCCAGAAGCGGCCCAAAGACCACTCCCAGATTGGTGGACATCACAAAATAGCCCATCCCCTCACCTTTACAGTGCTCCGGTATAAATTCGTTGGCTATCGGTACCGTCACGGTGGTCAGAATACTGAACCAGATTCCATGAAAAAACCGGACTGCCAGCAGGGAGCTCATACTGTCGACCAGCAGATAACTAAAGGCAAACAGGGCAAAGATCACTCCGGCAGCACGTAGAGAGACTTTTTTGCCCAGCTTTTCAATGATCAGCCCGGAAAACGGCCGGATCGCAATAGAAGATGCCAAAAACAGGGTTAAGGCCAAACCCGCCTCCTTGACCGTTCCGCCCAGATCTTTCATGATATATATCGGCAAGATGGTCAATAAAGCAAAGTAATAAACAAACAGAAAAAAATTATTCAACAAGCAAAGAATGAATGAGCGATTCCATAACCGCTCAGGAGCAACTGACATAACACCCACTTTTAAAAGTCACACGCTCAAACAGAAACCAGCACTGGAGCTAATACAAGGTCGACCAGCTTCTGGATATAGACTTCATCCGGCAGCCGGTTAAAAAAGATAATCTGATAATGAATCGGGCCATACAGGCTATCCAGCATCAGATCAAAAGGATAATCTGCCCGGATCTCACCGCGCTGAATGGCCTGTTGCAGTAATTCATGGGTCTGCTGGCGACGCGGCAATAAATACTGCTGAAAAAACTCACTCGTCAATTCCCGATGATCCGCAATCACCACCAGCAAGGCCCGCCCCACTGGATGATTTAAAGCCTGGGCAAGCAGGCTTAACTGCTGGATCAAATTGGTTCTCAAGCTTTCTTCTGCATTCAGTTCAAATACCGAAGCGGTATGCTGCTTGAAGGTATCCAGCACCAGTTCCGATTTATGTTTCCACCAGCGATAAATGGTTGATTTTCCTACGCCTGCCCGGGCAGCAATATCTTCAACGGTCAGCTGGGAATAGTCACCTTCAGTCAAAGCCTGCTTGACTGCCTGTAAAATCTCGTCCTGACGGCGTGAGGATTTTTCTTCCACCTTTAAAAGCTCCACAATCGAAACGATACGTATCGTTTCATATTAAGGTAAAAATAAAGGCCCGACTAGAGCCTGTATTTGGTTTTCATCAAAAAGACCTTTCAAAAAGCCTTTTTTTATGACAATTTCACTATTTAGCTATGGGCAGTTTTTTTATAGATGCTGCAGGATGGATGATGATTTTCCTGCAAGCGGGCCACTTTACGTTGCTCTGCAGCTTCAAAACGGCAGCGTTTCCAGTCATTATCGAGTTTCAGCGGTGGAATCTGTTTTGGTTTACCATTTTCATCGACTGCAACCATGGTGAAATAACAGCTATTGGTATGACGTACAGTACGTTTTTGAATATTCTGTGCTTCTACACGAATACCAATTTCCATAGAAGTACGGCCAACATGATTCACACTGGCCAGGAAAGTCACCAATTCACCGACATGAATCGGCTCTTTAAAATTCACCTTGTCTACAGATAGGGTCACGACATAACTGCCCGAATAGCGGCTGGCACAAGCATAAGCCACTTGGTCCAGTAGTTTCAGAATGGTGCCCCCATGAACATTTCCTGAAAAATTCGCCATATCTGGTGTCATCAGAACGGACATCGTTAACTCAGACTGGTCATCCGATACTGGGGCAATTTGATCTAAAAGGGTCATCGTTTTTTCTGAACTCTTTGAATGACAATGATATAGGTCATTATTATATCAATTTTAACATAAATAAAATGTTCAATTCGGCAAATAAAACATCACAATTATTTATACAGAAAATTACTTTATATAGAAAAAAGTATATTTAATTATTTCTATCGCATTTTCAGCATGCAGAAAATAAGCTTAAATTAAATAAGAGTTTATTTAAGGCAAATAAACGACCTATATTTGAATTGCACTTTATCAGCAAATACTCGACTTTAATCAGCAGCACTTTAATGCTTAAGCTATTTTTCTTCCTCGACCCGTTTGAGCATTTCTCGAGCAACCTTTTCATAATTGAGTATTTGCTGCCCATCAAGTGTGGTTTCAATATCAACCGAACCATCTGCATGCACAGCAGTTACGGTGAAAATATAAGATTCAAATTGTGCCAGTTTAACGTGTTGTCCAATTTCAATATGATTCATAAAGCTCTCAAATTTTTTAGTATTCATTAAAATACATTCTGGCATGCAGATTATGTTTTTGAAATATTTGCTTAACTTAAGTCTATAAACAAATATGTTAAAAGTTCAAATTAACAGCAATAGAGTTTTATAAAAATATTATATTTTTATAATTCAATCTCTTGTATTTAATTATATTCTATATTTTGTGAATATATAAGCAATAAATAGCTGGGGGAGATAATCAGATCATAGACAAAAACGATAGCCCTGCTCAGTATCTGGAGGAGATCTAGTTCCAACAGCTTTCATCCCATATTCAAAAAGAGGAAAAGATCGGCTGATTTTCCAAAACGTTATTGTGCTTCATGGGTCAACAACTGGGGAATACGATGTCCGCGAATATAATTATGCTTTTGATAGACTTGGGCAATCTCGGTTAGCTTGTATTGGGTCGCCTCAATTCCGGCCTGCATCGTCATTTCCCGACCACGCACATCGAAAATATGGCCTTTCTCACGCAAGTCCGGCTGAATGACGACATCGGCATATTGCAGCTCTTCATGGGCCAGACGCTGCTGCATAATATTAATATTTTGGTTAAACAGTCCCCAGACATTGCTGGTTTCGGTGTGTATAGGCTGTGCCAGTATATCCACGGCGATAACAATATCGGCGCCGAGTTCACGCGCAACCTTAACCGGCACCGGACTCACTAGCCCGCCATCCACGTACTCCTGGCCCTGAATCAGCGTGGGAATAAACATGCTCGGAATGGATACGGATGCACGTACCGCCTGTCCAGTATTGCCGTAATTAAAGACCACCTTTTTGCCTTCTTTAAGTGCTGTTGCCACCACAAACATTGGAATTTTCATGTCCTGCAGCGGCATCTGGTCAACCTGCAGATTGACATAGTCCTCGACCTTTTTACCATCAAAGAAGCCTTTCAGGTCCAAACGGATGTCCCGGACATCATTCGCTTTCATGTTAAGGGCAATATTGCGTAATTCAATTGCCGGCTTACCGCTGGCATAGATGGATCCGACCAGACTGCCGGCACTGGTACCTACAATAAAGTCGGGACGGATGCCCGCCTGCTCCAGCACCTCAATCGCACCAATATGCGCATACCCACGCGCCCCGCCACTACCTAAGACCAGGGCAACAATCGGCCGCTGTTCGGTTTTTTTTATCTTCCAGAAATTAATAAGATTTGGACGCGACTGGGCTTCTACAATGACAGCAGACTGTAAATGATTGGTCAAAGATGTCATGGGCACAGTTTGGCAACCACCAAGCACCACCACACTTATAATGACCAGACTCAATACATAATTCTGCATGTAGCGAAGACCTTCCTCACCCAAAACAGCATAGTGTATAAACGCATGCGCAAATAATCTGTAGAATTTCGTAAAACTGTCATACAGTTGGCTTAGCTTATCTATATTTTTGCAGCGACTGTATGACTCGACCTTCGTTATACCAGATTTTCCTGATTTTCCTACAACTTGGCTGTGTTTCCTTTGGCGGACCTGCCGCCCATCTGGTATTTTTTCACCGTAAATTTGTCATGCAGTTAAAGTGGATAGACGACCCGCTCTATGGTCAGCTGGTAGCGCTGGCCCATCTGCTTCCGGGTCCAAGTAGCAGTCAGGTCGGTCTTTCCATTGGTTATCTACAGCGAGGTTATGCCGGCGCATTGATGGCCTGGCTGGGATTCACCCTCCCTTCTGCGATGCTCATGACAGGCATTGCGCTGCTGGGACAGCATTATTTTTATATCTTAGACGCAAATAGCTTTCACACCCTGCAACTCGTGGTTTTCGCTGTGATCGCCTGGGCGTTCTGGCAGATGTTGAACAGTCTCTGTAAAACGGCCTGGCAATATGCCGTGGTGCTGATCTCGACCCTTTTGCTTGTGGTGATCAGCGTCAGTTTTAACCAGCTTTTAGTAATTCTGCTGGGAGCCATCAGTGGCCTGCTCATGGCCAGGTCTGGGCCAGCGTCTACTCAACAGCCAAATGCAGAGCATGCTCCAGCCATTGACTCAACATTTACCAGAAAGTCTGCTGCACCTTATTGGCTGCTTATCTTTATCTCACCCTTTTTCCTGCTTCCGCTTATCGTCCACTTCACTGAATGGAAAAGTCTGCAATTTTTTGCAGATTTCTATCAGACCGGTTCCTTGGTCTTTGGGGGAGGCCATGTGGTTTTACCACTGCTCTATCAGGATTTTGTGGCCACACATCTAGTTTCCGGGCCGTCATTTGACTTGGGTTATGCCTTCGCCCAGCTGATGCCCGGTCCCCTGTTCAGCTTTGCCAGTTATGTGGGTGCCTTGCTTCCATGGACAGCCTTTCCCTGGCTCAATGCCCTTCTTGCCACTTGTGCGATTTTTCTGCCCTCGTTTTTGCTGGTCTTTGCCGCCCTGCCTTACTGGTCCTGGCTGATGCAACAACGCTATATTCAGCGGACAGTTAGTGGCATCAATGCAGCTGTGGTGGGTTTGTTATTGTATTTATTGCTCGATCTGTCGCAGCGTTCTTTCCGCTCTTGGTCGGATCTGCTATTTGTCCTCCTCATGATTTTATTGCTTCGTTCCAAATTGCCGGTCTGGGCGAGCCTGATCAGCGGTTTTATCATATACCAGGGCTATCTCCACTATTTTTAAATCTCTTTTCCTATTTCCAGCCAGTAAAAAAGCCCCGAACCAGTCGGGGCTTTTGCTGCCAAGTCTTAGCAGCTCTTTAAATTGACTTGATCTTGGTGTTTAGCAGAATAGCCATGCTGGAACAGTTCGCTATGCGCCTTGATTAACAAAATTGCAATCAGGTACATACTGGCCATTATTTCCATCCACCGATCTGCATTACCAAAGTTTTGTATACAAAAAATTATATAAAGAACTTTAGAATCATCTGAATGACCGTTGCATTGATCAGGTCAACAAAGAATGCACCACATAGCGGCACAATCAGGAACGCCTTATGCGATGGGCCATAGGTATTGGTGATCGCCTGCATGTTGGCTACCGCAGTCGGAGTCGCCCCCATGCCAAAACCACAGTGACCGGCTGCCAGTACCGCAGCATCATAGTTTTTACCCATCACACGGAAGGTAATGAAACCTGCATATAAGGCCATGGTTAAGGTCTGCGCCCCCAGAATCACCATCAATGGTCCTGCAAGATCTGCCAGTTGCCAGAGTTTTAAAGAAAGCAATGCCATTGCCAGATAAAGCGACAAGGACGCATTTCCAAAAACATCAATCGCCCGGTCAAAGACCTGAACTTTAAAAATACCTTCCAGCACATTACGCAAAATCACACCGCCTGCCAGCGCCCATACGAAAGTCGGCAGCTCGAATGCCGTTCCTCGGCTAAAGCCGGTCATAAATTCTGCAAATGCCAGACAACCGGCAAACAGGCCTAGCGTTGTAATTGCGTTATCCGCGGTAATCAGACGTACCTGATGTGGATATTCAAATGGAATATATTCCGTAGAATTAATATCCATCGGGGTATTGTTGCGCTTTTCAATCTGCTGGTTGGTACGCTCAGTCGCCAGATTGTGACGGTTAATCAGAAGCCTAGCCAAAGGTCCGCCAATGATTCCGCCAATAATCAGGCCAAAAGTCGCACTGGCCATTCCCAGTGCAAGCGCACCCTGAATACCGTGCTGAACTTCCAGAATTTCACCCCATGCTCCTGCTGTACCATGTCCCCCGGTCAAGGTAATTGAACCAGCAATCAGACCAATCAGCGGATCGATGCCCAGTAAAGTCGCCAGACTGATCCCTACGACGTTTTGTATCACAATGAATATAGAAATCGCCATCAGGAAGATCACCAGCCCAATCCCGCCTTCACGTAGTTTGGAAAAGTTGGCGCTCAGACCGATTGAGGAGAAGAAAATTAACATAAAACTGGTTTGCAATTGGGCACTTGTGGTAATGCTATAACCCCAGAATGTGTGTACCAGCAATGAGAGAATCGCTGCAACCAGACCACCTGCAACAGGCTCAGGAATGTTGTAACGTTTTAAGAATTCGATTTTATTGACCAGGAAACGTCCGAGTAACAGCACGATAGCTGCCGCGATCAAGGTATAAAATGCGTTAAAAGTAAAATCCATAATTTTTGCCCAAGATGATCTGGAGTTTTTTGTCGTTCTAAAAGTCACTTTATGTTGCAGTCTGCTTGCAACCTATGATGACTACGCCAGAAATGCCTCGAAGTCATCTCTCACTTTTAGAATCACAAAACGCTTAATCATCCCTTTCAAACTTATGAATATCATCATGATGATCATATTCAATAAATGAGAGATTTATAAAAGCGAAAAAACAGCCTGTCTTTCAACTTCATGCCTGCTCAAAACGAGCAGTTAATTATATGAAAGCTGATGAATCACTGTCATTTACTACCCAAAAATATTTTACATTTTTCTGAGCGCTTTCAACCTAATTGGCTTAAAACAAGCCGTTTGGAATAACTTTATTTTAAGTAGATCTTAGCCATGTAAAGCTGAATTTCTTCAAAGCACATGTATTCAGATGAAAAGTCGCACATTATGCTGTTTCTTTGTATAAAGTTTTATTATTTTTTATTAGAAATAGTTAAATCACCTATAAAAAATTATTATAAGTTATTATTTCTTATATAAAATTTAGCATTTATTAATTCAAATAAACTCTTAATCTCTACATTAAAATTTGATCTTCTGGCTACTTTAGTCGTCTACCATCTGGAACTTTCCAGGAGCTTAAAGGCCTCAAGAGATGCCTGTTATCACGCTTTCAGCCGCTTATAAGAGCTTGCAGCAGTTTATCCTGCATATTATGACCCTAATAGATCACTTAAAAAATCAGGAGATTTAGCTCTTGAAACAGGCATTTTAATTCCCCTCAGAATGAAAAAAAATTATAACAGCTCATCACGTTATTCACTTTGTACCCACCAAACTGTTTGTTTAGTTTATAGTCATTCAAAATCGTAAGGATATAAGATTGGATATCAAAATGGATCAAAACCTCGTTCGTGCAGTAGACCAAACCATTCGCTCACGTCATTCCGTGCGTGCTTTTTTAGATACTCCGGTCAGCACCGAGCTGCTCAAAGATATTTTAACCGTTGCGAGTCGTGCACCTTCAGGAACCAATATCCAGCCCTGGAAAGTGTATGTGCTGACAGGCAAAAAGCGGGATGAATTGGTACAACGGGTGTGTCAGGCGCAAATCGAATTACAGGCCAATCCCGCGCTAGCAGAACACTATGGCGAAACTTTTTCCTATTATCCGCAGCAATGGTTTTCGCCTTTTATAGAACGTCGTCGTGAAAATGGCTGGGGCTTATATGGCCTGCTCAACATTCAAAAAGGCGAAAAAGAGAAGATGGCTCGTCAACAGCTGCGAAATTATGAACTGTTTGATGCACCGGTAGGGCTCTTCTTTACTTTACATAAGGCGCTGGGCATCGGCTCTAAAATGGATGTTTCCATGATGATCCAAAATGTCATGATTGCCGCCAAAGCGCGTGGCTTGGATACCTGTCCACAGGCTGCCTGGAATCCTTTTAATCAGCTTGTGCTGGAAGTGGTCGGTGCAGGACAAGAGGAAGAACTGATTTGTGGCATGGCGCTGGGTTATGCCGACCCTGATCATATTATCAATAGCTATATCACCCCGCGTGTTCCGGTAGAGGAATTCGCAGTATTTTTAAATCACTGATTAAGAAGTTTTGTTTTACTCAAAAAGCCAGGGACAAAGCCCTTGGCTTTTTTTACACTCCACCGCTTTGATGCCTTCTTTAGGCTCGATTGCTCAGGCTAATTTACACTGCATCCATATTGCAATACAGACCAGCAAGGTCATCACCAAAGCCATATTCAATAATGCATTCCAGAGTAAAAAGTTGAGTAAAACCCCACCCAACAAGCCGCAGGTAAATTGCATACTGCCGATAATGGCACTGGCGGTGCCCGCTCGCGCGCCCTGTTCGGACATGGCCAGTGCCATCGCATTAGGACCGGTAAAACCCACTGCCGCCACGACCAAAAACAGGGCGACCAGAACGGGAATGACTGACTGAGTATCCAGCAGCCCCATAATGAGTAAAGCACTCACCCCAAGGGCTTGTAGCCACAGTCCCAGTTGAAGTCGTCCCCGTATCGTGAAACGTCCCACCAGATGTTTATTAAGCGCTGAAGATAACATGATACCCATCGCATTTACTCCAAATGCATAGGCGAACTGCTGTTCACTCAGCTGGTAACGGTCCATAAAAATAGCCGAAGAGGCACTGATATAACTGAACATGATGCCACCCGACAGACAGCCTACCAGCATTGGATGCCGGAAACTCTCGTCCTGAAAAATGGCACGGTACAGACTTAATACCTGCTGAAAGTTCAGTTTCAGCTGCTGTTCCGGCTTTAGCGTTTCTTCAAACAGAAAATGTACGCAAGCCAGCATAAACAGGCCACTCATCATGAGGACCACAAAGATCATGTGCCAATCATAAAAAATCAAAACCCAAGCGCCCAAGCTGGGTGCAACAATCGGTGCGATACTGGTCACAATCATCATGCTGGCAAAAGCTTGAGCGGCCGACTGCATATCCAGACGGTCACGAATCGCAGCACGCACCATGACCACGCCTACACAGCCGCCTAAGGCCTGCAAAATCCGCGCTGCAATCAGACTCCATTCATTCTGGGCAAAGATACACAACACGCTCGCCACAATATAAAGACAGAGCCCGAAATACAGCGGCGGCTTACGTCCGACCCGGTCACTGATCGGACCATAAATCAGCTGCCCAAGCGCCAGCCCCAGAAAATAGGCAGGTAAACTGTTAGCGACCATCTGGGTACTGACCCCAAAGTCTGCGGCCATTTCTGGCAAGGCAGACAGATACATATCAATGGATAAAGGCCCCAATGCAGTCAGCGAAGCCAATAAAATAATCCAGGACATACGATAAGGCTGCTGTACTGTATTGCTTGAGTTCATGATTTAAGATTTAAGATTTAACGCGATGAATGCAGACAAGTTAACACAGCACATAGTATGATTTATATGGAAATTAAATGTTATCGAGATCGCATTTTTACGCGAAAATTCACTCTCCCCCACACCAGACCGAAGGATAAAGGATCACCGTTGAAATCTTGGCTTAATCATCTTAAACGCACCACTTATAATACGACCTTGATGTATAACCTGCGTATGCTGGTCGCGTTTATAGGCACAGCCTTTGTGCCCTATTTTATGGGGCAGCAATTAATGACTATTCCCCTCACCTTGGGAGTGGTAGCAGCTGGCTTAAGCGATATTGATGACCGCTTTTCGGTGCGCATCCTGAATCAACTGTATACCTATCTCGGTTTCTTTATAACCGCTGTTGGTGTGTATCTACTATTTCCTTATCCGATTCTGTTTGCGCTGGCTTTAATTGTCTCTTGTATAGCCCTGATTCTGCTCGGTTCACTGGGACGGCGTTATGCCACAATTTCGTATGGCTGTCTGGTGGTGTCCGTCTATTCCATGCTGGGCGTTGACCTGTTTGATGGCTGGTATGTGCAGGCCGGCTTATTGGTGATTGGGGCCATGTGGTATGGTCTGCTCTCCACCTTAAGCTTTCTCTTCTTTCCGGCCCATCGTGCGCAGGATAGTCTGGCCAAATGCTATGCCTCACTGGGTGACTTTCTATATGCCAAGTCCAATCTGTTTGATGTCGACATGACCCCGAACAGCTATCAGCAGAGTATCATTGAGCTATCTCTGGAAAATGGCAAACTCATTTCAATTTTTAATGAAATGAAAACAGTGCTGTTAACCCGCCTGAAAGGTGACCGTGGGCAGAAGGACACCCGCCGCAGCCTGCAATACTATTTTGTCGCGCAGGATATTCATGAGCGGGCCGATTCGGCACATATTGACTACCAGAAACTGGCCAAGCTGTTTGAACACAGTGATGTGCTGTTTCGTTTTCAACGCATCCTGTCCCTTCAGGCCAAAGCCTGTAAGGACCTGGCGGACAGTATTCAGCTCCGCACCACCTATGTACATAACAAGCGTTTCAAACATGCCTTTGGCAATCTGAGACAGTCTCTGGAAAAGCTACGACAAGAACAGCAATATGATCAGGTCTGGGTAAATGCCTTATTTTCGCTCTATCAGAACCTGAAATCGATTGATGCCCAGCTGCGTAATCTGGAAACTGAGCGTCATATCAAATTTGACCGGGCCAAGTATATTGACCACCAGCTGAAAGATGATGATCTTAAAGGCTGGGAGGATATTAAGATCCGGATCAAGCAGCATCTGACCCCTGAATCCGTGCTGTTCCGGCATGCCATCCGCCTGTCGATTGTGCTGCTGATCAGTTATATCTTTGTGCAGCTAACCGATATTGAATATGGTTACTGGATTCTGCTGACGGCCCTGTTTGTCAGCCAACCTAACTTTAACGCCACCAAGCGCCGCTTACGTTTACGCATTATTGGGACGCTGGCCGGTATTACGCTGGGTTATGCGATTTTATATTTTGTACCTTCGGTAGAAGGACAGTTATTACTGCTGGTCATCAGTGGTATTTTATTCTTTGAATTACGCAGCAAACAGTATGCTCAGGCCACGGCCTTTATTACCATTTTGGCCCTGATTAACTTTAACCTGGATGGAATGGGCTTTGCCGCAGCCTTCCCGCGCATGATCGACACCCTGATTGGCTGTGCGATTGCCTGGTTTGGGGTGAGCTTTATCTTCCCCGACTGGAAATTCCGTCGTCTACCGCGCAGCATCAATCGTACCCTACAAGCCGAGTGTGATTATCTGGGCGAAGTAATTGAACAGTATAAGTCAGGACGCAATAATGGCCTGAAATATCGGGTGGTGCGCCGCGCTGCGCATAATACCGATGCCGAAGTGGCTTCGCTGATTTCGACTTTGGCTACTGAGCCCGACTTCGATCCGCAGCAAAAATCGCTGGCTTTTGAGTTCTTATGTTTGAACCATACCTTTATCAGCTATATTGCGGCCTTGGGTGCGCATCGGGAAAAAATTCAGGATCAGGATATTTTGGACTTGCTCGACAAGGCGCTGATCGATATTCACGGTGCATTGCTGCATGATGAAATGCCGGATCTGAGTGCTCCCAAGATGCTGCTGGATATTCGTCAACGCCTGTCCGACAATCGGGAAGATGACCAAAAGTCATTAATCATCTTACAGCAGCTGTCGCTGATCTTTAGTATTCTGAACCAGCTCAGTCAGTTAAAGCAAAGTTTAAGCCATGAGCACGATCAACAGGCTACCGAACTGGCTTCCCTATAATTTGACTGATTTTGGAACAATATACTCACTGAATGCATCCAATTAATGCTAAACTTTTTAAAGTTTTAAATCTGTTAATTTCATTATGACCGCGAAAAATTTATACGCTTATACCCTACAGCCTGTGAACTATGAAATTTCAGAAGCAGAGCAGCGTCATGCTCAGCTGACGATCTGGCGTAGTACCAATAAAATTGGCATGAAAGCCTGGCTGATCATGGGTGTTATTGTGGCCCTTTCCATTCTGGGTATTATTCTGCTCAAGAACTATTCGACTGTCTTCTGCTGGGTGGCAATTGTCTGTGTGGTGCTGTACTACCTGATTCGTACATTTGGCATGGAATGGTATGTCAAACGCAAGATGAATGAATTTCCGGTTCAGGAAATCAAAGGCATTCGTCTGGGCGTGCAACCGCATGGCCTCGTGATGCGCCAGAAAATGGGCATGCAGGAAGGTGTGGGTGCGATTGGCTGGAAAGATATTTACGAGTGGTATAACACCCCTGAATTTATCCTGGTCAATTTCAAGGTAAAGGGCCAACAAGGTGCCTATATTCTGCCAAAACGTATGGACAGCAAGAATTTCTCTTTTGCCACCATCCGCAAACATCTACAAGCTGAAGTGGGCGAGCCGAAGCAGATCTAAATAGAAGTGAAGCTCAAAAACCTCCTGCCTGGGCATGGAGGTTTTTTTACAATATTTTTTTATAAAAAATTACCTAGACCGCAATATAAATGATAATGAGAATAAATATTATTTTCAAACTCTATAATTTCCAGCTATAATTTTCATAATTTTGTATAAACCACTTTCATCTGACGCCCATGTTAAAAAAAATGTTTTTCCAAATCCACTGGTTTCTGGGGATTAGCGCTGGTTTGATCCTTTCCATCATGGGAGTCACTGGAGCTATTTATTCTTATGAGCAGCAAATCTTAAAATGGATAAATACTGACAGTTATGTGGTTCAGATACAAAATCAACCAAAACTAAGCCCAGCTGAGTTATATCAACGTTTCCAGCAAAACCAGCCTGAGGCCAAAATTAATAGCGTTACGGTGGCCAGCGATCCGGCTGCATCCAGCACAGTGAATATCGCCAAAGAAGGTGCACGACGCGGCCAGAATATTATGCTGAACCCCTACACGGCCGAAGCCCTGCCTGAGCTTAAAGGCCGTGAGTTCTTCCAGTTTGTTCAGCAGTTACACCGCTATTTAACATTGGGTCCATTCGGCAAGCAAATTACCGGTGCCTGTACCCTGATGCTCATCTTCTTCGTACTGTCCGGCCTGTATTTGCGTTGGCCCAAACGCCATTCAATTAAACAGTGGTTCCTGGTTAAGCCGAAGTTAAAAGGCCGAAATTTTATCTGGGATTTACATGCCGTAGTTGGAACCTGGGTAGTCATTTTCTACCTGCTGCTCGCATGCACCGGCCTGTACTGGTCGTATGACTGGTGGCGTAATGGCATGTTTAAAGTATTAGGAGTCGAGCGTCCACAACCAACCATGCAGGCCAATGCCAATCCGGGTCGCAGTGGTAAAAATACTGAAAACACTCTGCCTCCAGAAACAACTGTGCAGATACTGGAGCAAAGCTGGATGGGTTTTAATACTGAATTCTCCGGTAGATACTCGAGCGTGACGTTTACTCTTCCGAAAAAAGCCGATGGTAAAATAGAGTTGAGTTTCGTGGACCCGATCCCTCAGCATGAACGTGCGCGGAATACGGCAAGTTATCATTATGCTGATGCCAAGTTTTATGATGTCCAGCTCTATAAAGATAAAAAGTTAAATGAAAAAATTATGAGCAGTATGCTGCCCGTCCACCGGGGGAGCTTCTTTGGTCCGGTCTACCAGTTCCTAGTCATGCTGGCAGCTTTAACAATGCCTCTATTCTTCGTGACTGGCTGGATGCTGTATCTGAAACGCCGTAAACAGAAGAAACTGACGTTGGCTGCCCGTCAAAGTGCTACTGCCATTCCTTTAGATTCAAATACCCCCCCCTGGCTGATTGCCTATGCTTCACAAACCGGTGTCTCCGAGCAGTTGGCCTGGCGTACCGCAACCGCCTTACAAGAAGCGCGTCAACCGGTTAAAGTTAAAACAGTACAGCAGTTAAGCCTGAGCGATCTGCAACAGGCTGAACAGGTGTTATTTGTTGCCAGCACCTATGGCACCGGCGAAGCACCGGATCTGGCTACATCTTTTGAGAAAAAAATCCTGTCTGCAAAAACCAACCTCAGTCATCTCAGTTATGCAGTTCTGGCACTCGGCTCCCAGGAATATCCAGACACCTATTGCAGTTTTGGCCATCGTATTGATGCATGGTTGCAGCAGAATGCCGCCACACCATTATTCCCGACCATTGAAGTGGATAATGCCAATCATGAACATATCCAGCAGTGGAATCAGGCACTGGCACAGGTCACGCAACTGGAATTACAAGCCATGCGCATTGACAAGACTTTTGATTCATGGACTTTGCATCAACGTGAGCTGCTCAATCCGGGCAGTCTGGGTGCGCCAGCCTTTAGTATTGAACTGACTCCCGAGCATGAAGCCATCTGGCAGGCAGGTGATATTGCCGAGATCCAGCCAGGAAATAGCTCGGAACGTATTCGTGCATTCATGCAAAAATACCAGATTGCTGCCGGTACACAGGTCCCATCTCTGCAACAAAATATTGAACAGGCGCTTTGGGACCGTGACCTGACTCAAGCCAAGCCTTTTGACTCTCTGGAGCAGCTACTTGAGCAATTACCTGTTCTGCCTACCCGGGAATATTCGATTGCCAGTATTCCCAGCCAGCAGGTTTTACGCCTAGTGGTTCGTCAACAAAGCGATGCCCTAGGCCGCTTCGGTCTGGGATCAGGCTGGCTGACCGAGCATGCGCCGTTAAATACTTCAATTGCCTTACGTATCCGTAACAATGAATCCTTCCATCTGGTGGATGATAACCGTCCAATTATCTGTATTGGTAATGGTACTGGCATTGCCGGCCTACTCAGCCTGCTGAGCGCACGTAACCGTCAGGACTATACACAAAACTGGCTAATCTTCGGCGAGCGCCAGCGTGAACATGATTTCTTCTTTGCAAAAACGATTCAGGCATGGTTACAGATGGGCACACTGCAACGTCTGGATCTGGCCTTCTCTCGCGACCAGCCGGAAAAAGTCTATGTACATCATAAGCTGCGTGAACAGGCAGAAGAGCTAAAAACCTGGATTGCTCAGGGGGCAGTGATTTATGTATGCGGTAGCATTAACGGCATGGCCAGTGATGTTGATCAAGCCCTGATCGAGATTCTCGGAGAAAGTAGTGTCGATCAATTACGTCAGGATGGCCGTTATCGTCGTGATGTGTATTAAAACGATATAAAATCAAAAAACCGGGCAAAGCTATCCGGTTTTTTATTGCATACAGAGATGACAACTTAATCTGTTCTTAAACAATCAGGACATAAAAATTTCCAGTCAACTTAAACACAGCCTGAGCTTGATCTTTACTGTGCTACTGCTCATAAAAAGGGGTCTGGACAGCCCCTCTCACTTTAAACAACTGTCTGGACAACGCAGCAGCATATGTCCAGCCATATCCGGATAACTTGAGGGTTATCACGGGCGAACTCGGCTTTCATACGCCACGCGCCCGTGCAATTGCCAAATATGAGGGCTATCAGCATGTCATCAACCTCAGTGCCGCCATTTCTCTGTGTATTCGCTATCACTTCTGGTTAGGCAAATAGTTTGTGTTGATGAGTGGCTCTTCAATGGATATAAGGGTCTATTTAAATACATCCTAATGTAAACGGATCTGCCGCGGCAACGGCAGATCCGGATTTTTAAAAAGTTCGGGTTTTTGTATATAGATCTGATAGAGATAATTTTTAATATCAAGCAGTAACTTTTCTGGCACCACCAGAATATTCTGCCCTTCCGGAGTTAAATCCAGTGAAAGAATGGTCTTTTCCTGACGCAAAAAAGGAATGACTTTCTCAACAAAATCCTTGAGACTGATTTCCTGGACCTGATAATTGGCCCAGTTGTCTTTTATCAGCAGCCTGGCCAAACCCTTGCTTTGCCAGCTGGCAAAAGCCCGCTGTCCGGTCGGAGTCGCACAAAGTGCCCAGCCGTCTTGATAAAGTGCAAAAATGCCTGCATTGGTGACAATCGCTTCAATATACTGTTTATAAGCATATTTGGGATCGTAAGTAGAATTTTGATTTTTTGAGGCGGCTTTGCGCTGATATGGATTTCTCATGGCCATGAAATCTTCAAATTATTATAGACTTTGAATTCTAGGGAATAATCAGATTTTAGGCAAGAAAGATATGGTGGGCGCTGACGGGATCGAACCGCCGACATTCTGCTTGTAAGGCAGACGCTCTACCAACTGAGCTAAGCGCCCTGAGGAATAAAATAGCAGGGCTATTTTATGAAGCAAGACCAACAAGTCTTGATATGAATATCTTAAACTTAGGAGCTTAAGCAGAATGATCTTAGGATGGCGCAGCGGACGGGGCTCGAACCCGCGACCCCCGGCGTGACAGGCCGGTATTCTAACCAACTGAACTACCGCTGCATCGTAAGAATCTGGTGGGCGCTGACGGGATCGAACCGCCGACATTCTGCTTGTAAGGCAGACGCTCTACCAACTGAGCTAAGCGCCCTGATAAAGAGTGTCAATCTTTAGTTTTATTAAATTTAAGCTCAGGGACCTAAATCTAATTTCTCTTGAGATGGCGCAGCGGACGGGGCTCGAACCCGCGACCCCCGGCGTGACAGGCCGGTATTCTAACCAACTGAACTACCGCTGCATCGCAAAAGAATCTGGTGGGCGCTGACGGGATCGAACCGCCGACATTCTGCTTGTAAGGCAGACGCTCTACCAACTGAGCTAAGCGCCCTCAAAAGATCAATCATGTAAATGGCGCAGCGGACGGGGCTCGAACCCGCGACCCCCGGCGTGACAGGCCGGTATTCTAACCAACTGAACTACCGCTGCACTTACACAATGTCACTATTGCGGCAAACGAATATCAAGATCTTAAAGTGGCGCAGCGGACGGGGCTCGAACCCGCGACCCCCGGCGTGACAGGCCGGTATTCTAACCAACTGAACTACCGCTGCACTATAAGGTCTCAACGTGAAAGAAGCTTGGTGGGCGCTGACGGGATCGAACCGCCGACATTCTGCTTGTAAGGCAGACGCTCTACCAACTGAGCTAAGCGCCCTTTCTAAACGTCTTCATCGTTTGATGAGGTGCATTATAGAGAATCCTCACAGACTGTCAAACGCTTTTCTGACTGTTTTCCACTTTTTCAGTGTGAGTGATTAAAAAATAGGTTAATTGTTAAAAAAAACAATACTTTTTGTTTATTTTTTAAGTTTATAGCAAATTTTAAGTGCTTTCTATGAGCAGCGATCTGCACTTTTTTAACTATTAAATGAAAATTTAGGCCAGCAATTACTGAAAACGTCAAGCCTGCTGAAAGATTATACAGGGCCTCAAAACTCTTCAGGTGGTAATCCTGTAATTCAAACATTTTCAGTCTTTCTAGAGTTTTAATATTTTATGATCCAGTACTGTCGCTAACTTTCCTTTCCCTCATATCTCCCTCAGACCATCCAGCAGTGAATTTAACACTCAGGACTTATTCACCTGGTGAAAATAAGTGATATTTCATCTGATTTTATTCATTCATCTGTCTTATTTTTAAAGATTCAGGTTCAATCTCCAGCGGCTGTTCCGAAAGATAGACCAGTGCGTCTTCATTCACCAGACGAAACAGCTCTGCTATATCTGCATTGCGCATCCGGATACAGCCATGTGACCTCGGCGTACCCATTGATTCTGAATCTGGCGTGCCATGAATATAGATATAGCGCTGATAGGTATCGCAGCCTTCGCCCTGATTAAAGCCGGCTTCCAGACCACGAAGCCACAAAATACGACTTAAAATCCAGTCCCGCTCAGGAAACCGGGCTGCCAGCTCAGCATTATAAATCTCACCCGTGGCCTGACGGGCAATAAATACACTGTTTAAAGGCATTTCCTGACCAAATTTTTCTGCCACCTTATGCCAGCCACGCGGGGTCTTGCCACTATTTTCAGTTTCACCTATCCCGTTTTTTCCACTTGAAATCAGATAGCTCTTATTAAAGCGCGGCAAATACAGTTTTTGCTGGGCTAAATCAATCAGAATTTCGGCCTGAGCCAGCTGTAAGTTATTCATGACTTATCATTCTCGGTCTTTTTCTTGATTAAAGAAGATACTGAGGTAGCGATCTGCTCATGTTGCTGGCTCTCTGGCAGGGGTTCAGGACGGCGCCATAACCAAATAGTCACAATCAGCAAGATGATATCAGTAAAGATTTTGACAGCGACAGGTGCTGGGGTCACCAGCATAATGATTCCACTGATCAGCATCATGATACTAGCCAACCATTTGGCCTTACGAGGCACCGTACCATTGGCTCGCCAGGCGCTAAGCGTAGGCCCATATTTTGGATGGTTAAGTAGCCACTCATCCATCTGTGGCCAACCTTTAGAAGCCGCCCAGGCAGCCAGAATTAAAAAGACTGTTGTTGGCATACCCGGCAAAAATGCACCGATAAAACCTAGGATCACAAACACCACCACTAGGCTTCGCCAAAACAACATTTTCATAAATCAGTCCCAACCCCGGAATTAGGGTAGTATAAAGTGTTTTTATCTGCTCTCCGTTATATTTCTGCACTTTCACAGGTCACGTGATGCCCTTTTCCCGTCTAAATCAAAATTTTGTAGAAACATGGCAATGCTATCAGCACCCTTTGGTACGACAACTGGCCTTCGCTGTCGGCAGCCCCAACATCCTGTCCGGACTCCCAGATGAGCTGACGATTGTGCATGGTTTTGAGCTACACAATAACCAGCACTGGCAGCAGCATCTACAGCACTATCATCCGCGCCTGAAATATCTAGATCAGCATCCACAAGAACTGGAATATTTTGTCGGGCAACTGAAAAGCACCCGGCTCGGCCTGCGCTTTGAAATGCTGATCTGGTTCTGGTTATTGGATGATGCTTATCATCCTTACCAGCTTTTAGGACATAGTATTCAGAAAATTGACGGCGCCAAAACACTGGGTGAGCTGGATTTTTTACTGTTAAATAGCGATAGCGGTCTGGTTGAGCATTGGGAAATCGCCCTGAAATATTATCTGGCTGAGGCCGATTTCAGCCTGCCACACTGGTATGGCCTGAACCGCAGTGATACTTTAATCCGGAAAATGAAGCATTTTACCCAGAAACAGTTTCAGTTTACCGAGGCGCTTGGGCATCCTATCCAACAACGTTTTTGTGTGATTAAGGGCCAGCTTTATCTACCACTTCATCGTGCTGATCAGCCCCTGCCCGCATGGATAAATACTGGACGGCGTCTGGGTTTATGGGGACAGCAGATTCCTGATCCCAGCTCCGGTTTTTATCGTCTGCAACGACATGAATGGATTTATCCAAATGCTCAGCCGAGCTGTTTAAAGCCATATTGGTGGACAGATGGATTATATAAAAAAGCAGATCAAGAAGATTTTTATATGTACCGCAATCCCTTACTACTTCCTTTATCTACACATAAGTCACTATAAAACATTACATCTATTAACCGAAGCACTATGAAAACCTCATGTTTTTTAGAACATATATTTTCTAATCTAAGTTCCACATCATAATAATTTTATTATTGATTATATGGAGATGATGATGAAAAAAATTCTTGCTACTTCATTGCTAATGGCTTTTGTATTGACTGGTTGTAATACGTTCAAAGGTCTGGGAAAAGACGTTTCCAAAGCTGGAGATACTGTCACTAATACTGCGGAAAAAACGTCTGAAGAAATCCGTCACAATTAAGTTTTTTCAAGTACCAGGAAGCCCTATCTACGATAGGGTTTTTTTATATGGCATATTCACATTCCAGCTTATATTCCCCTATTATAGAAGCCATAAATTTACCCACTTAAGAATACCCTATGGACTCTTCTGCCACTCTAGACTTAAGCCTGCAACTGTTACGCCAGCCTTCTATTACCCCTCTGGATCATGACTGCCAGACGATCATGGCGGAACGTTTAAAGCAGATCGGCTTTCATATTGAAGCCATGCGCTTTGAAGATGTGGATAATATCTGGGCGCGTAAAGGAACAGAAGACCCAGTATTCTGCTTTGCTGGCCATACGGATGTGGTACCTACAGGAAATCTGGAAGCCTGGAACTCGGACCCATTTCAGCCAGAAATCCGTGATGGCAAGCTCTATGGTCGTGGCAGTGCCGATATGAAAACAGCGCTAGCTGCTATGGTGGTGGCCACTGAGCGTTTTGTAGCAAAATATCCAAATCATAAAGGCTCGATTGCCTATCTGATTACTTCAGATGAAGAGGGTCCCTCCATCAATGGTACGGTAAAAGTCATTGAGACGCTGGAGGCACGCAATGAAAAAATCACCTGGTGTCTGGTGGGCGAACCATCAAGCACACATCAACTCGGCGATATTATCAAAAATGGCCGTCGCGGTTCATTAAATGCCCATCTAACGGTTAAAGGCAAACAAGGCCATGTGGCTTATCCGCAGCTTGCAGTGAATCCGATCCATACTGCCTCTCAAGCTATTGCAGAATTATGTAATACGGTCTGGGATCATGGCAATGCCTATTTCCCGGCCACTTCTTTCCAGATTTCCAATATCAATGCCGGTACGGGTGCAACCAATGTGGTACCGGGCAGCATGGAACTGCTGTTTAACTTCCGTTATTCCACCGAAGTGACTGCCGAAGAACTTAAGGCACGTACCCTTGAGATTCTGGACCGTCATGGGGTGGAGTATGACATTTCCTGGACATTGTCTGGCTCGCCATTTCTGACCCCGGTGGGCGAACTGGTAAATGCTGCCAAAGATGCCATCTTGAGTGTGAAAGGTCGTGAAGCCGAACTGTCTACATCTGGTGGGACCTCGGACGGCCGCTTTATTGCCCCTACTGGAGCTCAGGTGCTGGAACTTGGGGTACTGAACGCCACCATCCACCAGATCAATGAACATGTAGATATTGCCGATCTAGAGCCACTGGCTGAAATTTATGAGCAGATTCTGGTGAACTTACTGAGCCACTAAGCACTAGATGAAGACATAAAAAAGGAACTCCGTAGAGTTCCTTTTTATGTTTATATTTTTTATAGACCGAGTGTAGCCTGAATATGTGCCATATTCGGGATATGGAATAACTGTTCTGCCATACGGACATACTGGAATACGGCAGGATCATAATCGGACTGCTCCGCATCCACCACTTCAGAAATACGTAAACGGATCGTTTTTGGCATTTCATTGCACATCAGGGCAAAACGCTGGTGGATTTCATCCCCTTCAATCACCAGAGCAACCCCCTGTTGCTGAGAAGGCTCATTCACCGCATAGACCGGCAGTTTGGCTTCATGCCACTCTACGGTTTTGACTTGGGTCGAACTATCCAGCGCTGACAAAACAATATTTTGCGGTAATAACATCGGCGCTTTGCCGTGACAGTCAATAATATAAGCATCAATAAATCCGGTAGAGACCGTAATTAAATGCTGTAATTCCTGCTGACTAATCTGATCAGCCATCGTGCTGCTTAAGTTACTCTGACTCATCTATGACCCCTGTTGTACTGCAATGATTTCCTGAATATTCTCCAGCAACTCTGCTTCCTGGAACGGTTTACCCATATAGTGAGTAACCCCCAGACTGAACGCCCGTTCGCGATGTTTTTCACCGGTTCGCGATGTGATCATGATAATTGGCAGGTTACGGTGAATATCATGGTGACGAACCAGGTTGGTCACCTCGAAACCATCCATACGCGGCATCTCAATATCAAGCAGCATCAGATCTGGACGGATATTTTCAAGCTGCTCAATCGCATCGACACCATCTTTAGCAGTTACCACATCATAACCCTGACGTTCTAGCAGACGTGAAGTTACCTTACGCACTGTCACCGAGTCATCCACAATCATCACCAGACGACGTGTATTCGAGTAGCGTGAACTATCACGATGATCTTGCAACTGTTTCAGACGCTGAGTGGTTTGAATCTGACGGGCAATATTCTGACCATCCAGAATCAGACAGACCTGACCATCACCAAGAATCGTTGCACCAGCCACTACGCCAATATTGGCAAACTGCTGACCCACTGGTTTCACGACAATCTGGGCACGTGAGCCGACCAGCTGATCAACCAGCAAGGCAATGGTCTGACCACTATTGCCTTTGATCAGCAGTACCGGAAGTGAATGACCGATATTGTTCAGACGTGGAATTGGCTGATTGGCAACAAATTCGGACAAAGAACGTAGCTTGTAATTTTCATTATCAATCTTGAAGTGGTCATCTTTACTATTAAAGTAAGTTTCCAGTGTTGACGGCGCAATACGGACAATACGGTCAATCTGGGCCAGTGGAATGGCATATTGCTGATCCCCTACTTTCACCATCAGGGCATCGCTGACCGCCACTGTTGTAGGAACGCGAATGCTGAAGGTGGTTCCCTTGCCTAACTCGGACGTCACCGAGACATGACCGCCGAGCAGCTTGATTTGACTTTGTACGACATCCAGCCCGACCCCACGACCGGAAATCTGGGTAACCGCTGTGGCAGTACTAAAGCCAGGATGGAAAATCAGCTGCAAGATTTCTTCCTGATCCAGCATCTGCTCTTCTTTGATGAGGCCCAAGCCAAGAGCCTTTTCCCGAATTTTTCCGGCATCAATGCCTTTACCGTCATCACTGAAGGAAACGATAACATCTGTCCCCTGGCGGCTAATATTTAATACAATAGCGCCCACTTCCGGCTTGTGCAGTGCAAGACGCTCAGCGCGATCTTCCAGACCATGGTCAATCGCATTACGCAGCATATGCTCAAATGGGGTCACCAGACGTTCCAGAATATTACGGTCCAATTCACCTTCATTATTTTGTACGATTAATTCGGCAGGACGGCTCAAGCTGGTCGATGTCTGACGTACAATACGTTGTAAACGTGGCAACATGCGGTCAAATGGAACCAGACGGGTACGCATCAGGCTCTCCTGAATCTCGGCCTGAATCCGTGACTGTTGCAATAACAAGCCTTCAGTTTCCCTAATCTTGTCTGCCAGGGTACTTTTGAAATCTACCAAGTCAGATGCCGATTCCGCCAGAGATTTAGACAACTGGTTCAAAGAAGAATATTGGTCCATTTCCAGGGGGTCAAAGTCTGCATAACGCGAGTTTTCTGAACCGTGTTTGGCAATAATCTGGGATTCCAGCTCACCTTCCATTCGGCGTAACTGATCGGCCAGACGCTTGATCGCAAGCTCCATCTCGTTCAGGGTATTGCCCAGCTGCCCCAAATCCATTTCGATACGGGAACGGTTAATCGCGTTCTCACCCGACAGGTCAATCATCTTCTCCACCAGATCGGCCGAGATACGGATCATCTCATTGCTGGTATCGCCCGTACCCGTATGCGCCCACTCACCCATCATCTGAGGTGGTTCAGTACCATCACCTTCTATAAACTCGAAACTAGGAACCGCAGCCAGATGTTCAGTTTTGGCCAGGTGTTCAGGCAATTGTGCCGTTACATCTACATACTGGATCTTTGCCAGACCGCTTTGAATCTGCCCAACATTGCTATAGTCACGCTGGAAAATTGCCTGTTTTAGCCAGGCCAGCGTTTTTTGCAACAGGCCATCATACGCATTCGAGTTAAAATGATAGACTGCAAACTGCTCAAAAGTAGTTTCCAGCTCATAGGCAATGCTCGCAACCGTTTCATTGTCAATCATACGTGCGCCACCTTTAATGCTGTGGGCGGCACGTTGTAATTGTAGTAACAAGCTACGGTCACTACGCTGTTCAAACCATTGCTTCAGCAATTTTTCTGCATTGTCGAGAACCTCTTCAGATTCTTCCAGGAAGCTTTCTTCAACAATAGATTTCAGCTCATCCTCTGCCGAAAGCTCGGCAGTAACTGCCACTACTTCAAGACCAGATTCTATTGCTGCCGGTTTTTCAGATATCAGCTCATCAGTGCTGTCATCAGCAGTTTCAACTATCAACTCATTTGCTAAATCACCCAGCGCATCAGCCTGCGCTGTATTCTCCAGCTCAACACTTGCTGGTACTCCCGTTTCAACAGGTGTCTCAACCGCCTGTCCTGCTGCCAGCGTCTGAATATTTTGCAGAATTGCAATTGCTTCAGGTGCCGGATAGTCAATGCCTTCATCACGCATCGCCTGGATACGGTCAGAAACGTTGTCCTGTACCAGACGAATCATCTGGATTAAAGCGGGAGTGACCTGAATTTGCTGGCGAATAATCCGCTCATAAATACTTTCCAGTTCATGCGCAATTGCACCAATATGTGACGCCATAATCATGTTTGCGCCCCCTTTCAAGGTATGCAAATGGCGCATCAGATTATTTAATGAAGCCGTGTCATTTTGTTTTTTGGTCCAGCTATTCAGGTCTTCATCAATACTGACCAACAATTCATCTGCTTCTTCCAGGAAAATATTCAGCAGGTCTTCATCAAAGTCACGCTGTGCCTCACTACTTTCCAGCAGCTGACGGTCTGCGGCAATCCGCTGGCTTAGTACAGCAAAATCCACACTGCCCGTAGTAGCGGCTTCAGCTAATGGCTCTGTTTGAATGAACGTATTTTCTACCGGAGTTTCTGTACACTCATCCTTCAAGATTTCCAGATCCTGCTGTACAAATGCCGACAGTTCGCCCAGGGTCTTATGCACTTGTTCGCTTAAGATCACCCGCTGTCCCGCTGCCAGTGTATCGAACAGATGAATGAATTCCTGATGCGCCTGCGCAAACAGCTCATAAGCATAATTACTGCCGAGCAGTACCGGCTTTTCCAGCAAGGCATCATAGGCCAGTTTCAAATCAGCAGTAAACTCATGGATGCCAAGTGCCGCGCGATTATCGGTATGTGCAAGCAGTTCCGCTGCCTGCTGGCTTAAAGCCTGAATATATTCCGGATAATCCATCTGGGCACGTTTATCAAACTCAAACTCGGCATCCAGCAACAGATCAATATTCAGCTCAACCAGTTTGGAAACCAGACCTTGAGTTTCCGGACGATCTGCTTCACTGGCTGCATAGCCATAATCATCCCAAACCTTGATGAAAGTAGCATAGACCTTGTTCAGGGCTTCCTGCTCACTCTGGCCCAATAAATGCAAATAATCACTGATAAATTCAGCATACTGGATCAATAAAGCCGTCTCTTTAGAGGTCGAAACGATTTCATCCTGCACCAGGGTTTTAAACAAATGTTCCACTTTGGAGCTGGCATCAAAAATCTGCTCGATTTGCGCCATGGATGAACTGCCACGTAAAGTATGAATGGCACGAATCAGGGCATTATAATCCTGAGTTTTTTCATCTTCATTGCCCAGGAATCTGGCAATTGTTTCAAGATGCTCTTCTGCTTCTTCAATAAAGATTGCAACAGTTTCATCAATATCATTCTGAGCCATCGTGTCCTGATTTTCAGCGGCCTGTTCTGGACTAAGCGGAGCACTATCAAGCTCGCTGCTGGAACTGTCTGCCAATTCAAGACCTGTGATCTGACCTTCAGCCGTCAAGCTGTCTGCCAACTGCAAGAGTTCTTCTAGAGCTGGCTCAGGTGAAATTTGTTGTTGTAATTGTTGTCCCAACAGGATGACTGGGCGCAAATCAACATCCAGCTCCCGCACCTGCTTAAATTTTGGATATAAAATAAACTGGTAAATATTCAGTACAGCTTTGGCATATTGCTGAATCACCGGTGTTAGCTGAATCGAGCCTGAGAGGACCCGGTTTAAGCTATCCTCAACTGCCCACGCAATTTCCCCGGCTGTTTTTGCCCCTACCATCCGCCCTGAACCTTTCAGGGTATGGAAATGGCGACGAATCGTAGTCAGCGTCTCCTGCTGACCTGGATTGGCAAACCATTCTGGAAATAAAGCATTTAACTCAACGAAGATCTCTTCGATTTCTTCAACAAAGATTTCAAGAATTTCTGCATCTTGATCAAGATAACTATCTTCAGGAAGCGTTGTCGTTTCAACTAAATTTTTTAATATTTCTTTCATAGCTCATGCTTCTTACGTTGTGCCGCCAAGAAGGGCGCTCAAACTTAATTGTCATCGTCACGCGAGACCTAACGTTATGAAGTTAAGTACATCTTGTCGAGGCTTTATATCTGTATGTCCCAATGCGCCTCAACCTAGATCAAGGCACATTTACCCCATATGCTCTAACTTTATTCTGGCAGTTTAAAGTCAGATACAGATTCACGTAATGCATCGGCCATGTTTGCCAACTCAGAAACAGAGCGGGCTGTGTCAAAAGTTGCACTCGTGGTTTGCGACGTAATTTCCTGAACCACGTTCATCGTGGTCGCAATATGACCTGCAGAAGCAGACTGCAGTTTTGCTGCATCAGAAATGCTTGCGATCAGTTTTGCCAAGTTATTCGATACAGTTTGAATCTCGTCCAGTGCTACACCGGCATCTTTAGACAGGTTCGCACCACGCACAACCTCGGCTGTGGTTTGTTCCATCGAAATTACCGCTTCGTTGGTATCGGTCTGAATCGTTTTTACCAGGCCTTCAATCTGCTTGGTTGCAGAGGCAGAACGTTCCGCAAGACGTTGTACTTCATCCGCGACAACCGCGAAACCACGACCGGCCTCACCTGCCATCGACGCTTGAATTGCAGCGTTCAAGGCAAGAATGTTGGTCTGGTCAGCAATATCGTTAATCAGGGCAACGATGTTACCAATTTCCTGTGAAGATTCACCCAGACGTTTAATACGCTTCGAGGTTTCCTGAATCTGTTCACGAATGGTGTCCATCCCCTCAATTGAGCGGTTTACAACGTCTGCACCATTGGCAGCAATTTGTACCGAACGTTCCGCAACCATGGCAGATTCTTCAGCGTTTGAAGATACCTGGTCAATCGACATTGCCATTTCGTTAATGGCAGCAGAAGCACCGGCAATTTCTTGGGCCTGGTGTTCAGAAGCTTCCGCTAACTGGTTGGTAATGCTTTGTGTGGTTGCCGTATATTGCGCTACTTCATGTGAAGTTTCGGTAATACGTGATACCAGATCACGTAACTGGTCAATCGCAAAGTTAATCGAGTCGGCAATCGCACCGGTAAAGTCTTCAGATACTGTCGCATATGAACGTAAGTCACCATCTGCAAGGTCAGCAATCTCGTCCAATAAACGTAGAATCGCATTCTGGTTACGGTCATATTCATCTTGCAGGCGTGTTACACGCTGTTTATCCGATGCTCCACGCAGGGATAGCAGTTTGAATACACAGATCAGGAAGCCAATCAATAACAGAATTAATAAAACCGCTGGAAGAATCGTCGTCAGACCGGCTTTGCTTGACAGTTTATTTAGATTATTCAGCAGCACGTCAGATTCGGTGAAAACCGCAGCAGAAGCTTGACGAACGTTGACAATTTGAGTCGAGTTTTTCAGGATCGTTGCAGACGCAGACTGCAATACATCATCATATTCAGCCTTGATTCCTTCCAGAGATTCACGCAGGTTCGGATCATTGACACGTTCTACACCCAGTTCAGCAGAACCGTTCAATTGGGCATTTAAATAAGAACCAAAAGTTTCCGTATCGGCACTGAAGTCATCCGCTGATTCACGGGAACCATCGCTACCCGTCAATACCAAACTGATTGAACGCAAGATACGTTCTGCAATAAATACCTGGTTTTTCGCAATAACAACCTGGTTAGAAGGCATGTTCTGACGCGCCATCTGGTCAACCATCAGGTTATATTCTGCCTGAATTCCCGGGATGGCTTCACCAATCGCGATGTTAGTATCATACAGCTGGTTAATGATTTTTTGTTGTGAAGCAATCAGGTCAATATTAGATGACATCTTGCTCCACTGTTGGTTCACCGTGTCCAGTGCTTCATTGTCCGGATGAATACTTTTCACTGTTTCCAGGTTTTCAGCAAACGCTTTTTGTGATTCGGTCAGGCTTTTCATCGCTTCAGGTGTTCCCGAAGCAGTGGCTTCTGTCGCCTGACGTGAAATCATTTGCGAAAGTAGGCGTAAATCACCCAGACTTTGAGTCAGCTGGTTGGTACGTGGCACGCTATAGAAAAGATATAGCAAGGTAATGAGTGCCGCGAGTAGACAGCCTATTGCCCCGTAAATAAGCGGCTTAGACTTTTCACTGTCACCAAATACACGTGATAACTGATCTGTTTGTGATTGAATCTTGGCTAAAAAAGCATTGCCACTTTTGCGGCTGGTACTTTCACCTGTATTCTTCTTTTTAAGTTTAAAGCCCATGCAGCTTCTCCCCGATTTACGCCTTTATTACTTTCGTGTGCGACGTTTAATTTATAAATTTTATTGACGCGTTCATAAATTTTGGATTTTGCAACAAACGACTGAATAAGAAGACATGCCATTGCTGGTTATGCTGGTGAAAAAATCCCTGACAGTAGTCTTGCAGGTTTTTATCCAATTCAGTGGTCTTAGAAAAGAAACTTTTCTTGTTAAAGTGTTGAATCCCCAAAACTTGATCAACGACCAAGCCGACATAATGGTCATTATGATGTATACATAATACTTTTTGAGTAGGCAAAAACTGACTGGCATGCCCCGAAACATATTGTGCCAGATCAGAAACAGACAACAGTCTTCCCCGGATATTCGCCAAACCTAACACCCAGGATTGCGTATTAGGAACTGGCGTATATTTTGGAGGATAGATCACTTCAGATACTTCCCCCAGCGGCGCAACAAAATATTGCCCCATCATCTCAAAAGCGATACCTGACCATCGGTTGACTTCATTTTCATTGGAAACGTAGTTTTTATTCCCCCGTTTCGCAATGCGAAGCAATTCGATAAATCCATTTGCTGCCATAGAGCTTATCCTGCATTGAGGTGTTGCTTAATCACATCAATTAATTGTTGTTCATCAACAGGCTTGGTCAAGTAGTCCGCAGCACCCTGCCGTTTACCCCAAACGCGGTCAGTGGCCTGATCCTTGGTACTTACGATCACAATCGGAATATGCTTGGTGGTTTCGCCACGCGCAATCTGACGGGTCGCCTGAAAGCCGTTTACCCCTGGCATTACTACATCCATCAGCACCAGATCAGGCAACTCTGCCTGCGCCATGGTGACCCCATCGGCGCCATTGGCTGCTTCAATCACCTCAAAGCCATGTTTGCTAAGAATCTCTCTAAAGCGAAAGGTTTCTGTCGGTGAGTCATCTACAATTAAGATACGTGCCATGCCATTCCCCAAAAAAATCAAATATTAAGCACTAATGTGGTTACGGATTGCGTTAAGCAATTCATCTTTACTGAAAGGTTTAGTTAAATATTCATCCGAACCGACAACACGACCTTTGGCCTGATCAAATAAACCGTCTTTACTCGAAAGCATAATCACAGGAATATTCTGATAGTTCTGTGAGTTTTTGATCAAGGCACAGGTTTGATAGCCATCCAGACGCGGCATCATGATATCGACAAAAACAATATCCGGATTAGCTTCTGCAATTTTAGACAATGCTTCAAAACCATCAACGGCAGTGACGACTTCATAGCCTTCGCGTTGCAGTAAAGTTTCTGCGGTACGGCGAATTGTTTTTGAGTCATCAATGACCATAACTTTTAAATTCTGGAATTTATCATCCATTTATTGCCCCGTCCCCTTTTAGAAATGATATGCCATAAGGCTGATAGCATTATTTTATTACGATTCGCTAACATTTTTAACACAAACTTACTTATATTATCAATGAGCATTTTTTGTACAAGTTGGCAGAGTTTACAAATTACAAGAACTGCTTCACACTTTATTTATACTGGTGATTTTTTTTTGATTAACGGTGGTTTTTTATTGAAGAATTTGAGTCTAATATAACCATATTATTACTTTAAAATAAGTAATTTAGTCAACTTTAAATTTGGGGAGCCAATGATGGGTCAGTTTTCGGAAAAACTTGCTGTCATTGATAAAAATAAAATGACTGGCCAATTCATTCTTGTACTTGCCTTATTTGCGCAGGTGAGCCTGAGCTATGCCAATACCCAGCAAAACCCACAAAAAGCCACCTGGTATCGCTATTATGACAGCAAAGGTGTGGCCAATATCAGCACCAATGTCACCCCCAATCATATTCATTATGGTTATGAAGCACTTGATCAGAATATGCAGGTGATTAAGCGCGCGCGCCCTTATAATGCCGAGCTGGATATCAAGCAGGCACCGCAACGTGCCCAGCAGGCAAAGCGTCTGGCCGAGGACCAAAAACTTAAACGTGCCTATAACAGCAGCCATATAGCCTCCCAGAAAAAGACCGAAGCCCTGAACCAGTTGAAAAAGCAGATTAACTTTCAACAGGAACAAATGAAGCAGTTACAAAAAGACCGGATCATGTTTGTACGTCAGGAACGTGAATATTTACGTAAAGGCAAAGCACCGCCTGCGGCTTTAAAAACCAGCCTGCAAAACAACCAGAAAAATCTCACTTTCCAAAAAGAGAATATTCAGTCTTTACAAAGTCGCTATCGAAACCTGGAAGCAGAATACGACAGAATTATTGCTCGTTTACAAGCACTTGAATAAACATATAAAACTTGTCGTTGCTTTTGGCGACCACAAGTATGAAGGACTCTTATGCAATCTGCACCGCCTCATCTTTTGGATATGCCCTCTCCGCGCTCAGTCTTGATGATGAGTGCACTTTGCTTAAATTTACTGCTACTTGGCTGTGGTCAAAATGAGTCAGCCCCCCAAGCAACGACTCCCCAAGCAATTGAACTGATTCCTCAAGATCTGGTGGCGGTGAAAGCCGGCAATTCAGTCCAGAAAACCGCTTTTACCGGTACAATTCGTGCCGTAAATCAAAGCAGCATTCAGGCCCAGGTCACAGCAACGGCTACCAGCGTCAATGCCCAAGTAGGTCAGACAGTGACTAAGGGGCAGCTTCTGGTCCGGTTAAACAATCAGGATAATGCAGCCCGTCTGGCTCAGGCTCGTGCCAATCTGGCTGCGACTCAGGCGCAGGCCAATCAGGCCCGCACTATGATGCAGCGAAAGAAACGCCTGCTGGATCAGGGCTTTATTTCTCAGGTTGAATATGAGCAAAGCCAGGTAGACTACCGGGCCCAACTGGAAAATGTACACGCCCAGCAAGCCAATGTAGATATTGCTGAAAAGGCTGATCATGATGGAATAATCACCAGCCCTATGAACGGTGTAATTACTCAGCGTCAGGTTGAGCCTGGACAAACAGTCGCAGTAGGCCAAACCCTATTTGAAATTGTGGATCCGAATCAGGTGGAAATTCAAGCACGTGTACCGAGTGACATGCAGGCCAGCCTGCGCCCGGGTCATCGAATTGAATACCGGCTTCAAGGCAATCCGGATCAGCTCACCGCAGTCATTAGCCGGGTCTCCCCGATTGCAGATCAGGCCAGTCGCCAGATCGAATTCTTTGCAGCTCCGAATGAAAGCATCTCTTCTTTAAGTATTGGTTCTTTTGTTGATGGCTCTATTTTAAGCTCGCGGCAGCTGTCAGGACAAATACTTCCTCTGGATACCATCCAGAATATTCAAAACCAGCCCTTTGTCTGGGTAATTCGTCAAAACAAGATCAAGCGAGTCAATATAGAGATATTGGAGCAACGCTATAATGATAATATCGCCGTGGTCAGAGGCTTGGAAACAGGCGATCAGGTCAGTCGTATTGCTTTTACCGAAGCAGATCTGAACAAGGCCGTGACTTTGGGTTCTCCCTAATCTGACAGGATTATTACTATGTGGTTTACCCGAATCAGTGTGAAATACCCAGTCTTCACCATCATGATGATGTTCTGTTTGATGGTGCTGGGGCTGGCTTCCTGGCAACGGATGGGCGTAGAGGAGTTCCCGGATGTCGATTTTCCGTTTGTGGTGGTATATACCACTTATCCGGGTGCATCTCCTGAAACGGTTGAATCAGAAATTACCAAAAAACTTGAGGATCAGATCAATACCATTTCTGGTTTAAAACAGGTAATTTCCCAATCCAGTGAAGGCTTGTCGATGATCACGGCCGAATTCAATCTGGATATTCCCTCCACCACAGCCGCTCAGGATGTGCGGGACAAAATTGCGTCGGTAACGGCCGAATTTCGTGATGAAATTCAGGAACCGGTAGTCGAGCGCTATGATCCGACAGCGAATGCCATCATGTCGATTGTCTTCAAGTCAGACAATATGGACTTAAAAGCCCTCAGCTCTTACTTAGATCAGCGGATTGTGCCACAGCTGCGCACTGTTCCCGGCGTAGGTACCGTGAACCTGCTCGGTGATGCACAACGTCAAATCCGGATTCAGGTTGAACCTGAAAAACTGCGTGCTTTCGGGATTGGGGTAGACAGTGTGATAAATACCCTTAAAGCTGAAAACATTGAAGTGCCGGGTGGTACTTTAAAATCTGGCAATTCTGAACTGGTGATTGAGATCAATTCTAAAGTCCTGCATCCCCTGGCCTTTGGAGATTTAATTGTTGCCAACAAAAATGGCGCGCCCATCTTCCTGAAACAGATTGCACAAATTGAAGACAGTCAGGCTGAGCTTGAAACAGGGGCTTTTCTGGATGGCAAGGCTGCTGTCGCCATTGATATTTTGCGTAGCTCGGACGCCAATGTGATTGAGGTCGTGGATCAGACCTATAAGACGCTGGAAAGCATCAAAACTCAATTACCCTCGGGCACTAGTTTGGAAGTCGTGGTAGATGCTTCGAAAAGTATTCGTGGCACGATTAGCGATGTGGCGCGTACCATCATTGAAGGCGCTGTGCTTGCGGTATTGATTGTCCTGCTATTCTTAGGTTCATTCCGTTCGACCGTGATTACCGGCCTGACCTTGCCGATTGCCCTGCTGGGTACTCTGACTTTTATCTGGGCCTTTGGCTTTACCATCAATATGATGACCTTACTGGCTCTATCTCTCAGTATTGGTCTGCTGATTGATGATGCGATTGTGGTACGGGAAAATATTGTCCGGCATGCCGATATGGGCAAAGATCATGTTACCGCAGCCCTGGAAGGTACCCAAGAAATCGGCCTTGCTGTTCTGGCTACGACATTGACTATTGTCGCAGTCTTTCTGCCTGTCGCCTTTATGGGCGGGATTATTGGACGTTTTTTCTATCAGTTTGGGGTGACAGTCAGCACCGCCGTTCTCATTTCCATGTTTGTCAGTTTTACGCTCGATCCGATGCTTTCTGCGCATTGGGCAGAAAAGCAAAAAGATCCGAACAAACGTCCTGGAGCAGTTAAACGCTTTTTCATGTGGATTTCACATCACCTGGACAATTTAAGCCAGGTCTATGAAAAACTGCTCAAGCTGGCTCTGCGCTTCAGGCTGCTTACGCTCCTGATTGCATTCGCTTCTCTGGTCGGTGCATTCGGACTGTCCAAACTGATCGGCACTGAATTTGTACCCGTCCCCGACAAAGGTGAAATCCGCATCAAATTTGAAACTCCGGTCGACGCCTCTCTTGAATATTCACAAGCCAAGCTGCAACAAGTAGATGCTATTATCCGTCAGCATCCGGATGTGCGTGCGACCTATGGCGTGATTAACGGTGTCACCGACCGCGGTAAAAACCATGTCAGTCTGCGTGTAAGCGTTACCCCACGCACTGAACGCGAAAAAACACTGACTGATTTAAATAATGAATTCCGTCATCGCCTGCAATCGGTGGCCGGTATTATGGTTACCTCGGTGGCTTCTGCCGATGAAACCGTATCTGGCGGTCAAAAGCCAATTATGATTTCAATTAAAGGGCCTGAACTGAGTGAATTACAGAAAATTTCTGATCGCTTTATGCAGGAAATGACTAAAATCGAGGGTATCGTCGATTTAGAGTCCTCCTTAAAAGCGCCTAAACCAACTTTAAGCATACAGGTTAATCGTGTTCTGGCCAGTGATCTCGGTTTATCGGTCAACCAGATTGCCAATGTCGTCCGCCCTCTGATTGCTGGTGATGACGTCACTACCTGGCAAGATGAACAAGGCGAAACCTATGATGTCAACTTGCGTCTCACTGAAGACCAACGCACGCTTCCAGGTGATTTACAGAACATGTACATCACTTCAAATAAAACTGATGCTGCGGGGCAACCGATCCTGATTCCGCTATCCAGCGTGGCAAATTTTGAGGAAAAACTTGGCGCTTCACAGATTAACCGGCGTGATCTGGCACGTGAGGTACTGGTTGAAGCCAATACTGCTGGCCGACCTGCGGGCGACATCGGCTCGGATATAGAAAAACTGCAAGCCAGTTTCGAGCTTCCGCCTGGTTATAGCTTCGACACTCAAGGCTCAAATGCCGATATGGCTGAGTCTGCCGGCTATGCCCTAACCGCAATTACCTTATCGATCGTATTTATTTATATTGTGTTGGGTTCGCAGTTCAACAGTTTTATTCATCCCGCCGCCATTATGGCCTCCCTGCCGTTATCACTGGTCGGAGTATTTTTAGCCCTTTTCCTGTTTAACTCGACCATGAACCTGTTCTCGATCATTGGCATTATCATGTTAATGGGCTTGGTCACCAAGAATGCGATTCTGCTGATTGACTTTATTAAAAAGGCGATGGACCGGGGAGAAGCGCGTTATGCTGCCATTATTGCAGCCGGTAAAACCCGTTTACGTCCTATTCTGATGACCACCAGTGCCATGGTCATGGGTATGGTGCCGCTTGCACTTGGACTAGGCGAAGGTGGAGAGCAAAGTGCGCCTATGGCACATGCAGTCATTGGCGGAGTCATTACCTCGACCCTGCTTACCTTGGTTGTAGTACCGGTAATTTTCACCTACCTGGATGATTTAAAGAATTTTATGCTGCGCCATCTGCGTAAAATCATGTCATAATTTAAATCACAAGCATGAGGTGATATTCAAAAATGATCACCTCATTTTTTATTGTATAATCTCTGCTTTAACGCTTAATTTTTAGGACAGTTTCCATGCGCGCGAGTCGCTTTTTATTTGCAACGTTAAGAGAAACCCCGAATGATGCTGAAGTTATTTCACATCAGCTGATGCTTCGTGCCGGTATGATTCGTAAGTTGGCTTCAGGTCTATACACTTGGCTGCCGATGGGCGTTCGCGTATTAAATAAAGTGGCTGCGATCGTTCGTGAAGAAATGAATAATGCCGGTTCACTTGAAGTCTTTATGCCTGTAACCCAACCGGCTTCACTTTGGGAAGAGTCAGGCCGTTATGTAGAATATGGTCCTGAACTGTTACGCTTTAAAGATCGTCATGACACTCCTTTTGTGCTGGGTCCAACGCATGAAGAGGTCATCACGGATCTGGCACGTAATGAATTAAAGAGCTACAAACAGCTGCCAGTCAACTTCTATCAGGTACAAACCAAATTCCGTGATGAAATTCGTCCACGCTTTGGTGTCATGCGTTCACGTGAATTCATCATGAAAGATGCTTATTCTTTCCATGCCAATCAGGAATCACTGCAAAAAACCTATGATGCAATGTATGAGGCCTACTGCAAAATCTTTAGCCGTTTAGGTCTGGATTTCCGTCCGGTGCAGGCAGATACAGGTTCAATCGGGGGGTCTGGTTCGCACGAATTCCATGTTTTGGCTTCTAGCGGTGAAGATGATATTGCATTCTCAACTGAATCAGACTATGCAGCTAATATTGAAATGGCTGAAGCAATTTTAGTCGGTGAGCGTGCTGCTCCAGCTCAAGCACTGAAAATTGTTGAGACTCCCAATCAAAAGACCATTGCTGATGTTTCTGCATTCTTAGCGACTGATCCTGCGCATTCAGTTAAAGCCCTGCTGGTTCAAGGTGTTGCTACTGAAGAAGCCAAAGCTGTACCAGTGGTTGCGTTATTCCTCCGAGGTGATCACGAGCTAAATGAAATTAAAGCTGAAAAGCATCCTTTAATTGCAGCGCCACTGACTTTTGCCACTGAAGAGCAAATCAAAGCGCTTGGTTTGACTGCCGGTTTTGTAGGCCCACAGGGTCTGGTAGAAAAAGGGATTACCGTCATCGTTGATCGTGCTGCGTCTGTACTGTCTGACTTTGTTGCGGGTGCCAATGAAGCGGACAAACATGCGACTGGTGTCAACTGGGAGCGTGATGCACAGTTTACTGAAGTTTATGACCTGCGTAATGTGGTGGAAGGCGATCCTTCTCCAGATGGTAAAGGCATACTTCAAATTAAACGTGGTATCGAAGTCGGTCATATCTTCCAGCTAGGTAAAAAATACTCTGAAGCTTTAGGCGGTAAAGTTCTCGGTGAAGATGGCAAGCCGTTCACTGTGACCATGGGTTGTTACGGTATTGGTGTAACCCGTGTGGTTGCTTCTGCCATTGAGCAGAACTTTGATGAAAAAGGCATTATCTGGCCAATGGCCATTGCACCATTTGAAGTTGCGATTGTGCCAATGAATGCACATAAATCACCACGCACTCTGGAAGCTGCCGAAGCACTCTATACTGAGCTTCAAGCTGCGGGCTTTGATGTGCTTCTGGATGACCGTAATGAGCGCCCAGGCGTAAAATTCTCTGATCTTGAGTTAACGGGCATTCCACACCGGATCGTGGTGGGAGAAAAAGGTTTGGATGCAGGCACCTTTGAATACAAAGGTCGTCGTGATGCAGAATCAGTCAACCTGTCTAAAGAAGAGTTACTGGCTAAAATTGCCAAATAATTCTTGTTAAAATGAAAATCCCGCTCAAATAGCGGGATTTTTTATAGGCATCCGTTAGCAGAATCTATGCCCGCCAAAGCAGTTTGGTTTAAAGTTTTGTCCTTGCAGACTCAAGTTGGTTAAAGGAAAATCTAAAGTTGTAGAACCCATAGGCACATTACCAACCACTAATGCGGAACCACCTATACATCCTGTTAAAAGGTTGCCACAATTTCGCGGGTTCTCCGTTAAATCTTTATTAATTCCAGCAATGGTTTGCTTCAAGACTTCATCCGTAATTGCAACTTCAGTATTTGGGCTCAAACTTCCAAGTTCGACTTCATCCTCCATTGCCAGCCACCAACCTTTATTTGCCCCGACAGCCGCACCCGGCCATAAGATACTTTCAGCTTGTAAAGATAATGAGGCAGGATTATTCAAATACAGAGCATGAATTAAGCCCAAACTCTGATTCACAGTAATATCTGTTTTCAAGCCTGTAATATTACCCGATACCTGCTTATCTAAATTTAAGAGTCCTAATACTTTAGCCGTTAATTGCCCACTAAAATCAATCTTCCCAACTGTACCACTGCCTTTTAACATTACATCTTTCATTCGCGTCCCGGATACAATGGTAGAGTTAATTGTAAAAGGAGCAGAAGTTGAAGATAAGTTTAAATTATAAGAATCAGAGGTATAAGAAACATTATGACAAGGATCTAAAAAACCACCTACACAAGTTGTACCCGAGCTACTGCCCAATAAACGTCCTGAAACTTCCCCATTAATTTTTAACTGGGTATCTGCATAAGTCATAGAACGACTACCTGTTACAGCTACACCGGATGCCGTTTTGGTTTTCATATAACCACTAAAGCTATTAATTCCATTCGGAATACCATTACCTTTTGCATCCTGGTCATTATGTGTACCCAAAGTTAACAGCCCTGCAATTTTTTCTGCACTCACGCGGAAGCCAAGAACCTGTCTGGTTGCTGCCGAATCTGGATTTTTAATCGCAATCTGGACAAAAGGATTGGTAATTTTAGCTGAAGAGGCTGCTCGTTGATCGGCTGTATAATTTGTATTAATACTGCCATCCGCATTTAAGGGCAAGCCGCTCAAACCAAGATTATCAATATCAATATCACAACTTGCAGCACGAATAGCATTATTTTCACCACCACAGCCTAGCTGTAGTTTTTTAATATTGGCATTCAGTTCCATTTCAGCACTAAGAGCAAGTTTATAAAATCCCATATTGGTTTGATTATAAGATTTACCTTGCGCATCAGTGGCACTAATTCCTTTCTGGTATTCAAGGTTGATTAAAGCTTGGCCCTCTACTTCAGATAATTGCTCATCATTTAATATGGTCATCGCGTAGGTATGAGAGAAACTAGTAAATGTACCCACCAGTAATGCAATTAAAGATTTTTTCATAATTTTATCCTTTATTCTTTTTATCGCGGTGTAATTCCCAGCGTACTTCTTAATGTGCCACCAGTAATTGCGATATCCGCAATTTTTTGCATAGTCGTACCTGAAGGTGACATCGCCATTTCAGCTTTAAAAGGTACACCATGCCCTCTATTGGACAAGGTTGACTTATAATTCAGTTGCACCTGAGTGTCCAAGGCTACAGCATTTTCCTTTAAATAAATTTGCCCGTTTAAACCCACATGACCCTGTAATTTATTTAAATTTAAACTTGATTTCTTAGTTACACCCGCAATCGTATCTTCAGTGCTTAAACTGATATAACTTCCTAAATATTCGGGTGAGGATTCTGTTAATGGAGTAAATTCAAAATTGGCCTTGAGCGATAAAAAATTGGTTTCGGGCGTTGCGTTAATACTTTCTACACCCGGAATAATCATGAGCTCACCCTTACCATCTAATTTAAAGGCCAATGTATTTAAAACATCCTCTTTCTTAGCAAAAATATCATCTGCTATGACACCATTACATTTAGCTGAAACTGAACTGGCACAATTATATTTTGAACCTGGCAACTGACCAACTGCAATTTCCGCATTTGCTGCAAAAAGCAACTTGTCTGCCCGAATATAGATTCCTTCATCTTCATAACCAATTACGCCCTGAGACTCAATAAAAGTATCAATATTACGCAAACCCGCATAATAGTTGACCGCTTCACCATGTACCCCATTGTGCCCATCAACCAAGATCATAGAAGTAGTACTTGGGCCTTTTGGACCATCAACCCCGTATCCGTCGGTTGAAGCCATAAGATTGTAGGCAATACCTTTTTTATGCTCTGTGCCATAAGTCGCTCCTGTCAGTGCAAGATTGGCATTCAGATTATAAATAGGAATACCAATTCCCCAGGTTCCAGTATCATTATTTACTGGAGCAGTCTGTGAAATGAAACGTGCACGTGAGGCAATGGTCTGGAAATCCATGCCCCGTATGGCAATCAGGGCAAAATCACCACCCTCAGTCGTATTATTTAAAGTCTGCGCTAAAATTGGGCTTGCCTTCGCCAGAGTATCCTGCATATTTTTATTAATGACAAAATCAAGTGTTTTGGCTTTTTGGATTGTATTTATATAAATATCGCCAAAATTAATAGAAGCATTCGCCTGCTGGGTTAATGCCCTTAATCTTGAAAACTCAATTGCATAACTTCCTGTACCCGTGTGGCCAATTTCAAGTGTTGTAGGCATCTGGCCAGATTTTAATGCGGTATGACCTTTACTTAAAAAATCTGCCGCCACTCCAAAATGCAGTCCCCCACTCCCCAGTTCACTATAACTTGTGCTTGATGAGGAGCGACCAGGTGTACCAAAGTTTTTAATACCTGCCTGATCAGCATTTAAGAAAATTTTGGCATTGGTAACTGCACCTGAAGCGCCCATACGGATAATATTTTTACGCTCATTCGATGGTGTACTATAGCGAAAATCTATATTTACACCTGGGTTATTTCCAACTTTATTCAGGTTAACTGTATTTTTATCAATCCCTTCAATACCATTAGACGTTGCTAAAACCACCCCTTCCTTGGCATCCACATACATATATCCTTCCCCTTCAAAATTGAAGTTGAAATCATTTAATATCAAGCTATTGCTATTTAAACTGTGGCTAATTGAGGTGTTTTTCAACTGAAAATTGATATGGGTTTTGCTATCTTTGTTAAATAGGCCTGATGTAGTTTGCAGAACCAGATTGAAAGGAGATTTCATATCAATTCCTAACTCACCCAGATTCTGCTTGCTTTGTACACAAGGAGCCTCATTACAATTATTTTTTACAATATTCAAATCAGCTTTGAGCTGAAGCGGATCTACACTGGCTTCAAGTCTTAATCTAGCCCCCTTCTCGGTTGCTCCGACATCCATAGCAAAAGTACTAATAATAGGCTTTTGCTTAATTCCTTCAATTTTTACATGATGTAGACCTAAACCCATTTTTGTATTTGAGATGGGATTAGGGTCATACCAGTTCACCTGATTGACTTCCGCTTTTGAAATTTCATGGGTAATGATCATCCCATCTTGACCAGTCACACTGCCTAAGTCCTGATCTTTAATCAATTCCAGAGCATAGCTCTGCTGCGCCATACATATACAGACGGTGAGTAATTTGAACTGCGATTTAGTTTTCATTCTAATATCCTTATTCTTCTACCAAGCTAGCAACGGCTTGTTCCATCACCCGTACAGTTGACGCTAAATATTTTTATATTTCCATTCATGTGCATATTGCCATGAATATTCAAACCCATGAATCCCTTTTCCTGCCCTTGGTCAAATTGAGGGACATTCCTGCCTGTTGCATAAGTTTCATATTTAGTGGTATTAAAATATCCTTCATCACCCGCTTCAATCGATAAACTTTTAAAACCTAAATTTCTGATTTTAAGTGGTTTATCATCATAAAATGTTAAGCGCATAGCGCTTTGCGGATTATTATATTGATTGATAAATGTAGTACCACTTAAAGTGAACTGATCAATCTGTAATGTGCCCTGAATTTGCTTAAAGACCAGCCATTTTTTGGCTATTGAACCATCCGGCTGTTTTTCCGTATGGTTATTTGGAGAAATAGCCAACCGGCATAATTCCAGTAATGGACACTCCAGATTATTCGTCATGCGATAATAGGCTTGCGTCACCTTGGCAATCCCGTTCGCTTCAAAACCATTAACCAATGAAATCTCTTTTTTACTGAGGTCACTGGCATACTGATGATTTAAAGATAAGGTCCAGCTTAAATCTGCCCCCCCTAAAATCTCTGTGCCTTTCCCACTAATAGCGACCATTTCTTCATTATTCAGACTTTCTAATGCCGCATAGGCCCATGAAGGTACAATAAGTACGGCAGCAAATAACATTTTCAGCTTCATGCTCATCTCCTAAAGGCCTGTCGTTTTAAACTTCAGATGTTGAATCAGCACACCATCAATCACCACAGAGCCCAAGTTTACTGGAGCTGTATTGGTAGGTCCCCTAAACACGATACCAGTTGCATTATCATTTTTATTTGCTTCCAGCAGCTTGTTATTAATTGCGACACTTCCCACACTGATACTACTGTGAGTCGCTGTATTGGCCTGATATTTGATATTACTAATCATGGAGGTTTGGCTGCCACAAGAGGCTACATTACATAAAGTAGCGGCTTTAGAAGCTTCATTAGAATAGTCCGTATAAATTTTATTATAAATATCAGGTACGTTTGGAATCCGTGTAACTTCCAAAACGATATTATTGCCTTCTGAGCCAACAATAAAGGGTTGATACATATTACCAAAGACCAGGTTGATATTAGGGCTATAAAGATATAAGCCTTCACTGGCGTGAAAGATGGGGGCATACGAACGATTTAGTGCAGGTGTCGATGCTGTGCCATCATCAATCGCCGCCGTACTAATACGCAGGGCTTTTTTATTTAAGTCTGCCAGGTTGATTGCTTCGCCATTCGAACCTTTATTAAAGGTTAATGACGCTGGATTATCATGGGTATTCTGCCGGATTAAGCTGGCCATACCGAGTGTTTGGTTCTGCTGTGCCACAGGTGAGGCTTGGGTTTGAAAGAGACGGACCTGAGAACCACTTAAACTTAATCCGTTTGCAACCAGTTGAAGTCGAATACGCTGGTCGGTGGGTAAATCCGCAGCAACCGTCGGTGCACCTGTAATTTCATCTACTTGATTATTTGAGCCCCACTTACGTGAAAAAGCATCCAGCCAGTATCCTAGCTTAATATTGTTATCTTCTTCATATACCCCTTCTCGTGCCAGAGGAGCTTCAATTGACAGATAACTAACATCCCCATTATTGGTATTTATAAATTGCTTTACATTCGATTGCGTACCTGCTCGTACCACCCAAGGGTTAGCATCTGAACCCCAGGTAAAACCTGTATTACTAAATCTTTGATTTAAATTATCATTAGTTCGTGAAAGTGCTAGACCATAAATAAAAACATCAGCCTTGGTGCGTTTTTCTGCCAGATTCTCGTTTGAGTTGACATATCTTGAATAATCTTCCCCGACCGGAATAATTCGAATAAAACCGGTATCAAATTGGCTCGGATCCGTAGCCCCGGTACCTGTCAAAGGGCGATTATAACTGGAACCTGTAGACTTATCATTCGGCATTTGAAAAACAAGTTTAAAATCTTCAGGTAAAATTGCAATTCCTTCACCTGTGGTATCTGACATCGTATCATCAGAAAGCTGCTGCATTGCGAAGGCTGGCGGCATTGAAAACATACACAACATGGTGGCTAAGCACGTTTTTTTAATGGTCAAGTGCCTGCTGTTCTTCTTCATCATCACTATCCTTTTCTTATCTGATGCTCCGCATCTTTATCCTTTAGCTTCCTAGCTACCACACTTTATTTTTTGTTAAATGATGCATCACGCATCTTTTTTATATTGATTATCCATTATGCTTATTTTTTGTGTAATTACCAAAGTCAAAAGAGCAGAAATTCCGAGTTTCCGATGAATGAAAGAATAAAAAAAGCGAGGCCAATGCCTCGCTTTTTGATCTATCTTTTAAAAGCATTTAAGCTTTCGGCAGCGTCACACCGGTCTGACCTTGATATTTACCGCCACGGTCTTTGTAAGATGTTTCACACACTTCATCAGATTCAAAAAACAGCATTTGCGCCACCCCTTCACCAGCATAAATACGGGCAGGCAAATTGGTCGTGTTTGAAAATTCAAGCGTGACATGACCCTCCCACTCTGGTTCAAGCGGAGTAACGTTTACAATAATTCCGCAACGCGCATAGGTCGATTTCCCCAGACAAACGGTGAGTACATTTCTCGGAATACGGAAATATTCTACTGTACGCGCCAAAGCAAATGAGTTCGGTGGAATAATACATACATCCGACTCAATATCGATAAAGCTTTTTTCATCAAAGTTCTTTGGATCGACAATTGCAGAATGAACATTGGTAAACACTTTGAATTCACGTGCACAGCGCACGTCATAGCCATAGCTTGAAACGCCATAAGAGATCAGTTTTTGACCATTCTCATCCAGACGAATCTGGTTTTCTGCATACGGTTCAATCATGCCGTGTTTTTCGCTCATTTCGCGAATCCAACGATCAGACTTAATTGCCATTGATATAATCCAAAAATCTTAAATATAAGTAATTACGACGTACTTTAACTGAAATTGGCAGTAATGAAAATAAGTGAAATCCTGACAAGTAAATTTCACAAACATTCGTCACTTTTTCTGGTTTATAAGCTAAGCAGTGCGGAGTAGCTTAAAGGCACAGAAAAGCTCATTAAAATAATCGAAGCGGTCTTTTGCAGGTTCTTCTGATTTAGCCAGCGATTATTTTTACGCGCCAGAATTGTGCCTAAAAATGTCCAGAAAAATGCAATTGGAATCAGTAAGGCCAAGAATACCAGCATATAAGTCACATAATAGAGACTGCTTTTCCAAACCATCACCGGAAAAATAGCCGAAGCAAACAGTAATGCTTTAGGGTTCAGTAAAGTCGCAAAGAACAATTCACGTGCACGAATGGTTAGCTGCTCAAAATTTTCATCCAGCTCTGCCGTACGCCATAATTTCAGGGCCAGAAAAAGAATATAGGCTGCACTAAACAGTTTGAGAATATGAGGAAGTGGAGGAAAATAAACCGAGATCTTTCCGATTAAAATGCCCCAAAAAGTAATTGCAATCAAATAACCAAAGGCTTCTGCAGGAATAAGACGAAAAGCTTTCTTAAACCCGACCTGGATGCCCGACGATGCCAATAAAGTATTGGTTGGGCCGGGTGTTAATAGAATACTTATCACCAAACCAATAAAAAACCATGAAACCATAGCTTGACCTCGCTCTTATGCCTGCAGCATAAAATAATCCAGTCAAATCTGCAAAAAAATATTTGTAAGCGAACATATTAAAAAAAATTATATTTTATTTTTCTATTTACTATTAAGTAGTTGGTTAAAAATATAAGAAAGTTTACTTTTAGTCAATTTTGTCAATTTATAAAGCTATAAGCACATAGTAAAACTGCTAAAAAGTAGAGGTTTCAATGAGCGTATTCGGAATTAGAATTCCAGAAATACTGATCCACACCCTATGAAAGGGAAAATTGTCAAAACTTAAAAAAACCATTATTTCTGGTAATCTTTGATTGAAATTCAACCAATCAAAAACCTCTGGCCTTGTGTATGAACTTTGGACATGCCTATGAAAAGATACTGTGGTTGGAGCAACTTTTATCTCACTCCTCATGCTTAAATTTCCGCTATACATTTAAGCTGTCTATCTTGCTCAATTTGTTCAACCTATTGATAAAGTAAATTTTTGAAAAAAATGCTATTAATGGTATTCAGACAAAATAATTGCTGTTAAATTGTACAAAGACAACAATTGATAATTCACATTTTTTTTACCTCCAGACGGTCTAGTACATTGTTGTTTTAATTATATTTTAAAAACTGCAGAATAATATCAGGAGTCATAATATGAATAAATGGATCAAGCTTTCAGTCATGGGTTTAGCGCTATCAGGCGTAGTTGCTTGCTCGAATGATAATGCACAAAATAAATCGAATAGTCAGACTGCATCCGGCGAAAGTGTGGCTGCAGATAAACTGCAAACCCGATTTGTCAATATTGCCACAGGTGGGGCCTCAGGTCCTTATAATGTCATTGGGACAGGATTGGCTGAAATCTATAACAAGACCTACGGCGTGAGTTCTAAAACTCAGACCACTGGTGCTTCTGTCGAAAACCTGAATTTATTGAAACAAGACAAAGTTGAAATGGCTTTTGTCATGAGTGACAGCTTAACTGAGGCGATCAATGGTCAAGGCAGTTTTAGTGCCAAAATTGACAACGTGCAGCAGATTGCTGCTCTTTATCCCAACTATGTACAAATCGTGACTTCGAAGCGTTCTGGTATTAAAAATATTGAAGATCTCAAAGGCAAACGTATTGCGGTGGGTGCCCAGAACTCAGGTGTAGAAGTGAATGCACGTAGCCTGCTGAATGGTTTTGGCATTACTTATAAGGATGTCAAAGTAGATTATCTCGGTTATGCCGAAGCAGCGGATGCTTTAAAAGGTGGCAAGCTGGATGCAGCCTTTCTGACCAGCGGCCTCCCAAACTCTTCTCTGATGGAATTACAACAGGGCTTTGATCTGCAACTGGTGAGTATCAATCCTGACAAAGTCAAAGCCATTGCCAAAGATCAGGCTTATTTCCTGCCGATGACCATCCCCAAAGGGACCTATGGCAATGCTGAAGATATTCCAACAGCAGCGATCATGAATGCACTGGTGGTTCGCTCAGACTTGTCTACTGATGATGTATATAAGCTGACCAAGACTTTCTTCTCCAGTCTCGATCAACTCGCCAATTCACATCAGGCTGCTAAAGAAATCACTCTAGAAGATGCACAAAAAGGTCTGGTGGCTCCACTACATCCGGGCGCGCAAAAATTCTATGATGAGAATACAGCGAACTGATGAAATGGATACAAGGTGCAGCGATTGCTGCACTTTTTAGTTGGGCTGCTTTTTTTATTAGCTGTGTTTGGCTGGTATTTCCTTATATTTTTGTTGAAGTGAGAGAGCAAAATTTTCAGTGCAAAATTGACCAGAAATCTTTTCAGCTCAGCTGGATGCATTCGGTAGAAAAAACACAGTGGAAAGAACGCTATCTTCAACATGAAAACGATTTGATTCTGGCAGAAACACAGTTCATTTCATTTGGCGCAGGTACACCTGACCAAGGCACTATTACTCGACAGGATGATGGCAGCATCCATATGCACATCGACCGGAAGATGGAAGAACTTAACTGGGTCATTTCACGCAGGATGCAGGGAAAAATTAAGATCGCTGATCGGGTCTGGAATGTTTATCAGGATTTTCCTGACTACAGCACGGTACAGATCTCTATAAAAAAAGACAGCCTATGGAAAAAAAGAGGTTTAAATGACTGCCTATGAATCCACAAGACATAAAAAATGTGCCCGAAGCACTCAATGAGCAACAGCAACAAGAATTATTAGAAAAATTTGACCGTGAATCTGTTACCCGTAACCCGATCAATAAATCGGTTCGCTGGTTTATTGCTGCCTTAGCAATATCCTATTCGTTATTCCATCTCTATATTACCTTTAATCCTTTACCCGAACTGATTCAACGTGCGGCACATGTGTCCATTGGTTTAGCACTGATTTTCCTGCTCTATCCAGCACGTCAGGCCAGCAGCCGACAAAAGGTCGCATGGACTGACTGGATTTGGGTAATCGCCTCTTTTGCTTCGTTCTTTTATCTGTTTAAAGAATACCAAGCCATTATGACCACTCGCGGAGGCATTCCCAATACGCTGGACATTGTCTTCTCGATTATAACGGTCGTATTAGTGGTTGAGGCAGCACGGCGGGTAATGGGCTGGATGCTGCCGATCCTGGGACTGATTTTCTTAAGCTATCCATTTGTCAGTCATTTTGACTGGATGCCAGATCGCTTGCTCACCCGCCCCTATACATTCAGTGATATTTTCGGCCAAATGTATCTAAAGACTGAAGGGTTATATTCCTCAGCCATCGGTGCTTCGGTCACCTTCATTTTCCTGTTTATCCTGTTCGGTGCCTTTCTGGCGAAATCAGGAATGGGAAAATTATTCAATGACCTAGCCATGGCACTTGCCGGGCATAAGCAAGGTGGGCCAGCCAAAGTTGCCGTGATTTCCAGCGGTTTTATGGGCAGTATTAACGGAACTGCCGTTGCCAATGTGGTGGGAACCGGTTCATTTACCATTCCTTTAATGAAGAAAATTGGCTATCACAAAAACTTTGCCGGTGCGGTTGAAGCCAGTGCTTCTGTGGGTGGACAGATCTTGCCGCCAGTAATGGGCGCTAGCGCATTTATTATGGCAGAAACCACGGGTGTCAGTTACGGTACCATTGCCTTAGCTGCGGTATTGCCCGCCCTGCTATATTATCTCGGGGTGATGGCACAAGTCCATTTCAGAGCCGGCCGGGATAACCTGAAAGGTGTTCCCAAAGCTGACCTGCCACGAGTCAAAGAGGTCCTAAAAGAACGAGGACATTTATTACTCCCTATCATTGCCTTAGTGTTCTTCTTATTCCAATCCATTCCGGTTAGCTATGCGGCTGTGTATACGATTTTATTGACTATCGTGGTTGCAGCATTCAGAAAATCGACCCGTATGAGACCGAAAGAAATTCTGGAAGCCTTAGCTGATGGCGCTAAACAGTCACTTTCCGTGATGGCTGCCTGTGCCGTCGTCGGTATTATTATTGGTGTCGTGAGCTTGACCAGTTTCGGTTCAGTGATGACTTCTTCCATCATGAGTATTGGTGCTGGCAGTCTGTTCCTGACCCTGTTCTTCACCATGATTGCATCGATGATTCTCGGTATGGGCCTGCCATCCATTCCTGCCTATATCATTACCGCAACGATGGCTGCCCCCGCTTTGGCCAACTTTGACATTCCCATCTTAGTCGCCCATATGTTCGTGTTCTATTTTGGTTTGTTTGCCAATATCACTCCACCCGTGGCCTTGGCCGCCTTTGCCGGTGCCGGGATTGCCGGTGGTGATCCTATGCGGACCGGATTCCTGGCCCTACGCCTATCTCTAGCCGGTTTTATTGTGCCTTTCCTGTTTGTCTATAACCCGGCGATGCTGATGATTGACACGACAGATATTGCCGTGAATGCCAAAGAATTTGCCTTACCGGCATGGCATGTCATTTTAAGCATTACTGTAAGCTCCATTGTTGGTATTCTGGCACTGGGGGCTGCAGTAGAAGGTTATTTTAAAACAGCACTGAACTGGTTCTGGCGGATCTTCCTGGGGGTTGGCGCACTTATGATGATCGTGCCGGAAACCATGACCGATATTATCGGCACCTTCATGGTGATTATTGCGATTGGCTTTAATATCGTTCAGGCAAGAAAAGAAAATACAGTGACTACGTAGAACCTCATAAAAAAGAGAGCCGAGGCTCTCTTTTTTCACTATAAAATCTTAGAAAATACGAGTTTTATCTTTTTCTGCTTGCGGCAAGCGATCTGCAATTTTCTGGGCAATCTCTAGATAGCTATCCGCTGTCTCGTCTTCTGCAATCACCGAAGGTTTACCGGCATCGGCATTTTCACGAATTTTCACATTTAAAGGTAAGCGTCCCAGTAAGGGAATGTCATATTGTTCTGCCAGTTGGTCGCCGCCACCCGTACCAAAGATCTGTTCTTCATGACCGCAGTTCGAACAGATATGGGTCGACATATTCTCGACCACCCCCATCACTGGAATCTGCACCCGATTGAATAATTCAATACCTTTAGTGGCATCCATTAAGGCCACATTTTGCGGTGTGGTCACAATCACGGCGCCTGTTACCGGAATACGCTGAGCAAGTGTTAATTGAATATCGCCTGTGCCTGGCGGCATATCAATCATCAAAACATCCAGATCCGGCCATAGGGTCTGGTTAAACAGTTGCATCAAGGCACCCGTGGCTTTTGGCCCACGCCAAGCCACGGGAGTATTATGATCACCTGTTAAATGGCCAATAGATAATACGGGCATACCATAGGCATCTAAGGGCACAAACTGCTCGGCTTCAATCATTGGCGTTTTACCGGCATTACCCAGCATGGTGGGAATACTTGGACCATAAATATCAGCATCCAGCACCCCCACTTTTAGACCGAGTTTTTGCAAGGCCAATGCCAAGTTGACGGTCGTGGTGGACTTGCCTACACCGCCTTTGCCAGAGGATACTAAAATCACATTCTGAATACGGGGATGTTTCGCTACATCACGCTGTTGGGGTGCAGCTTTTTGAATTGGCGGATTATTGGGATCAGCTACTTCTGTTGAAGCTGTACCACCTGAAGCATCAACTACAGGCGGTAAATTGCTTTTGCCTGTTGGCGTCTGGTCCGTCGTAGAGCAGCTTTCCCCCGCGGCATGCGAATGTCCGCACCCATCTGATTGCGTAGATTTATGGCCGGTTTTCTGCTGAATGACATGCATATTCAGCTCTTTAATACCACATTTTTCTAGCGCATCTGCCAGTTCATCATGAATCTGTTGTAATTGCTCTTTTTCTTCCGGGTAAGTATTTAAAGTAATTTGTAAAATCTCGCCTTGCACATTGACCTGAGTAATACGATCTTTCAAGGCATGACTGGAATTCGGCAAAATGTAGTTTTGGAGTATGTGCTGCACAGCTTCTTCGTTCACTTCCTTGGAAGGCGAAAAAACCGATTTAAGCGAAGAAAGCCACGACATAGGTTACTCCAAAATTAGGCTGAGACATCTGAAGTACTTAGTTTAACGAGGTTTGGGTAGAAGGTTAAGCATTGTCTTGAACCAGAGATATATTTATATCGCTATTTCCTACTATTTTAGTCGGTTTTTATATTTTTTCTGATTTAATACTGCTAAATAATGGCTTTGCCGCTCTTTTAGTCTTTTATATGCCTAAAAATTTTAGTTATTTTTATTCACTCCTGCCTTAAAAGACCACTTCAATCCCTTTCGGAAGTGGTCGCCTGGCAGATCATTATTTATTATTTTTGAGTGTTGTGAGACGTGTCCTTATCAGCCTGATCCTTCTTGGCTGTATCCTGCATAGATGATTGATTGTGCGTCTCTGCTTCGGTCAAATCCTGCTTTTCATCATCCTTCATGTGGGTATTTTCAGCTTGCCCGTCCGCAGATTGATGATCTTTCTTCATTTGAGTCAGCTTTTCGGTCGCCATTTTTTTGAGTTCATCAAACTTTTCAGTCGCCTGAGTTTTCAGTTCACCCAGCTTAATTGAAGCATCATGAGCAAGTTCAGTGGCTTTGTGCTTAGCTTCTTCAAATTTTTGTCCAGCTTCAGTTTTAAGCTGTTCTAGTCTTTCCTGGGTTTCTGTCTTTTTACCAGACTGACCCGTGCTATCAGATTGGCTATCCTTCGAAGCATGCTGTGATTCTACTGATTCACTATCTGCTGCCTGAGAACTTTGCTTACTCTTGGTGTCAGTGTTTGGATCCGCCTTGTGCGGTTTGGCACCTGGCTCTTCCTGATGATGCTGATTGTGCTGTTTATCATTCTCGTTTTGCTTTTGCTCTTGTTCAATTTTCTGATTTAATGCTTTTGTCTGCTGGGTTTTATCTTGGTGTTGCTTCGATGTACTGGTCTGTTGATGTTGAGTCATGAGTACTCTCCTAAGCTAAATTTTATTTAAATCATCAAACGTTTTTAGCATAAAGTGCGTAGGGAGTCGGGATGAATTAAGCAAACTGCAACAAAGCCTGTACATGTTGTTGCCGTTATTTGCAGGATGTAGCAGCTATGCAATTCTTCTATTTTTCAGCCTTAGCCGGCTTTAATCTGTCCGCTATTTGAATTTCAGATATTTAGCTGTCCTAATTAGTGGTGTTTCAGACAAAGCATTGCTTTGTAATCCCTCCGGCATCATGTAAAATTGTGGCCCATTGCATAATGAATATGAATGAGAGAGTGAATCCGTGCGTAAAATCCTAGTCACCAATGCCCTTCCCTATGCCAATGGCCCCATTCATATGGGTCACTTACTTGGTTATATCCAAGCAGATATCTGGGTTCGTGCAATGCGTGCGATGGGTCATGACGTGACTTATGTCTGTGCGGATGATGCTCATGGTACCGCGATCATGTTGCGTGCTGAAGCCAATGGTATTTCGCCTGAAGCACAAATTGCCAATGTGCAAACTGAACACATTCGTGACTTTGACGGTTTTGGTGTGCATTTTGATCATTATGATTCTACCCATAGCGATACCAATCGCGCGCGTGCATCAGAGATCTATATCAAAAACCGTGAAGCAGGCAATATTGCCGTTCGCCCTGTTACCCAGTTGTTTGATCCTGAAAAAGGCATGTTCCTGTCAGACCGCTTTATTAAAGGCACCTGTCCAAAATGTAAGGCGGAAGATCAATACGGCGACTCATGTGAGGTTTGCGGTACGACTTATAATGCCACTGAACTACTTGATCCAAAATCAACCTTAAGTGGTGCAACCCCTGTTGAAAAATCTTCAGATCATTATTTCTTTAAACTGCCGAACTTTGCAGAATACCTGCAACAATGGACCCGTGATAAAGGCCGTTTACCGGTCTCTATTGCCAACAAATTAGATGAATGGTTTGAAGCTGGGTTGTCAGACTGGGATATTTCCCGTGATGCGCCTTATTTTGGCTTTGAAATTCCAGATGCACCGAATAAATATTTTTACGTTTGGGTCGATGCGCCAATTGGTTACATGTCGAGCTTTGAAAACTACGTTAAAACCCAACGTCCTGATTTAAGCTTTGACGATTTCTGGAAAAAAGATTCTAAAAATGAAGTCTATCACTTCATTGGTAAAGACATCGTGTATTTCCATGCCCTGTTCTGGCCAGCCATGTTGGAAGGCGCGAATTACCGTACTCCAACCGGTTTATTCGTCAACGGTTTCTTGACTGTGAACGGTCAGAAAATGTCGAAATCTCGCGGCACCTTTATTAAAGCGGAAACGTATTTACAGCATTTAAATCCTGAATATCTGCGTTATTACTTTGCCTCTAAACTGTCTGACAAAGTGGAAGATTCTGACTTAAATCTTGAAGACTTTGTTCAGAAAGTAAACTCAGACCTGGTCGGTAAAGTAGTCAACATTGCCAGTCGTTGTGCCAAGTTCATCAATACCAAGTTTGACAATAAATTATCAGCAAGTTGTGCAGAACCTGAACTGGTGCAAAGCTTTATTGATGCGGGTGATTCAATCGCTCAAGCTTACGAAGCACGTGAGTTCTCAACGGCCATTCGTGAAATTATGGCACTTGCAGACAAAGCAAACCAATATATCGATGAGAAAAAACCTTGGGCTTTAGCCAAAGTTGAAGGTGAAGAGCAACAAGTTCATGAAGTGTGCTCGGTAGGTATTAACCTGTTCCGTCAATTGGCTGTTTACCTGGCTCCTGTTCTTCCAGCCCTGGCTGCTCAGGTTCAGGACTTCCTGAAACTGGCTGCTTTCGATTTTGCCTCTCGTACCGAAATTCTGGTGGATCACGAAATTGCATTGTTCCAACCGCTGATGCAACGTGTAGACCCTAAAGCGGTTGCAGCGATGGTCGATGCGTCTAAAGATTCTTTGACTGCTACAGCTGAACCTGCAAAAGCTGAAAAGAAAAAAGAGAAGAAGACTGAGAAAAAGCCCGAACCTAAAGTCGGTGAAGCTGAAATCATTCATATTGATGATTTTATGAAAGTTGACCTGCGTGTTGCTGAAGTTTTGCAGGCCACTACGGTTGAAGGTTCTGACAAGCTACTTCAACTCACTTTAAATGTGGGGGAAGCTGAACCACGCAATGTGTTCAGTGGTATCCGTGAGTTCTATAAGCCTGAAGACCTCAAAGGTAAATTGGTGGTGATGGTAGCGAACTTAGCCCCACGTAAAATGCGTTTTGGCATTTCTAACGGTATGGTCTTAGCCGCAGGCAATGGCGAAGGTGTTTGGGTGATTTCACCTGAAACTGGTGCTAAACCGGGTGATAAAGTGTCTTAAGATTTAGACACTTATAAAAAGCCCTGCTATATTTTAGTGGGGCTTTTTTATATAAGTTATTTTAATGAAACTAGAACTAAAAGAAATTAATAAAGCTATAAATGCTATTTCTAATTCAATTGATGCTGAACAATATGAAGAAGCTTTGTTCGGCTGTAATATCATGCGAAAAGAACTTGAAAAACACCCTGAGTCAGACTTTTCTCGTCACCTTTACTTTAATCTTGGTGCCCATTTTATTGATGTAGGGACTTTCCTAAAAAATGTTGATACAGTTCTAAAAGGTGTTGAAATTTTAGAGAAAAACTCAGAGTTTTATGAAAAAGAATATAATGTTAATTATTATTACAATTTAGCCAATGGAAAATTATCATTAGCAAACAATTGCGGTTATTCCAAAGATAAATTAACTTTCAAGAATATAGATTTCTATAATGATGTCAAAAATCTATACTGGAAAGCATACAAAATAATTAGAAAAGAAGATGATCAAGATCTTTATCAGCAGAATTTAATTAATCTTGCAAATACACTAAAACAGCTATTTAGATTTTCTGAAGCATTACAGCTTTATAATCTTGTTATAAGAGAAAATACTATTTACCCTCAAGCATGGCTCAATAGAACGTCTTGTTTAGAACAATTTGATCAGTTATTAGATCATCGCACTGAAAAAATGATCACTGAAATAATTAAAGGATATAAATTTGCTTGTGACTCACCTTTAATACCTAAAGCTTGGATTCCCTACTACAATCATAAAATTGATTATTTAGCTAAGCAATTAAATTGCAAGAATCTGGATACTGATGAACTAGAAACATCTAAAGAATATTTCTCAATGAGTGAATTTCGACAATGGTGTATAAAAGAAAATTTAACTCTAAATGTTCATGGAATGTATTGTTCATGCATAGCCAATGAGCGAGATAATTTGACATTACTTGAAGGAATTATTTCTTCTCAAAATATTCTTCAATACGAACAATACTTAAACCGTATTAAAGCTGAGTTTTCATTGGTTCGAGTTCTCTACTATGAATCTAAATCCACCGATAGCTCCAAACTTGATTTTGAAAGCTGTTATTCAGAATTAAATGAACATGAAATCATAGATATAAGATCAGAAAAATTAAGAACTTGTTTTAGATTATGCTTTTCTATATTAGATAAATTAGCAATTTTTCTTTGCCAATATTTCGGATTAACAATTAATAAAAATACAGCTTTTAATAATTTTTGGCATACAAATAAATTAAAACTTGAAGAAAAAGAAAATTTTGCTTTGATTGCAATTAATAGTCTTATATACGATCTGAATGAAAAAAATGGGCAATTTGGATTTTATAAAATTTGGCGAAATTCACTTGAACATAATATTTTATTTTTAGTTCCAGACCCATTTGAATTATCTAATGATTCAACACATACTTATGTAAAAATTAGTGAGTTTGAAAATAGTCTTCAGAATTTACTTCAATTTACTAGATCTGCTATTTTTCAACTGTATTTGCCATTGTTGAAGATTTACGCCAAATACAACCTAAAGATCACGTAAACGCAATAAGTATTACCATACATAAGAAAGATTTTAATCAGACTTACTAAGCAGTTAAGCTCACTATTTAAAGCAAAAATAACTAATTTGTGAATAAAAGAATATTTACTCACGTGATCAGCTACATAGATGTCGTCCATTCGTTAGGGCACATGGACGTGCCTTCTAACGAACAAAGGGATGTTGTTACTTTTCATCTATCAAAAGAAAGACACACATTTCTCACCTTAAGAAAATCCCTCACCCCAGCCCTCTCCCATAGGGATAGGGAACATTCAATAAGGTTTTAAAATTTATATCCAAGTATGATAAAAAAGCCTCTATCTCTAGAGGCTTTTTTATTTCTAAACCGCTCAGCCTTGCAGCACAAATTCCCAGATCACATAGCCAATGCCGAAGCCCAGCAATGAATATAACGTTATGATGAAAAACACAAAATTGGCATTGTTCTTTCTTTTCCAGAAACTCATAGTGGCACTCAAAACTGTTCGTTATCTCCCCATATTAACGGTCTTTTCATGAAAAGTGAAATATATCTAAACAATCTGTTTACAATAATATTTTAATAAAAATGCAGGTTTTGTTTCTCAAAAAATTTAATATACAGGTGCAGACTGCATTTTTAGTACAGAAGGAAATATATACTCGGCCTTGTAAAAAGGTAAATATATTCATATTCTTTTTTAATGATATTCATGCTAATACATAAAATTGACTTCAATTACATAAGAATAGCCATGAAATATTTAACTGGTCCTTTAGCCCTATCCGTGTTTGCTTTTAGTTCACTTGTTGGTGTTTCTCTAACTCATGCTCAAACTCCTTCTTCGATTCTACCGCAACAGAAACAGGTTCCCGGTTATTATCAACACAGCTTTGGAGATTATCAAATTACGGTGCTGCTTGATGGGAGCAATTATTTATCCAAAGCCTTATTTAAAAACCTGCCTGCAGCTGAAATAAATCAGATTCTCAAAAAATATTATATCCACCACAGCCAAGGCATTCAGACTTCGGTGAATGCGTTTTTAGTGAATGATGGAAAAGGATTAACTTTGGTCGATAGTGGTACTGCCAGCTGTAATGGTCCTCATTTGGGTTCGGTATATTCCAATTTACAGGCTTCAGGACAAAAACCAGAGCAAGTCAGTACTATCCTTCTCACCCATCTACACCCTGACCATGTTTGTGGCATCAGTAATCATGGCAGTGCAAATTTCCCCAATGCGACCGTCTATATTTCTCAAACTGAACTGGATTTCTGGATGAATCCAAAAAGTGCAGAACGCTTGCCGCAACAAAAGCGTGCAGCTTTTGCAGCTACTGTAGATAAAATCAAAAAAGCCATTGCTCCTTATCAGGCTAAAGATCAGCTTAAAACTTTTAAATCTGGTGACAAAATTCATGGTTTTAATGTCATCAGTTCGGCAGGACATACGCCAGGACATTTTGGTTTTAGCTTAAAATCACAGGGTCAGGAGCTGATTTTTATTGGAGATATAGTACATTCACACAGTATTCAGTTTGACCGGCCTTACACCGCAGTCGACTTTGATATTGATCCGAAAAAAGCGGTAGAAACCCGCTTAAAATCTTTCGCGAACTATGCCAAGCAAGGACAAACGATTGCAGCTCCGCATTTACCCTTCCCTGGAATTGGGCATATTTATTCAAAAGAGGGAAAAAGCTATCAGTGGATGCCTATACACTTCAAGGATTAACAGCTGTCTTGAGATCGCTTAATGAGGAATAGGTTGGAGAAGAATTAGGCTTTACCCCCTCAACTTGACTGAAATATGCAAAGAGCTTTTCGCTACAAGCAGCAGGAAGTGTTATCTAACAAATAACAGAGCTTGTGTGGATCGAAAGCAAGGCAGAATAAGAGTTAAAAATAAAAAAACTACACTCCCTATCTGTCTTGCTTTTAATAAGTTCTGGCGCTGTTTTGCATATTTTTATAGCGACAGAGATCAGCTTCATTTATATGTTTTTTATGTGCTTTCATGTCCATCATTTATAAACTTTAAGCAATCATACCAATCAGCATTTCATGCTTTTGCAAACACAGAACCTAAATCTGGATATGCAGCTAAAGTGAATAATAAACTTACTTCATGCCAAAAATTAACTTCAAGCCAAGCATGGTCATGACTGCACCTGCTGCCCGGTCGAATATTACCTTAAACTTTAAATACACACGGCGTGGCTTTTCCGCAGACAGAGCCACAGCGACCAGAGAGCACCAGCCTGCATCAATAAAGAAGCACAATACTGGCAGAACAATATAAAAATAAGTGGGAATTTCTTTCGGTAAAAGTGCCGTAAAAATACTGGCCAATACAATCGCAATTTTTGGATTGGACAGTTGGGTAATCAGGCCGGTGGTAAAAGCGCGACTTAAAGATATCTGCTTGCTGATAGCGGTGTCTGTTTCAAGAGGTTCTTTGGCATGTTTAATAATTTTAAATGCCAGCCACAGCAGATACAAACCGCCACAGATTTTTAAGGCCAGATAAGCCGAAGGAACGGCCAGTAAAAAGGCCTGTAAACCTAGCACAGCAAGCAAGCCAAAAACCGCCGCACCTAAACCGGTACCCAGTGCAGTAAATAAGCCATGTTTACGTGAAATTGCAATGGAATTTTTTGCCACATAGATAGAGGTTGGCCCAGGACTCATTGCACCTAACATGAGGGCAAAAGCAATCGAGCCTAAAATCCAGAATGATTCCACGAGATGACCTACCTAAAAATCGGGTTCTTATTTTAAACAAAAATCTGATTATTTGCTTTAAAAAATTTTGTATTTATCCTGAATTTCAACCAGATGAAGGTGTTAAGGTTTTAACTGATTCTGGACAATAAGATGTTCATCTCGCAGCTGATAATCCTGATCATGCACTGGCACGCCTCCAATAATCATGGTACGGGTATCCGTTCTGGGTTTGTTGAGCGGATCCTCACAGCCGGTCAAACTCAGTCCGACAATACTCAAGGCAACATAGAATAATATTTTCATTATTGTTATCCTCAATGAGGTTGTCTTTATCAGACTAGCACTGTGGTTTAAATTTTCAGCAACTAAATTGTGACAATGTGAGTCCGTTTTTTATTGATAAGCCACCGATTAGCCTGCAGCTTATCTTCAATTTGCTCATTTTCAGCTTATTCTGATTTCTTGTCTTTCAATTTTTTTAATGCTTGGATTCTCAAATGAAGTGCAACAGAGATTAAATTATTGGAAGGAAGCAAGATGAGCTAGCATTTTGCTTCCGACCGACCAAAGTCAAAGTTGCATCATGAACTATACTCATCTTACTCAAGAAG
>NZ_VLSR01000019.1:0-47246 GCF_007558235.1 Acinetobacter sp. RF15B | reverse complement strand
ATTTGCGAGATTAAAACATTTCCGTGCTATTGCTACCCGATTTGATAAGCTTGCACGAAATTATCAGTCTATGATTTACATTGCTTGCATGTTTATTTGGTGTAAAGCCAAATGAGGACACGCCCTAAAGTAATCAAACGGATAGCTTGTGAGCTAATTTTAAATACAAGTACTTGCAACTTCCTTAAAAATCTTTATACTCTGTTCCTGCAATGGTAGCCCTGCCGGTTACTTCGCAATTGCACTCTATGAACCCCGCCAGGACCGGAAGGTAGCAACGGTAATAGAACTGTGATGTGCCGAAGCTTTGCTGGTAGGGTTGCCACCATATATTTAATTATAAAAATTATACATATTCGCAATCTCATTTATCCGATTAGATTTAAGCTCTTCTATGTAAAACCTACCTATCGCATTTTTTATTTAATTTTATTGCTCTATCAACACCTCAGTGTTTCGTCTGAAAGATGTATCATCATTGAATGAGTAGAAATTAGTAGGACTAAAGTTAAGAACTGGAAAGCTGAGTAAATCAATATATTGAAGAAAGAATAGGGTTAGTCTTCAGGCTTGCGGCTAATGGCTTTTATGATCGCATCCATTTCAAAACCACGATACATCAGAAAGCGGATCTGTTTAGCCTTAAGTTTGGGGTCTTTGCTGACTTCTGGCCCATATTTTTTAAGTTTAAGCTCATAAGCCTGTTGTACCCAGTCAGTTTCCTTGAGCTCTTCGGAAATCAAAGTAGTATCAATTTTCTTGCTTTTAAGCTTCATTTTAATTTGATTGGGGCCTTTGCCTTTGCGCTTTTGACTTGATAGCATGATTTCAGCGACACGCTGGTCGCTCTGGTAATTTTCTTTTGCAAGCTCATCGACCAAAGCGATGACCTCATTACGATCTTCTGCATAAAGCGCCAGTTTTTCGATCAGCTCAGCTTTGGAATATTCCTTGCGGGTTAAGACGGCAAAGGCATAAGAACGCAGACGAGAGCCGCTAAGGCCTGGTTTTTTCTCTTGCTTATCCGGCTGTCCAAATAAACTGTCTTCCGGATCAAATTCTGGCAAAACTTGAGACGGAACAGTTGAGGTGTGTACTGAATCTTCAGTATCACCAAACTGCTGCTTAATCGCTTCATAGTCCAAGAGCTTACTGAATTTTGCGTCCGACATGCTGATCTCGAATAAAGTAAACCAGTCCATCATAACAAAACGCCCCGTAGGGCGCTCTGGATGGTGTTTAAAGACTAAACAAATAATAGATTAGGCATCTAAAAGATCTGCTTCTTCTTTATCATCTTCTTCAGTGATTACGGCTTTGGTAAGCAGTTGCTCCCGAATCAGCTTTTCAATGGTTTTAGCCATTTCTTTATGTTCTTCCAGGTAGCGAATCGTGTTGTTCTTACCTTGACCAATCTTGTCGCCTTGATATGAATACCATGCACCGGCTTTTTGTACGATTTCTTGCTGTACGGCAAGGTCGATCAGTTCACCTAGATGGTTTACGCCTTTACCATACAGAATCTGGAACAGGGCTTCTTTGAACGGAGGCGCCATTTTGTTTTTCACAACTTTGACTTTGGTTTCAGAACCAATAATCTCGTCACCTTCTTTGACCTGACCGATACGACGAATATCCAGACGTACAGAAGCATAGAACTTCAGTGCGTTACCACCAGTCGTGGTTTCCGGGCTACCAAACATCACACCAATTTTCATACGGATCTGGTTAATGAAAATGACCATACAGTTTGAACGTTTGGCATTACCGGTAATTTTACGCAGTGCCTGGCTCATCAAACGTGCTTGCAGGCCCATGTGTGAGTCGCCCATTTCGCCTTCAATTTCGGCGCGAGGGGTTAGGGCAGCCACGGAGTCGACAACGATCATGTCAATTGCGCCAGAGCGTACCAGCATATCTGCAATCTCAAGTGCCTGTTCACCATGATCGGGTTGAGAGACCAATAGGTTATCAATATCTACACCAAGTTTACGGGCGTATTGAGGATCAAGCGCGTGCTCGGCATCGATAAATGCACATGTGCCGCCTGCTTTTTGACACTCAGCAATCGCTTGCAGGGTCATCGTGGTCTTACCTGAAGATTCAGGACCATAAATCTCGATAATACGGCCTTTCGGTAAACCACCAATACCGAGTGCAATATCAAGCGTTAATGAACCTGTAGATACAGCTTCAACTGCCTGCACGGTATTGTCACCAAGACGCATCACTGTGTTTTTACCAAACTGTTTTTCAATTTGGCTTAAGGCAGCATTAAGCGCCTTATTTTTATTCTCATCCATCTTATAACCTCAATACGATGTCACAAACTTAGTACTCAAGTGGATGTCTTAAATTAGAGCTTCGTTCCACAAGTGTATGGTGACAGAAAATGCCTTGCTATTCTATCAATGTCAGGTGTGTTGCGACACATTCTGACGCTTATATTTAATCATCATTATATGACCACTGCTGGTCAAAGTTCTGACTATTTTCATTTCTGAATTTACTGATGTCCCGACGGTCTTTTTTGCTCGGCCGATGATCGGGACGGGCTAGATTATGCAACTTTCTTTGTGATGCAATCAATTCCCGGCGTGCAATACTGACTTCAGTTTCTTCATAAAGTTTCTGTGCAACTGGCGCAGGACCGCGTACATCGGAAAGTTCTTTCACGACTACCGTTTTCTTGTCGATGCCTTGCTGAATCGTCAACTCCATTCCGACACGGACTTCGCGTGATACTTTAACCCGTTCGCCATTATGGTGGACTTTGCCTCCCTCAATAGCATTTTTGGCAATTGAACGGGTTTTAAAAAAACGTGCCGCCCACAGCCATTTGTCTATACGCATGCCTACCGCATCTTCAGGTAAAGACGATTTACGCATATTGCTTGCTTACCTCAGTCTGATTTAAATGGGTGATCAGTTCTGTTAATTGGTGCAGCATCGGATAATTGCAAGTCTCGCGTGCAACTTTGCCAGACGAGGGTTGCTGGATGCTAAACAGGTTCTGAATCCCGTAAGCACGGGCACCATTCAGGACTTTTTCGGTATCATCAATAAAATAAACCTGCTCTGGATTAAAAGGATGCAGGGCATTTAAACCTTGCCAGAATTCTACAAACTCTTTGGCATGTCCTATGCTTTCCGAGCTGACAATCACATCAAAATAATCTTTTAAATTCATTTGTTCGAGTTTAAACGCCAGACTGGCACAGTCGGCATTCGTGGTCAGCCAGATCGGATAATCGTTACTTTTCAGATAGTCGAGCAATTCAAGGCAATAAGGACGCAAAGCCACTTTATGTTTATATTCTATTTGCATGGCCAGGACGTCGACTCCAACTTTAGCCGTCCAGAAGCTTGAAGAGTACCAGTTTAGGGTATGATTGTGTTGTTGATAGAAGGCATACAGGGTAGCGCGGCTTTGTTCCAGGCTACAGCCATGTGTTTCAGCATAACGTACTGGTAATAATTCGTTCCAGATGAAATCATCATAGGCAAGATCAAGCAAGGTACCGTCCATATCAAAAAAAACGGCCGGTTTTTCTGAGCAATTCGACATATTAAGGTTTTCTATGTTTAAAACGACAATAACACCACAAGATCCCATGATTTTGCAGCTTGTGCCCATCTTGACACAGGCTTGTGAAATTTTGCGAGAAGAATATCAGCTTTATTGCTCGGGTGCTGCATTTGATATTGTCAAGAAAAGTGATGATTCTCCGGTGACACAAGCAGATTTTCGGGTGAATAAATATCTGACTCAAGCCTTGGCAGATATATCGGAGTTACCGTTATTGTCGGAAGAAGGTCATCAGGATCAGCGTCATGGATGGTCGGAATTCTGGTTGCTTGATCCTTTAGATGGAACCAAAGAGTTTTTGCACCAGCGGCCTGAATTTACCATTAACTTGAGTCTGGTGAGGGGGGGCTTAACTACCTTCGCCATATTGGCTGTTCCGGCTCAGCAGCTGATTTATTTCTGCCCCGAGCACGGCATGCCGTTGAAATATGATATTCACCATAATGTATGGTTCAGCTATGAAGCGGCGACGGATCATCAGGCTGTATATATTGGTTTGAGTCAGAGTAGCCAGCAGAAGCCGAAATATGTTGAATATCTGCAAAGCTTGGCTAAATTCACTTCATATAGCGAGTTTAAGGCAGGCAGTGCTTACAAGTTCTGTATGATGCTGGAAGATCAGGTGGATATTTATCCCCGATTTCACCCAACTGCTGAATGGGATACCAGTGCTGGCCAGTGCATGATCGAACGAATCGGTGGTGGCCTGATCGACCTGGAAGGGCGGCCATTCATTTATAACCAGCGTGAGACCTTGCTGAATGGCGGATTTATTGCTTATAAGAATCACAAGATGAAAATGCTTGCCTTAAAGGCATTGAGCGATATGCAGTCCAAGCATTGAGCAAAATCCTGAGCATGTTATAGTGAAGGATAATCCTTCACAAATGGAACTGGTCAAGACGTGTCCCTAAAGCTGCTTCCACCTAGCATGTTAAGTGCTATAGATTTATTACCTGATGGACAGACCCCGGTCACCTTGTTCACACGTCACTCGATCCGTGAAAATGTCCAGGGCCAAGGGCTGGCAGGCTATGATCTACAGTTGACTGAGCAGGGAAGAGAACTGGCACAGGAATGGGGGGCTTATCTGGCCGATCAGACAGATCGTATTATCCAGCATTGCATTTCCAGTCCGATCCAGCGCTGTATTGATACTGCCGCCTTAATGATTGAAGGCGCGGATGGAGTTACAGCTGAGCCGAATACTCATCGGATTGAAATTATTGAGCAAGGGCTGCTGGTCGAGCCGGGAAGCTTTGTATTGGATATTCAGCAAGCCGGCCCTTATTTTGCTAAACAGGGAGCGCTGGGTTTTATTAACAGCTTCGTCAATAATGCTTTGCCGGGAATGAAACATCCGATTCGTGGCGTAGTGGATGTATTGGAGTTAATTTATAACACTCATCCACAAAATAAGTATGCTGTGAGCCTTGCTGTGAGCCACGATACTATTCTGGCAGCCATGATTGCAGTGATGTCCGGTCGGCAGGAAGTAAGTCGCGAGGACTGGCCGGAAATGATGGAAGGGCTGTTTGTGTGGTTTGAGGGAGATGTATTTTTGGAGTCTAAGCTGAAATGGATCTGGCGTGGTAAGGTTTCAGAATTAAATATTCAGGATTTTAAAAACTTAAATCTCTAACTTTTTATTCTTTCTACGTTTTTCGTATTTTAAAAAGCTTGATACATGATGTTATCGGGCTTTTTGTATTTTGCTGTCTGGATTCCAGGCGATCAAAGTTTCCATTATTAAAAAATCTGGTTCGGTAACAGCGTAACTTAAAAACGCAATACTTTTAATCCGCTCACTGTCTGATAATAAAAAATGTTCCATGACACATTTTACTCATTTGGCTCCATCAATTTTCATTCATATTTTTTGTTTATCAGACAATAACCGATTGCAAATGAAGCTGCGTATAAATATGATTGTATCTTATATAAGTTGTTGATTTTATTTATTAAAATAAGTCTACCTTTTGGGGTTTTTTGTGCTTTTAGTGGGGGTTTAATATGAAAAATGTGATCAGGTGTTCACATAGTTATTTAAGTGTATGTGTATTATCGCTCATGTTGGTCGCATGTGGGGGCGGGGAAAATGATCAGAATGCAGATCAGGGAGGAAACCAGAATCCGAATGAACTTTATCCAGAACCGACTGTAGATGCGAGCTATGCCAATACATTGGGTTTTTATGATTATGATGCGGAATCCAAAACTCGAACGATACGTCATGATCTAAAGGGTGAGTTTCAAGCGATGGTGCAGTTTGGTCAGCAGCATGTTGTTGATCCGAATGGGAATGAAGCCAAACAGATGCCAAGATTAACCAGTGAAAAAGAAGCTTTGCTACTGGTTACGCCTGTGGCTGAAATGCAGGATATTACTTCACTTCAAGTTGATATTTATCAAGGTAATCAGCTGCTGCGTACTGTAAAGCTGGCAGATCCGACCAGAATTCCTGCATCAGATCAGAAAGGACAAGGTACCCGTCCATCTTTACAATATAGTAAGCGTGCCTGGTCAGTCCGATTAAACTGGAATGAAGTTAAGCCTGGTCTGAAATTACGTTTCAGTGACTCGAAAAACCGTAGCGGTGAACTCGCTGAAGAAGCGATTGATTTTGCTGCGCCAGGAGAACTGGTACTCAACAATATCCGTATCGGAATGTTAACCGATGCACCTGTTTCTGGTGGTCATAAAATGCTGCTAGAGCCGGAAAAATCGGGTACGGATTATTTTCAGACGATTCCTGCGGCACACATGACCGTGGCCAAATATGATGACATTAGTCTGGATAAAGTCATGATTGCGTCAGGTGTCATTTATGATAAGAATACGGGCAGTGCAGGAAGTGGGGATGTTTACAGTGGGGATATGCGTGAGAATGTCGGGAAATCTACATTTAGTGTAGGAATTAATCTGGCTAACTGGGGCATTACCAGTGCTTCAATGGCCAGTCAGGCACAGCCTCAGTTGACGCAAAGTGTCGTGGCCCATCACTCGCGGGGTAAATATACCAATGGTGAAAGTAGCCATGGCCTGAGTGGTGGGAATGGCATGCTGACTTTATATGATTCTATAGGAAATGAATTCAGTCATGAGATTGGACATCACTATGGTTTGGGGCATTATCCTGGGCGTGTGCAAATTGATCAGGATACGGTCAATGACTTTTTAACTGCCCATCATGCAGATAGCGGATGGGGATATATAAGCTATCGTAACAAGATGCGTGGTAATTTGAGCTGGAGCTCGTCAAGTTTGCGTGATGGTTCAAATGGTATTCCAAACTTTTTAAATCTGTTCCGCTATGGTACAGACTCTATGGCGGGAGGCTATCCGGACAGCACCATATCCAACTATACCCATTATACGGGCTATAGCACCTATTTAAGAATTCAGCCACATTTTGACCGTGCAGTCTGGGATGAAACATCACCGACAGGTTATAAGACCTGGAATAAACAAACCAGGACAATGGAGGCTTATCAACCTCAGATTCCTGCCAAGATGAACGCCGTCTGGTTTAATCGTCCAGATGGTTATTACTTAAAGCCACGTTTGTTCGGTGTGCCGGTATTTACGATTTTAGGGGGGTATGACCCGGTAAATCAGGTGGGCTTGCTTTACCCGGAAGCACGCGGGAACTGGGGAAATGTCTTTAATCTTCCAGAAGCAGATCTATCATCTGAAAATGCAGCCTGCTGGTTAAAGGTCCACTATCTATCGCATACAAAAACTGTAGCGCTGGCGCCTTCTCGTTTAGGCTCCAATGCAAATAAATTGCATGTGAATCTGGCTATCTCCGATCAGCCGAAAACGGTAGATTTATATTGCAAAAATGCGGGTGAAGAAGCCAAGCAGCTGTCACACCTTGAGATTAAAACTTATCCTGACGCCATTAAGCCAGCCGTTAAGATTGGTCGTCAGGCCGGCTATAGTGCGCTGCGGGCAATAGAACTGCCTGCCCTAGAGGAAGCCTTGGAAGCTCAGGCAGCCAGTACGGTCATCAATTTAAATGCACAGCAGCAGCTGATTGCTGACTCCTATACCGATCATATGGATAAACTGAGTCCTCTGGCCCGACAGCAGTTGATACGTTATCAGCACCAGCAGAATATTGTTCCGCGCTTTGATCGCTGGATTGCAGCTTATCAGCAAGATTTCTCTGCTGGAAAAGCACAGGCCATAACTTCATTTGAAAAACTCATGGTTAGGTTGGGGCTGAACAATGACAATATTCTTGCTGGGGCAATGCCAATTAAAAATAATGGCAAGAACTGTCTGAAAACTGAAACACTGACGGATGGTTCGCTTAATCTTTATATTAGTGGACCGAGTGCCTGTACGGGAGATTTAACAGAGCAATGGATGTTTGATGTATCGGGCCGAATTCACTCTGCGAAAGATCCGGGTCAGTGTGTCACCAGTACTGGCAGCTATGCAAAAGTGATTCTGGCGGTATGTGACGCTAATAATAGCAATCAAATCTGGACCATGAAGCCAGAGAACTCTACGATTATTCAAGCAGGGCAGTGTTTCGATCTTGGAAATGGTTATTTAACCAATAACCGGACTAACCTGTTACGCTATGCTTGTAATAATACCGCTGCCCAGGTATGGAGTACGCTAACACCAAGTTCCAGTTTGATTTTGGCGACAGCCAAGCCATTTAGCCTGGATTTATATGCAAAATATTTGCAGAATAAAGCCGCCTCTTTAGAACCGCCAGTAACCCACTAAGTTTTCGCTAGATTAAGAAAAAACAAGCTCTTTAAGGGCTTGTTTTTTTGATAACTTTTATTTAGGAAGTATAGTTACCAGTTAGAAACTAGCAGCGGGGTTGAAGCTGATTTATTTTGATTTCTGGCTCTTAAGTTTTAAATGATTGGATGAGTCATTTTTTGATTTTGTAAGAGTTGAGAGGAACAATCAATATTAATCTACATCATCACTTCAAGAGTGAAGATACTGAGTACAGTCAGTCGGATCATATCCAACTCACCTTGCTGCTTATGTATAAAAAAATAGAAAAAACGCGACACTACAGGGCAGCAAAAATATTTTCATAAAATTTAACAGTACTTTTATTTTGAATGAAGAAATAAGTGCTCGGCGATGTAAAATTAAACTATTCCAGGTTAAAAACTCGTTTTATTATTGTGTTTTTTTTAAGAGCTAATTGAGCTTAATTGAATTTTAGATACAAAAAAAGCCCTAATGGGCTTTTTTTGTATCGCGATTAGTTAGCAGCCAAAGCTTTAACTTGCGCATTTAAACGGCTCTTATGACGAGCTGCTTTATTTTTATGGATGATACCTTTATCAGCCATACGGTCGATTACTGGAACAGCTTTTTTGTAAGCTTCAGAAGCAACCGCATAGTCGCCAGCAGCAATAGCAGCTACTGTGCGTTTAAGATAGGTACGAACCATAGAACGCAAGCTTGCGTTGTGTTTGCGTGCTTTAACGTTTTGACGAGCACGTTTTTTAGCTTGAGCAGAGTTTGCCACTCGTGCACTCCTTGAAATAGATTGGTCTGGGCGGGCTGAAACTCAACTGAAAACCAACATCAGAAGAACTATCACCAGCCCGTAAACAAGTGCCATATTTTGATTAAACTAAGCACCGAAGTCAAGTCTTGACATGCTTTGGCAACATTTTAGATGCAGAAAAACTCTAAAGAAAACGTTAGATTAGTATTCCACTGAGGAGATCGTATAAAAAATGACTAAATCAATAACTCATCCTATGGTGATTGGCGCCAGTGGACTGGTCGGAAAACAACTCATACAGGACCTGCAAGTTGAGCCAAGTTGCGAGCAGATTACTGCTGTAGTCAGGCATTATCAGACAGACTGGGACAGCTTCAATAAAGTGCGCCAGCTGGTACTTGAAGACTTTCTGATGCTAAATGATCAGGATGTAAGCGGGCATACTCACGGCTTTAGTTGTCTGGGTACGACCATAAAAAAAGCCGGTTCCAGACAGAGTTTTTACGATATTGATTACACGATTAATGCCCATTTTGCAGAATTGCTTCAGCAGACCGAGGCTCATTATTTGTTGCTGAGTGCGATGGGTGCAAATCCGCAATCGCTATTTTATTACAATCGGGTCAAGGGTGAGCTGGAAGAATATGTTCAAAGTCTGTCTCTGGACAGAATTAGCCTGATTCGCCCCTCACTTTTACTTGGCGAGCGCGAAGAGCCGCGTTTTCTGGAAGATACAGCGCAACAGATCTATCATAAGATCTCAAATTTTATCCCCGATACTTTTCAATATAAGCCGGTGACAGCCGCCCAAGTGGCTCATACTATGGTCGAGGCAGCACGAACTCAAACGGTAAAGTTTGAAATTTATGATAATTTATATATTCAAAAAATGAAAAGAGGCTAAATATCGTGTCTACAGTACCATTTGTCACCTGTGATTTATTAGATGATCATCCGGATCTGGAGTTACAAGTCCTAACACCATGTCTGGATGGAAAGTTCTTCAAAAGCTATGGTGCTCGCAAGACCTTTGGTGGGCAGGTCGTTACAGTGAAATGCTTTGAAGATAACTCACGGGTCAAAGAACTCCTGGCAACGGATGGTACTGGCAAAGTGTTGGTGGTGGATGGTGGTGCTTCCATGCGCTGTGCATTAATGGGAGACCTGATTGCTGACTCAGCAGTTAAGAATCACTGGAATGGTGTCATTATCTATGGTTGCATCCGTGATGTGGATGCAATTGCTGAGCTGAACCTGGGGGTACAGGCATTGGCATCCATTCCACAAAAAAGTAACCGTAAAGGCCTTGGAGAGGTAGATGTGCCGCTGTATTTTGGCGGGGTAACTTTTAATCCAGGCGAATATGTTTATGCTGACAATAATGGTATTGTGCTGTCCAAAAGCTCTTTAGTGGCTTAAAAATAGCCTAGACAGACTGTAAAAGAATTACAAAACCAAGCTATAAGATAAAGATACAAGACAGAATCATGAGAGTCTGTCTTGTAGGATGATTAAAACAAAAACAGGAGAAAAATATGCTGGGTCATCAAATCAAGGTTGTTCAAGCATTGGCATCGGCCTTTACCCAAGGCGGACGAGGTACCACAGGTACACCTTTTCCAAATCAGCCGGACCAGCCTTTAAAACTATATGAATATGAAGGGTCGCCGTTTTGTCGGCGTGTACGTGAAGTGATGACTCTGCTGAATCTGGATTATGAGGTTTATCCTTGTCCACGCGGTGGTACCCATTTCCGGCCTGTCGTACAAGCACTCGGAGGAAAGCTCCAGTTTCCTTTTTTAGTGGATGAAAATACCGGCGACAAGTTGTATGAATCTCAAGACATTATTCATCATTTGTTTAAACACTATGGCAAAACTGGAAAAACACCAAAGAAATATGCGTATTATCCAAAAATTCCTGTAGCTGCTATTGCTGGCACAGTCATAAATGGATTAAGAGGGGGCATGGCCAATCCAAAGGCCAAAGGCAGGCCTGCGCCTGAGCAGTTATTGGAGTTATGGGGATTTGAAGCCAGTCCCTATACCCGAATCGTACGTGGCGTTTTGAGCGAACTGGAAATCCCTTTTATTTTTCATAATGTTGCTAAAGAGCGCTGGCAGGATCAGGGGCTTGCCAAGCTGCGCTTAAAACCGGGGAAATATGAACCTTTGGCGGGTGGTAAGCGCGAACAAGTGCTGAAAGTTATGGGCGATAATATTCAGGTGCCTTATCTGGTTGACCCAAATACTGGAGTTAGCCTGTTTGAATCAGCGGATATTGTGAAATATTTAAAACAGCAATATGGCGCTGCCGCTTAGCATTGCATGAGAAATGCTTTGAAAATTCCACTTTATACAGGTGTATGCCACTCAAGTAGAGGAGTGGCATTTTACCTTCGATAAAGCTTTACAATTACGGATAGCCAATAAAGACACTTTAAAAATGCTGGTTTGGATGATATAAATCACTTAAAAATAAATAAGCCTCAAGTGCTTATCTTAAAAATAGCCTAAGCATAAATAAACCTTAACTCGACGAATGGCTGTCTTTAAAGTATAGAATCTGCTTGGTGTTTGAAATTAAAAAGATTTCTGGTAATAAAAAAAGAGGACCAATTGATCCTCTTTAGAACGGGCAGCAATGAAACTATATTTCGTCAGCAGGCGGAACCAGCATTAAAATAGACTCATTCAATAAATCTGCCAGATCTTCCAGCATGTCCTCATCGGCAAAATCTAGATCTAATGCTACAGATTCGCCATTTGCCAGCTGTTTAAGCTTTTCGGTAAAAGCCTCAGAAATGCAGATTCCTTCACCATTGGCCCAGAAGAGAACTTCACTATCTTCCTCGGTATATAGCAGACGTGAAGCGGGCTCCAGTAGAATGCTATAACCCTGGTCGAGCGCCTCTTCCAGATCTCCAGTACCAATTTCTTCAGCTTCCGGAATGTTCTCTTCATACTTTGGTTCGGACATCAGGCTCATGATGGCATCTTCCAGCACATTTGAATTGTGCAGTTGCTCCATGATCTTGTCTTTTAAGTATTCCAGCTCAAGGGGGGTAACTTCCCCGGCAGCACTGATCTGGTCACGGACAATATCGACTAATGGATTACGCAAAACCTCATTTTCTGCAAACTTGTCACCGACACGATCCATCATGTCACTGACATTTGGCATACGAAAACCGAAGGAAAATGTTAAGCAGTCATCTTCTGCAACGCCGTAATGCGCAAGCCCGGGCGGAACATACAATAAATCACCCGGTGCCAAAACCTCATCAAAGTTAACCTCAATCTCAGGGAGTAATTTAAGTGGCTGGCCGGGAACCATCTCTGTTTCAGCATCACACATTTGGCCCAGTTGCCAGCGACGGTGGCCATAACCCTGTACCAGAAAAACATCATAAAAATCGAAATGTTTACCTACAGAACCACCTTTGGGAGCATACGACACCATAATGTCATCACGGCGCCATTGCGGAATAAAGGAAAATTTTTTCCACAGTCCAGAAAGGTCAAAAGAATAATGATCAACTGCTTGAATTAAAAGTGTCCAGAGCTTAGGCATCTTCTGGAAGTCTGCTTTTAAAAGTGGCGAAGATTTAACCGACCACTGGTTTGGATCACGGTCTTTTTGCTTGATAAGGCGGGCAGTGATATTTTCTTCTAAAGCCAGTTCCATCACATCGCTGGGTTCGAGTAAACCTACGATTTCAGGCATCGCATTACGGACCAGAAGGGGTTTTTTCTGCCAGTATTCGGCAAGGAATTGTTCAGCGGTGATACCGCCTAACACATCTAAGGAGTGGGACATAAAAAGCCTGAAGAAATTAATTTTTTAAATCATAGCATTTAGACGGGATAATTCTTTCATCTAAAGCCGCATTATTTTCACAAATAGTTATTTTGTAAAAACAGCAGCACGAGAATGAGTAGGGTAGAGAATAAAGTACACTGAATAATGAGCCTTTTTTGGGAGGAATTATCGGGTTGGGCTACCTGCTCCAGGCGACGATCAATTTGAGTAAGAGTGCTGTGTAGATGATCAAGTTTCTTAGTCAGGTCTTGAGCTTGCTCTTTTTCTGTTTGCAGTTGCTGCTGTAGAGAGAGGATTAATTCTTCATTTTCTTTTTCTTTTTTATGTTGGATAAATTTTTGATACAGCATTTTTTTTAAATAACTACCTGCATCGGTAGGGGTAATTGCGGTGTAGTCTGCAAAAAGATTAATTAAATTTCGATCTGAAGAATGTCCAATTCCTGTAATACGAAAAGTAGCACTTGAGGCAAGAGCACGAATAACATCAGGGTGATCAAAACTTTCTAATGCTTTAGTATCACCCCCTCCGCGAATAATCACCAAAATATCTGCTTTTGCTTCAGAAATGGTTTGGCTCAGTTCAGCTACATTGCTAAAGCTGATTTTCTTTTCTATTAACTCAATATAATTAATCTGATAGTTAAGGCCATGTAAGAAATCCTGATGTACTTGAGCGGAACTAGAGTTGGAGTAGATCAGACAAACTTTAGGATAGTTTTTTTTAGGAAAGGGTTGATGTACATAGGTTAAACTTTTAAGCAAAATGCTCGTCTGATCTACATATAGTCCTTCTTCTGGGCTTGCAGGTTCAATTTTTACAATATTTGCTTCTGTAACCAGACAGTCATGCATATTCAGAACGGGCTGACACTGGCAAATTGCACGTACTACAATACCATCACCAATATTATCTGGAATAACTTTGATACTTGCACGCGCTTTAAGTTGATGCGGTCCATCTTGTAATAAAAGTTGATACAGTACATTCTGCTTTTTTTCTTTAGCTCGCTGGCGTGAATCATTGAGTTGATTGATTTGGGCGACAATGACAAAGGACTCTAGTGCCTGACTACTTATAAATGCTTCTAAAGCTTGAAGTTTTCCCTGACTAAAGTTATGAAACTCTTTAACAGTTAATTTTTGATGCATAAGACTATAACAATCGGTTATTTTGGCTTGTTGCGATATGAAGAAAGTTATTCATATCGCAAATGGCGAGCTTTGATTTAAGGCACTAAAATATTAAGTTCACGCAAAATCTTGCAGAGCTGGATCATTGGCATACCCATTAAGGTGGTATGATCCTGACCGATCATTTCTTCAAACAGGCTAATGCCTAAACTTTCGCATTTAAAGCTACCGGCACAATGCAATGGTTGTTCAATTTCAATGTAGCGCTCAATTTCAGTTTGTGAAAGTTTACGGAATTTGACTTTATGATGTTCAATTAAGGTGTGTTCAAAACCGGTAGATTGTTGTTGTACACTCAGTGCGGTACTAAAATACACAATCTTGTCCGAGTTGGCTTGCAGCTGATGAATGGCTTTTTTAGGAGTGAGCGGTTTGCCAATAAAAATATCCGGTGCACCTTCGCGCCATGCGACCTGATCTGAGCCAATGACAATCGCTTCAGGGTGCTGTTCGGAAATATGTCTGGCTTTTTCATAGGCTAGGCGTTTGGCCAGATCATCTGCATGATTTTCACCGCGAGGTGTTTCATCAATGTCCGGTACCATGGCGATATAGTCAATATGTAAACGATCCATCAACTCTTTACGGGTTTGGCTGGAAGAGGCCAGGATAATCGGTGCAGCATTCATTAGACAGCATATTCCTCAAGGATATTTAAAGGTACATAGGCAAGTACGGCTTTGTGACAGGCTTGCAGTTTTACCGGGGGAGCTTTGCCTGCTTCATAGGCTTCTACCCAGCGTGTGACGCAGATACACCAGAAATCACCTGGCTGTAGTCCCGGGAAATCTACTTCAGGTAAAGGGGTAATTAGATCATTGCCAATTTTTTGGGAAAAATTTAAAAATTCTGAGGTCATTTGCGCGCAAACCGTGTGCTGCCCGAGATCGGTAGTGGCGGTATGGCAAAAACCATTACGGAAATAACCAGTAATCGGAGCATAACAACAACTGGCCAAAGGCTCGCCCAGGACATTTAAACGATTAAGATTAGGATCAGGATGTATCGACATAACTGCTGAATCTGCAAAAAGCTTTTTTCTATCATAACAAAACTTTGGTATTTATAATGTTTTCTGCAAAAGATGCTAACCTTTTTCTACATAATCATTTAAAATCGCCGGGTTTGAATATCTATAAAGTGAGCTCTACATGAACTTTCAGCGTATGACTGACCTGGATTTAGCGGGTAAGCGTGTTTTAATCCGTGAAGATTTAAACGTTCCTGTTAAAAATGGTGTGATCACCAGCGATGCGCGTCTTCGTGCGGCATTGCCAACAATTAAAGCAGCTGTTGAAAAAGGCGCTGCCGTAATGGTCTATTCTCACCTTGGTCGTCCAGTTGAAGGTGAGCCTAAAGCTGAACAGTCTCTCGCGCCTGTAGCTGCTTATCTGACAGATGCTTTGGGTCAGGAAGTCAAACTGTATAAGGATTATTTGGATGGTGTTGACGTTGCGCCAGGCCAAGTGGTTCTGCTGGAAAACTGCCGTTTTAATGTCGGTGAAAAGAAGAACAGTCCTGAGCTTGCAGCAAAATATGCCGCGCTTTGTGATGTATTCGTAATGGATGCGTTTGGTACCGCTCACCGTGCAGAAGCTTCGACTGAAGGCGTAGCGCGTCTAGCTAAAGTTACGGCTGCCGGTCCTTTATTGGCAGCTGAACTGGATGCTTTAGGCCGTGCTCTAAAAACGCCTGAAAAACCAATGGTGGCTATTGTTGCAGGTTCTAAAGTTTCAACCAAACTTGATGTACTGACATCCTTGTCTGACATTTGTGATCAACTGATTGTTGGCGGTGGTATTGCCAATACTTTCCTTGCAGCAGCAGGCTATAACGTAGGTAAATCATTGTGTGAAAATGACCTGATCGATACTGCAAAAGCCATTGCAGCAAAAGTTTCAGTTCCGCTTCCAACCGATGTAGTGGTTGCAGATGCCGCTGAAATCAATTTTGAGGATTTCCTGGGTTCATTGGCTGCGGCTGAAGCTACTGTGAAAAAGGTTGAAGATGTTGCAGATAACGACATGATTCTAGATGTAGGTCCAGAAACAGCCAAAGCCTTTGCAGACATCCTGAAAACCTCTAAAACAATACTTTGGAATGGCCCAGTAGGCGTATTTGAAGTAGATCAGTTCGGTGAAGGAACCAAAACCCTGTCTTTAGCAATTGCTGAATCTGAAGGTTTCTCAATTGCAGGTGGTGGTGATACTTTAGCTGCTATCGACAAGTACGAAGTTGCCGATAAAATTGGTTATATTTCTACAGGTGGCGGGGCTTTCCTGGAGTTTGTAGAAGGTAAAACCTTGCCTGCAGTTGCAGTGCTGCTAGAACGTGCCTAAGTGCATTTTATAGTGTAAAAAAGCTGGCTATCTGCCAGCTTTTTTTATGTCAACTTTTTGACAGGCTGGATCGCTATTCATACTGTAGTCATCAAAATGAAATAAATCTGTCATAAAATTTAGCCATTGGACAATAAATTGAGAGTAAAGAATGAAATCACAACTCACTTTGGCAGTATTCCTGGCAGCATCTTTAGGACTGACTGCCTGTGCAAAAAAGGAAAGTGCGCCTGTAGCTGAAGCTGAAAGTTCGGCAGCCGCTACGACAGAAGAGCAGGTCAGCGCGGAACAACAGGCTGCTATTGATGCCATTGACAAGCCAGTTCTGGATGAAAAAAATACCGATATTCCAGCCGATGTTGCCAATGCGCCAGCAGATGAAGCAACCGCAGATGAGTCAGTAGCAGCAAGTTCTGAAGCAGTAGCTCCATAAGCTCAGCCCTGATTCGAAAAATCCCTGCAAAAGCAGGGATTTTTTATAAAATAATGTATTTTGTGGCTGTATTGAAATACTTGAACATGTAGAATATGGGGCATTACCTGGGAGGATATTATGGCTCTTATTTCGATGCGCCAGCTCTTGGATCACGCCGGAGAACATGCTTACGGCGTACCAGCATTTAACGTAAATAACTTGGAACAAATGCGCGCAATCATGCTCGCAGCAGATGCAACGAACTCACCAGTGATCGTACAGGCATCTGCAGGTGCCCGTAAATATGCAGGTGCTCCATTCTTGCGTCACCTGATTTTGGCTGCGATTGAAGAATGGCCACATATTCCAGTTGTTATGCATCAGGATCACGGTACAAGTCCTGACATCTGTCAACGTTCTATCCAGTTGGGTTTTACCTCGGTAATGATGGACGGTTCACTGGGCGAAGACGGTAAAACACCAACCTCGTATGAATACAACGTTGATGTGACTCGCCGTACTGTACAGATGGCCCATGCATGTGGCGTTTCAGTAGAGGGTGAAATCGGTTGTTTGGGTAGCCTTGAAACAGGTATGGCTGGTGAAGAAGATGGAGTAGGCGCTGAAGGCGTACTTGACCACTCTCAGCTTCTGACTTCTGTGGAAGAAGCGCGTAGCTTCGTTGCTGATACCAATGTCGATGCACTGGCAATCGCAGTGGGTACTTCACACGGTGCATACAAGTTTACCCGTCCACCTACAGGTGACATCCTGGCAATTGACCGTATTAAAGAAATTCATGCAGCATTGCCAAATACACATCTTGTAATGCACGGTTCAAGCTCTGTGCCACAAGAATGGCTGGCTGTAATTAACCAGTATGGTGGTGATATCAAGGAAACTTATGGTGTTCCTGTTGAGCAGCTGGTTGAAGCGATCAAGCACGGTGTTCGTAAAATTAACATCGACACGGATCTGCGTTTAGCATCAACTGGTGCGATGCGCCGTATGATGGCTGAAAAACCAAGCGAATTCGATCCGCGTAAATTCTTCAGTGCAACTGTGGATGCGATGAAACAAATCTGTATCGACCGTTACGAAGCTTTTGGTACTGCGGGTAATGCAGACAAAATTCGTCCAATCTCTTTAGAGAAAATGGTTGAGCGTTATAAATAATTCCGAGTGGATCATTTATAAAAAAAGGCCCACAGCATATGTGGGCTTTTTTGTATTCTAATTAAAACTATCCGAAGAGTCGCAGATGGAATTGATTTTTATTGCAGCTCTATGCAGCGTTGCAGTCTCTATATTATTGAAAGTGGCCAAGCGCCGGCAGCTCAGTCCGATACATATGATTAGCTGGAATTATGTTACAGCCAGCTTATTATGTTTTTTCTGGTTTAAACCGGATATTCAGCATATATCTATCCGTCAGACACCGTGGTGGCTTATTCTGGCGCTGGGTATTTTATTGCCGAGCGTCTTTTTGTTTTTGGCCAAGTCCTTGCAGACTGCCGGTATTTTAAAAACAGAAATCGCCCAGCGTCTATCGGTGGTTTTATCGCTTGCCGCTGCTTATTTTATTTTTCAGGAGCAGTTTAACCAGCTAAAAATACTGGGAATTATATTAGGCATAGTTTCAGTGCTGTGTATTTTGTTGTCCCATCGTCAAGGGACAGAAAGCTCAAGGCAGGGAATACTCTATCTGGCTTTGGTCTGGTTTGGTTATGCCCTGATTGATGTATTGCTGAAATATACCACCAGCTTGGGTTTGCAGTTTGCCGTAGCCTTAAACCTGATGTTTATCTGCGCTCTGATGGTGTCGATGGCTTATCTGGTGGTGAAACATCAGAGCATAGGCTCAGCTCAGGAAATCGGAGTAGGCTTATTTCTTGGACTGCTCAACTTTGCCAATATTGCCTTTTATGTCAAGGCTCACATATTGCTCAAGGATACGCCGGCTATTGTCTTTGCTGGCATGAATATTCTGGTGGTTGTTTTTGGCGTACTTGCAGGCTTGGTCTTCTTTAAAGAACGTTTAAAATCTGCAAGCACAATTGGTCTCATATTGGGTATGATTAGTGTGATTTGCCTGGCTTATGCAATGTCTGCTTAATATATGAAGTGACAAACTCAACCGGATGCCGCAGCAGATCTTCGGCTTCTATGGTGCCCAGTAGTGAACCGGCCTGTTTACAGCTTGGACAGTGCGGATATTGGCGCTGTTTCGGCTTGTAATAATGAAGATAAACCTTATTGCAAGGCTGGCATTTAAATTTCAGTGGCTTGGATTGAAGGAGCGACATGCATGGCCTCTATTCTTATTCTAGATTCTGGTGAGTGATCATTAAAATAGGCCCGGATTGATATAAAAAGGGGCACTAGACCCCTTTTATACCATAAAATGCTTACAGTTTGGTGAAAATGTAGTCAGCTGGCAGGCGTGATTTCGGTAATTTGGCATTGAAGTCATTTTCACTGCGATAGCCTAAAGTCAACAGTACGGAAGGAATCAGGCCTTGTTCAGCCAGCTGCAATTCGTCACTAATAATATTTTCATCAAAGCCACCGATTGGGGTAGCATCAATGCCTTCAATTCCTGCAGCCAGTAATATTTGACCCAGTGCAATAAAAGTCTGGTTTTCTGCCCAACGCTGAATATCGCCTTTTTCATTGCGATAATAATCTACATAACCGCTACGGGTATTTTTCTGACCTTCTTTGGCATGTTCATCTTTAAAACGACCATTAAGATCATCCCGTTTTAACAGGTTTTTCAGATGTAGCTCGTCAATATCAGCTTTGGTACAGAATAAAATGGTATGGGACGAATCCAGTACTTTTGGGGCATTGTAGGCATACGTACCCACCAGAGCCTTGGCAATACGTTGCTTGGCCGCTGCATCATCCGCAATAAAGAAATGCCAGGGCTGAATGTTAATAGAAGATGGGGTCAGGCGTAATACCTCTAAAAGACGCTCAAACTGCTCGGCAGGAACCTTTTTGTTCGGATCATAGGCTTTGGTGGTATAACGGGTTTGCGCAATTTTAAGTAAATCCATGAATGGACTCCAATTTCTTGAGACCTGGAAAATAGAATGAAAGCTTCTATCTTTTTCTGATTACAGGATTATTACAACAAAACAGCCAGAGGCAAAGTTTTTAACACCCTAATTTTGCATAAAGACTAACGTAAAACTTAGCAAGAGAAAAAAGCAAATAGTTTATTGATCTAATCCACAGGGATTTAATATTATTGGCAGCCTTAGGACCAAGGCATTGCACGAGACATGGATACTATATTTTAATCCATGCCTTGCTGAGTGGTTGCTAAATTTAGGCCTGATAGATGGATAGTTCCATCCACGGCTAGATCTTAAACTGGCTCTATATAAGCAGATTGTTATAAAAATTTGGTTTCAGGTTAAGCGTGCGAATGCGATTTCAAAGATTTTCTCTCTTCCAAGAATAACATGAAATATATGATATGCATTTGTCATTACAATGTAATTTTACTTTTGATTGAAAATAGCTTATAGTAGTTTCACTTCAGGCAAGGAATATTCTTGCTTTTATTATTATTTTTAGCCGATTGTGATTCACTTTTTAGTTCAAGTATTTGAATTAAAATAAGATCTATTAACCATAGAATATAGACTAGGTTGTTACTACTCTCTCGATAAAGTATAAAGTCACAAAAAGCTCATCTGATGTGAGTAAATATTTTGAAAAAGATCAATGAATGGCATATTGCCACTGCCGCTGATGGCAATGAAATTAACGTAAAGCTAATCCCTTTAAAGCGTAAGCAAAATACGATGGAAGGGTTTATCTGGGTAGAAGTGGGTCAGATGATCCAGTTGCCAAACGGTAAGGAAATCCAGTTTAATCAGGATGGTCGAAGTTTCTATACCGGTGTGAACCAGCTTTACCGTTTAAGTTGAATTGAGGCAGTGCAGAAATAGAAAAGTGGCTGATTAATATCGCCACTTTTTTAGTTTCAGGCTTTCAATATTTTGTTCAGGCTGGATTTCCAGAATTTCAGCATGGTCCAGCTTCCAGTCTCCTAGAACAATCCGTTTTTTATGTCCCAGCCGATGAATAGCCGCACGGTGCGTATGGCCATGAATCAGCACCTCTACTTCTTGAAGCGCAGAGTCTACTGCAGATGCGTTCACATCCATAACTTCATAGGTTTTGAACTGCTGAGATTCTTGGCTTTTCTTGCGAAAGCCATGGGCCAGTTTCATTCTAAAGCTGAGCGGAGTTTTCCTGAGTAAAGCTAAGAGCAGTGGATTGCGGATAATTTTACGAAAACGCTGATAGCCAATATCATCGGTACACAGGGTATCGCCATGTTCAATCCGATAGTGGATGCTACCAATCTCAAGGTTGTGAACATCGGCCAAGAGCTGTCCGGAAAACTGATGCAGGAAGTTCTGGCCTAATACAAAATCACGATTTCCAGCCAGAAAAAAGATCTGATTACCTGCGGCTGTAAATTGTTTTAATCGGTCGACTATTTCATCTAGCCATGGTGCAGTATAGTCATCGCCGATCCAGGCATTGAACCAGTCTCCCAGAATATAGAGTTGAGTCTGTTGGTTCTGATAGGCCGTCAATAAATCTAAAAACCCCCGAACAAGTCGAGGGTGATCAGGTGACAAATGTAAATCCGAGATAAACAGATAGGTCACGAATCTTTTCCTTTTAATCCTCTCTAAATCCTTCATCATTTTGAGAAACTTTCTCTTATACCGTTTTAAAGCGATGCTTTAAAACTCATAAAGAACGGAGAGGACTGTTTTTTTATTCGGAAATGATTTTTGCAGATTCGATTACAACATTTTCTAAAGGAACGTCAGCGTGGTAGCCGCGGTTACCCGTGCGAACGCCTTTAATATCGTTCACAACATCCATGCCTTCAACAACTTTACCAAATACGGCATAACCCCAACCCTGAGCAGTCTTGCCAGTGTGGTTCAGGAAAGAGTTGTTTTTCACGTTAATGAAGAACTGAGCTGAAGCAGAGTGAGGTGCTTGAGTACGAGCCATTGCAATCGTACCTTCCTCATTGCTCAAACCGTTATCCGCTTCATTTTCAATCGCATCACGTGTTGCTTTTTCTTTGAAGTTTTCATCCATGCCACCGCCCTGGATCATGAAACCATCAATAACACGGTGGAAAATTACGCCATCATAAAAACCGTCACGTACATATTGCAAGAAGTTTGCCACTGTTTTAGGTGCTTTTTCAGCGTTTAATTCAAGAACAATACGACCTTTATTGGTGTTTAATTCGACTTGAGGAAAACTCATTGGGTAATCTCCTAATCATGGACAGATGCCATGTTTTATTTCAATGTGAGAAGCATAAGCAAACTCTAAACGACAAGGCAAGCAAAAACCTTATTTTCTTTGTTAAAACATCTAAATCGTATTTTATTTAGGCTTTGCTTTGTCAAGTCATTCTGTTGAAGTGATCAAGGCCAGTTTTGCTTACAATCACAGGTTTGGCATAAATAATATTCAGAAGGGCATATAAAAAACCATACGCCCTAAGTATTAACTTGGCTAAACTCCGCTTTAACTTTGAAAATGCCCGCTTTGAAATCAAATACAAGAGTTAACAGTTGAGAGATTACCCACCTCTAGTTAAACTAAGGAATACTTATCTAATGAATACAGGCAGACTGAGTGTGCTACTGGATTTCATTAATCCTTTTTTAATTTTAGAAGTGAATGATTGATCATGAAGCCAAATGATGTTGTTGCATCTCTGCCCGAGAACCCGACCCAAAACAAGAATGCAGTCGATTCAGCGCAGCAGGAACAACAGCCGGGCTTGGATTTTGTGCGCCAGATTATCACAGATGACCTGGAAGCCGGCCGTACCCAACAGGTAGTGACACGTTTTCCACCTGAGCCAAATGGCTATCTGCATATTGGTCATGTGAAAGCGATTTGCTTGAACTTCGGTATTGCACAAGAATTTAATGGTGTATGTAATCTGCGTTTTGATGACACCAACCCGGATGCAGAAGAGCAGGAATATGTAGACGGGATTGCCAATGACGTAAAATGGCTGGGTTTCCAGTGGGAGGGCGAGCCTCGCTATGCATCGAGCTATTTTGAACAGCTTTATACCTGGGCCATTCAGTTAATTGAACAGGGTGATGCATATGTGGATCTGCAAACACCTGAAGAAATCCGCTTAAACCGTGGTAATTTTGTTGAGCTTGGCAAAAACTCGCCATACCGTGACGCCAGTGTGGCAGAAAACCTGGAACGTTTTGAAAAAATGCGCAATGGTGAATATGCAGAAGGTCAGGCAGTACTGCGTGCCAAAATTGATATGGCCTCTCCAAACGTGCATATGCGTGACCCAATCCTGTATCGTATTTTACATTCAGCGCATCATCAGACAGGCGATAAATGGAAAATTTATCCAATGTATGATTATGCGCATCCATTATCAGATGCGATTGAAGGCATTACCCATTCACTGTGTACTCTGGAGTTCCAGGATCACCGTCCGTTCTATGACTGGGTGGTAGAAAAAGTTAAGTCTCCATCTGTACCGCATCAGTACGAATCCAGCCGTTTGAATGTCGACTATACGATTACGTCTAAACGTAAGCTGCGTAAGCTGGTTGAGGGCGGTCATGTGAATGGCTGGGATGACCCTCGTATGCCAACGGTGGTGGGTATGCGCCGTCGCGGTTTCACGCCTGAAGGCCTGCGTGATTTCTGTAAGCGTGTGGGTGTGTCTAAGATTGATGGCAGTATTGTCGATGTGGCAATGCTTGAGTACTGCATCCGCCAGTCTTTGGAAAATACGGCTGCGCGTGGTATGGCGGTACTGAATCCACTAAAAGTGACTTTAACCAATCTGCCAGCGGATATGGATTTGACCCATTCCCGTCATCCGAACGTGGATATGGGTGAGCGTGTCATTCCTTTGACTGCAGAAATCTACATTGACCGTAAGGACTTTGAAGAAGAGCCGCCAAAAGGCTTTAAACGCCTGATCCCGGGTGGTGAAGTGCGTTTACGCCATGCGTATGTGATCAAGTGTGATGAAGTCATTAAAGATGATAGCGGTAAAGTGGTCGAGCTGAAATGTTCAATTGACCCGGAAACTCTGGGTAAAAATCCTGAAGGCCGTAAGGTGAAAGGGGTGATTCACTGGGTATCGGCGACTAAAGGTGTTCCTGCAGAAGTGCGTATTTATGACCGTCTGTTTAGTGTCGCTGATCCAGATGTCGGTGATGACTTCTTGGAAAATTTAAATCCTGATTCATTAAAAGTGGTTCAGGCTGTGATTGAACCAGCACTGGCACAGGCAAAGCCGGAAGATCGCTTCCAGTTTGAACGTGAAGGCTATTTTGTAGCAGATCAATATGATCACTCAAGCGAAAAACCGGTATTTAACCGTATTCTGGACTTGAGAGACAGCTTTAAGCCTGGCAAATAATTTGCTCTGAATTTTTTAAAAAGCCCAACTCCGGTTGGGCTTTTTCGATGCAGCAGGAAAGACTCAATGATTGTTCGTGATAAAAGTAATAGCTTTGGTTTGTTATTTGCATGGCATGGCACGATTTTGCCTAAAGTTCTGCCGGCTTTGGTTCTGGTGGTTTTTCTATCAGGTACATTGGTCTATCTGCGGCAGGCACACTTTCTCACTTTACCGGCAGTTCCAGCCATTGGCTTTACTATTTTCGGGGTCATTCTGTCGATATTTTTAAGCTTTAGAAATAATGCCAGTTACGACCGCTGGTGGGAAGGGCGCAAGTTATGGGGCGCCTTAATTGCCACAACCCGCCATTTATGCCGTGATAGTTATGTCCTCGATGATCAAACACGTGAAGTTTTATTATATCGGATGATGTTATTTACCCATCTTCTGCGTGACCGCTTAAGGCAGCAGCAGCAAAGTATTCAGCATTATCAGTCCAGTACACAGTTTGAGTCTAATTCATTTGAACAGTTACCCACCCATATGAATGCTTCGCAATGGGTTCTGGAGCAGATCCAGAAAGATTTAGTTCAGCAATATCGGCAGGGCAAGATCACGGATATCATTTATAATAGTCTGAATCAGCATACAGTGGCCTTAGGCAATGTTCAGGCAGGATGTGACCGTATTCTGTCGACACCGCTGCCATTTTCCTATTCGGTGTTGTTGCACCGGGCTGTCTATTCTTTCTGCTTCATCTTGCCATTTAGTCTGGAAGCCAGTCTGGGCCTGTGGACGCCGATTCTGGTTGCGCTGATTGCTTATCTGTTCTTGGGGCTGGATGAGCTGAGTTCTGAACTGGAAGAGCCTTTCGGGCTTCAGGATAATGACCTGCCTTTGGATTCGATAGTCCGGCTGGTTGAGCGCGAAACATTAAGCTCATTAGGACAGGCCCTACCTGAGGCGATTCAGTCTAAGAAAGTCTATTTAACCTAAGAAAATGCGGGCTTGATTCAAGTGATTCTTTTGGATTGAGTGATCGGTCAGAGCTAAATGCCTTGCTGTCATTTAATCAGTATTGTATTGAGCCAGCTTGATGCGGAAAATATTCACTGTATATTTTAACGCCAAGCTTTAGCGATGTTTCATATTGCCCAGATCCGGGCGTTTGCTCTTGATCTGCTCCTGTAAGTCACGATATTGCTGCACACGCATTTTAGCTTTGTCATGGAGCTTCTTTTTAATATAGAGCGCAAGCGCGAAGCTGGTGGTGGTAAGGGTCAGGAACATGCTGTTCATAAAGCTCACCATGGAGCTGATATAACCGATGGTGGTTAGACGATTCATCATGCGAATAACCTGTGGGCTGCTTTCCATGCCAGTAATGGCCCAAGTACATAAGTGTTCGCAATTATTGATAATCAGGTGATAGTTATTTTCATGCATTCTAGAACGCATGCGGCGGACTGCTTTACGGCCTGTATATTTAGCTGATTTATAATACTGGATTTGAATCGGCTTGCCGTGGCTGAATTTTTCAATAGACGTTATTTCAATCGGATGTTTCTTAAATAAATGCGCAAATCCGGAATAGTGGATTACACGACCACGCCCGGCATAAATCCCGTGATGAGTATAACCGAAATGTTTCACCATAAGATGCGCTCCTATGGGAAACCGTTTAGTCTGCTGCATGTAAAGATTAAACCATTTAATAACAAGTGTATTTTAAAGCTTAAGTGTACTGTTTTTTTGTGAATTAATCGACATTTTAACTAGTAAATCTGATGATAATTGATGAGCTGTGGAAGGATCTAAACCACTTTAAAGTCTGGACATGCAATATTGTCCTCTAAATAAAAAGAGCTGGGATGAAATAAGTAAATAGCCTAAGCAAGGTAGAATGCATAAATGGATTTGGCTACATGAGCAGGAGTAAAGCATTGCTTTGGTCACAGCATAAGGGGACAAGCATATTTTTTAGCTTATATAAAGCAGCGAAAAGTCTGGCGAGATAGAACTCTCACCTTGTAAGTATAGAAGAAGTGTCAACCGGCCTTGGTGTTTACTTCAAGTTTTTCTGAACGTTAAACAGCAGTACCTGCCGTGGGAAATGACCTAAGGTATCTAGGGAGAGATTGCTCAAACCAGATAAATTGCTGCTGGAGGTTTTGAGCCAATTTATCATAAGGTGTCGCAATACTCCGCTTTTTGAGCTTGGCAAAAAAAACGATCAGATGTCTTGCTTTATAAAGATGTCGATCATAATCAGGTGGATTAATCGCGTTATTTTTAGATGGTATCAACCTAACCATTGATTTTATAAATTGGATCAAGCACCCGTGCTCTGGAATTGTAAGCCTCGTCCATGTGCCAAGTCTGGCTTAATAAGTTCAGTAGCCCATCAGCAGCATTTAAATCATGAGTCTGTCCATCAGCCAGAAGAAATCCTGTTAGGTTGCCTCAAATATCGGTATGGGGATGAATTTCAGTGTGTAAGCCATTTTTACTGCGTGTTATCGCCTGCTCGTTTTTTCTAGCTCTGTGTTGATGAGCACGTACAGTCGTTGAGTCTAACATGGCATATTCATTGTCACTATTTATATGACAACACTTCAAACATCCTCTGCCATAGGCCTGCTTTAAATAAGTAGTTGTCGTTGGCGCTTGCTCCAACAGTACCCAGTGATTCAGGGAACAGATCTTTAATCTATTGGCACTGATTATCTCTCAATGCATAGCTTTTAGTCACACCAGAATAATGGGGAAGTAAGCCAGATTTTCTCAAGATAGTTGGGAGACAGCTCCTAAAAGTACATCAGAAAATTAAAGTTCAGTGATAAAAAAAGCATTTGCTGGCGCAAATGCTTTTTTTAAGTGACCTAAGCTGCTTATTGCAGCGGCAGGTGCTGAAGTTCATTAAGTTCTTTACGGCTATAGCCGCGAGAAGCGAGAACCTTTTTGATTCCGATAATAACATCTTCCTCAGTTGCTTTAGATAGTGCTTCAAGAAGCTGTTCATTTGTCTTGCAAGAGCAATCATTTTCAACACAAGCAATTTGATTCTTGTGATCATTCTGTTGTTCATCAGAAAACAACTTTTGCCAAAAACTCATAGAGCCTTCATACACAACCTAACATAGAATGAAATATAGCCAATATAATAAATAAAGCAAGCCAAGCTGTGCGATAAAAGCAGCAAACAGTCGTTTGAATTTCCGATAGAGAAGCTAGTTCTCAACGATATTTCTTGATTGAAAACCCTTTTAACTCATGTAAGTATCTAATTTTTAAAATAAAAAATGGAGCCTCCTTAGGCTCCATTTGTGTAACTAAAAAATAAATTGAAACAAAGTATTAACGCTTTTCTAGCAGTACACCTGACTCGATATGATGGGTATAAGGAAACTGATCGAACAGGGCGAATTTGCTAATTTTATGGGTCTGGGTCAATTGTTTTAAATTGTCATGTAATGTGTCCGGATTACATGAAATATAGATAATTCGTTCAAAGTGCTGCAACAGTTTAAGTGTTTCAGCATCTATACCGGCACGTGGCGGATCGACAAAAATGGTACTGAAGTCATAGCTTGAAATATCAATTTGGGCTTCCTGCAAGCGGCGGAAAGTACGCTCACCTTTATAGGCCTGGGTAAACTCCTCAGCAGACAGGCGAGCCACCTGAATATTATCAATATGGTTCTGCTCGATATTCCATTCAGCGGCATACACAGAAGATTTGGCCAGTTCGGTGGCTAACACGCGGCGGAATCTGGTGGAGAGTGGCAGGGTGAAATTGCCATTTCCACAATACAGTTCCAGTAAATCTTTATCAGATTGCTCTGCAGCCTCACATGCCCATTCCAGCATTTTTTGACAAACTTGCGCATTAGGCTGCGTAAAGCTGCTTTCAATCTGCTTATATTGATAACGGCGATCAAATACAGCCAGTTCTTCAATCACGAATTCGTCAGAGAGCACAAATTTTTGTCCACGGCTACGACCGATCAGTTTGATATTGAGTTTTTCAGCCAGTGCTTTTGCCGCAGGTTCCCAGCTTTCATCGAGTTTGCGATGATAAATCAGAGACACCAGAACTTCGCCCTTTAAGGTCGCCAGAAAATGCACTTCAAACAGGCGTGTCCCCAGAATTGGATCTGCCTTAAATGCTTGGAGGAGCTGGGGCATTAACTCATTAATGCGCCGATCGGCAATTGGGAACGTGTCAATACGGATGACTTTTTTATTATTATTTTCATCTCGTTCAAACATGGCATAAAACAGGTCATCTTCAGTATGCCAGATACGGAATTCAGCACGCATGCGATAGTATTGTTCTGGAGATTCAAATACTTCTAAAGCAGGTGGTTGATACTCGGCAAATTGCGTCCGAATACGTTCAACTTTGGCATCCAGTTGTTGCTGATAAGATGAGGTCATATGCACTAAAACATCGCAAATACTTGAAAGTCGAGATGGTAGCAAAAATTTGCTGATCTGCCTAAGATTATTCAGGCAAACACGGGGAAGGCTGTATAAAAAGACCGAATCTTCTAAGGGGAGAAACTTGGCCATCAAGAGCAAAAGAAAGACTTGCTTAAAAGGGCTGATTAATCCGACATGGTCATCAGGCTGGCATTACCCATGCATCTACAGCTTCGCTGGACATGGCTAAGAAAATAAAAATAACATCTGGTCAGAAAGCCCCCCAATGCAAATATATAGAAGGATTGTAGTTGCAGCCAGCGATAACGCCATGGTTCCGATATTTTGTATGCGCGCCTACTAACTCTATGTCCGGCGAGCAGCAACCAGTTCAACCATGCTCCAACAATCAAATCTACCGCAATCCAGACTGCGGATAAACCAGACAGATCAATCGCTCTGGCCAAAAGTGTGGTGACTAGACTGCCCAGACTCCCTTGGCTCAGAATATATTCAGCAAAACTGGAGCTTGCACGCTAGGCATGTAAACTGATTGATCCTGGCAATCATCTAAAGTATGAAAGTCATCAGGCTGAAACTTAGAGAAGTTATAGGCAAGCATCCTTAAAAAAATAAAAGCAACATCTGGATGATTTATGTACCAAAATCATGAGCCAGTGCCGTAAATAAGGTTGGATATTTACATTTCGCAACATTTTAGCGGTTTTTGTGTATATTTATTGTAAATATTTTGTTTTTGAAAATATATTTTAAATGCCGAAAAGATGCTTTCCAAGACTAATTTTGTCTATATTCTGGCTAATGACGGGTATTTTTGAATGGTATGAAAAAGTTACTGGCTTTTAAGTTTTTTGTTACATAAAATTACAAAGTTAACAAGAAGCTTAAATTAGATATAATTTGTAGCAAATTTTGTTGAAAAAGCCTGCTTTATTCCAGGCCCAGCTACGCATAGTAAATCCGCACCGTAGGGGTGCATCATCGCCAAGAGTAATATTACATGGACAATATGCTTCAACTAGAATCTACCCGGATTGAACAGGATTTATTGGGGAAGAAACACATACCACAGCACAGTTATTATGGAATTCACACTTTACGTGCGCTTGAAAACTTTCAGATTTCAGGATTGGTAGTGGGCCAGGAGTCTCATTTTATTCGTGCTCTGGCACAGGTTAAAAAAGCTGCGGCCCAAAGTAACTTGCATTTTCAGAAAATTTCAAAACAGCAAAGTATTGCTATTCAGCAAGCTTGTGATGAGCTGATTCAGCGGCCGCAAGACTGGAAGGCTTCATTTCCACTTGATCCTTATCAGGGCGGTGCGGGTACTTCCGTGAATATGAATGCCAATGAGGTTATTGCTAATCGGGCGCTGGAGCTGATGGGGCATAGTAAAGGAGAGTACCAGCTTCTTCATCCGAATGATCATGTGAATACTTCCCAGTCTACCAATGATGTCTATCCTACGGCTTTGCGTCTGGCCACATATACTCGAATAGATGAGCTCTTAACTGCGCTTAAATCCTTAACTGAGAGCCTATATAGCAAAGCGCTTGAATTTCAGCATGTGATCAAGATGGGGCGTACCCAGTTGCAGGATGCAGTGCCAATGACCATGGAGCAGGAATTCCGGGCTTTTGCAACTTTATTAAAGGAAGATTTTAAGCTGATTGAGCAACTGCGCCAGTTATTGCTTGAGGTGAATCTGGGAGCTACTGCAATTGGAACCGGTGTCAACACGCCTTCAGGTTATGCCAAGCATGTGATCGAAAATTTAGCGAAAATTACAGGCCTGCCTTTAAAACAAGCTGAAGATTATGTAGAAGCCACCAGCGACTGTGGGGCATTTATTATTCTGTCTAGCAGTTTAAAACGTCTGGCGGTGAAACTCTCTAAAATCTGTAATGACTTGCGTCTCTTAAGCTCTGGACCGCGTACAGGTCTGGCGGAAATCCGTTTACCAGAATTACAGGCGGGTTCATCTATTATGCCCGCCAAGGTCAATCCGGTTATTCCAGAAGTCGTTAACCAGATTGCCTTCCGTGTCATTGGGAATGACTTGACCATTACCATGGCAGCAGAAGCAGGCCAATTACAACTCAATGTCATGGAACCTGTGATCGCCATTTCTCTGAATGAATCAATTCAATTGCTCACTCAAGGGATGCAGACCTTACAGCAAAAATGTATTGAAGGCATTGAAGTTAATGAACAGAACTGTCTGGATGCTGTAATGCGCAGTATTGGAATTATCACTCTGCTTGATCCGCTATTGGGACATGCAGCCTGTGATGAAATCGGAAAACAGTGTATCCGTGAAAATAAAACTGTTCCACAAGTTGTATTGGAGCTGGGCCTGTTGACTGAACAGCAGCTGGATGAAATCTTCGCTTTTGAAAATCTGGTTTCAGAAGTACCCAATGAAGTGAGCCCACTAGAACAGGTGTCTTAAAATTTCTGGGTTTTAATCAAAAAGTACTGATTTTAACCATTTGCCTCAAATCCTCATGTGGGTTTGGGGCTTTTTCATCTAGACTATATACCGACCTTTAGATGAACTGGAATTGCTGCAAAACATGTTTGATAAAATCACTAAACTCTTTCAATCCAATAAACCTTCTCCAGCACAGCTTTATCTGGAAGAACAGAATATCCAATATGTAGAAGGTACAGGATATATCGTTGATGGAATTCAGCTCAATCAGGAATTGGGAGCGCGTCTGGAGTATTTATCCAATCGCCGCATGAAAAGTTTTGATGATCTGGCGCAACTTTATTCTAGCGCGATGATCATTAATGAAAAGATTGATCTGGAAATTGCGCATCAGCGCTTTAATCAGCCTCTGGCGAATACCGAAGAAAACCTGCTGCAATTTAAAACAATTGTAAAGAAATTGAATGACTATTATCGTCAGTTTTTACGCGACCAAAAATAGGCCAGCGACACACAAGTTTTATACACTATAGCGGAATGATCAGGACTGCATAAAAATAACGAAAGCGCACTGGATCATCGTGATAATATAAGCGCCATGTTGTTTAGACTTTAAAGCTATATACATGTTCCAACAAGAAATTTCCCAACTTAATTTACCTAGGCTCAAAGCAGGCGAGAAACGCTGGTTAGGTAATCTGCAAGGCTCGTCTACTGCATTATTACTAAAAGAAATAATCAGGCAGCAGCAGTCGCGTCTGTTTGTGATCATCGCGCGCAATAATCAGCACTTGGGGCAACTGGAAAGTGAGCTGGAATTTTATGGGATTAAGCCCATCATTTTTCCGGATTGGGAGATTTTGCCTTACGACCGTTTGTCGCCGCACCAAGATATTGTCTCGGAACGTCTGGCCATTCTATCAAATATGCCACAAAGCGGCGTGTTGCTGTTGTCTGCCTCAACTTTGGCGCAGCGCGTTGCACCGACGTCCTGGATTCTGGGTGAGCATTTTGATATTCGTGTCGGTCAAAAACTTGATCTGGAACAACAGAAGAAAAAATTGATTCAAGCTGGCTATCATCTGGTTGATACGGTGTATGACCATGGAGAATTTGCGGTACGCGGCAGTATTATTGATATTTATGCCTCAGGTCAGGATGCACCGATTCGTATTGACCTGTTCGATGATGAAATTGAAACGCTGAAATTTTTTGATCCGGAAACCCAGCGTACGACCCAGATGCTGGAGCAGTTTACCGTATTACCCGCACAGGAGTTTCCACTCAAAGAAGGCCGTGCTACTTTCCGCGACCGTTATGCTGAATTTTTCCCTACTGCCAATCCAAAGAAGAATCCACTCTATCAGGATGTAATGGATGGCATTGCTTCCCCCGGGATTGAATTCTATTTGCCTTTATTTTTCAGTGCTGAGGCAATGCAAGCTGGTCAAAGCACCCTGATTTCGTACTTACCAAAGAATGGCATTGTCATTACAGACAAGGCTTTGGAACAAAGTCTGGAACAATTCTGGCAAGATGTCGTGCGCCGTTATGAAGATCGTCGCCACAATATGGATCAGCCGATTTTACCGCCTGACACTTTATTTAGTCCGACCAATCAGCTATTGGAACAGCTAAATCAGTTTAGTCGTATTATTGCCGCGCAAGAGCCATTTGAGGAAAAAGCTGGCGTAATTAATCTGGATACTCAGGTCCCGCCACGACTGCCTGTTGATCCGAAACGCGAAAAACCTTTTACTGAAGTCAAAAAATATATTGATGCTGCCAATCATCCGGTCTTGCTGGTGGCTGAAAGTGCGGGTCGCCGTGAAACTTTAAAAGATGCTTTGCGTCCAAGCCTCGGGGATATTCCCACTGTAGACAGTTTTAATGCCTTTGTTGAATCTCTGCATGCAATTGCCATTACCAGTGCACCTCTAGAGCGTGGCCTAGTACTGACCGATCATCTGAGTGTGATTTCTGAAAACCAGTTGTATGAGCATCGTGTGGTGCAACGCCGCCGCAAGCGCCAGCAGGAGGTGTCAGAAGAGTTCCTGATCCGTAGCCTGACCGAACTCAGTATTGGTGCACCAGTTGTACATATTGATTATGGCGTCGGGCGTTATGCTGGCCTGATTACCCTTAGTATCGATGATCAGGATCATGAATTTCTGCAGCTGGACTATGCCGAGGGCGCCAAAGTTTATGTGCCGGTGACGAATTTGCATCTGATCAGCCGTTATAGTGGCGGTGATCCTGATTTGGCACCTTTGCACAAGCTTGGAACCGATGCCTGGAATAAAGCCAAGCGTAAAGCTTTAGAGCAGATTCATGATGTTGCAGCCGAATTGCTGCATATTCAGGCACGCCGTTTTTCTAAGCCGGGCATCAGTTTTGAACTGGATCAAAGCCTGTATATGCAATTTGCCAGTGGCTTTGCCTATGAGGAAACGCCAGATCAGGCCAATGCCATTGAAGCAACTTTATATGATATGCAGCAGGCCAAACCAATGGATCGACTGGTCTGTGGTGATGTGGGTTTTGGTAAAACCGAAGTCGCCATGCGTGCCGCATTTATTGCTGTGCAAAATAACCGGCAGGTAGCGGTTTTGGTGCCGACTACCTTGCTCGCCCAGCAACATTATGAGTCCTTCAAGGACCGTTTTGCGGACTGGCCGGTACGTATTGAAGTCCTGTCCCGTTTTGGCTCGTCCAAGACCCATAATAAAACCCTAGAAGATCTGGCCGAGGGTAAAGTCGATATTGTCATCGGTACGCACAAGCTTTTGCAGGAAAATGTCCAGTTCCATAATCTTGGGCTGATGATTGTCGATGAAGAGCATCGTTTCGGCGTGCGTGATAAAGAACGGATTAAAGCCATGCGTGCCGATGTAGATATGCTGACTTTAACTGCAACGCCAATTCCACGCACCCTGAATATGGCTTTTAGTGGCATGCGCGATTTGTCGATTATTGCCACGCCACCAGCACGCCGTCTGGCAGTAAAAACCTTTGTACAGGAACATACCAACGACACAATTAAAGAGGCGATTCTGCGCGAACTGCTGCGCGGCGGTCAGGTTTATTTCCTGCATAATGAAGTTAATACCATTGAACGTGCCGCAGAAAATATCCGCAATCTGGTGCCGGAAGCACGGGTGGTGGTGGCCCATGGCCAGATGCGTGAACGTGAACTTGAGCAGGTCATGCAGCGTTTTTATCATAAAGAATATAATGTGCTGGTGTGTTCGACCATTATTGAAACCGGGATTGATGTGCCGAATGCCAATACCATCATTATTGAACGGGCAGACAAGCTAGGTCTGGCACAGTTACACCAGCTGCGAGGCCGTGTCGGTCGTTCCCATCATCAAGCTTATGCCTATCTGTTGGTGCCTTCGCTTAAAGGCTTAAAGGGAGATGCCGAAAAACGTCTGGAAGCGATTCAACGTGCAGCCACCTTGGGTGCCGGTTTTATGCTGGCCACAGAAGATCTGGAAATTCGCGGTGCTGGGGAACTCTTGGGTGAACAGCAAAGTGGTTCGATGCAGGCGATTGGTTATAGCCTGTATATGGAAATGCTGGAAAAAGCCACCAAAGCCATCCAAAAAGGCAAGACGCCGAATTTTGATGCACCCCTGACGCTCACTGCGGAAATCAACCTGCATATGCCAGCTTTGATTCCAGATGAGTATCTCGGTGATGTGCATCAGCGCTTATTGTTCTATAAACGCATCAGTAATACCGATACTCAGGAAAAGCTCGACAATATCCGTATGGAACTGATCGACCGTTTTGGTATTCCTCCACAACCCGTCAAACAGTTATTTGCTGTCCATCAGCTGCGTCTTAAAGCTGAACAGCTTGGCATTACCAAGATTGATGTCAGCGCTCATGGCGGACATATCGAGTTTGCGCCAGATACGCCGGTGCAAGCAATGAGTATTATCCAGATGATGCAGAAACATCCAACCTACTTTAGGATGGATGGAGGGCAGCGCCTGAAAATCATGGTCATGCTGGAAGATTATCTAAAACGGATCCAGTTCATCAGTGATTTGCTGGAGAGTTTATTAATACAGCTGCATTGAAATTTGCAGTCTCAGACAGGAGACAGATTCACACGCTGTTCCATCTGAATACGCGTGTGAATACTGCGCTGTTTTTTCAGGCAATTATTGAAAGAGATGATTGGTATTTTGTACTGAATAAATCATACAAAATTGCCCCGAATGTGACTGAGGATAATACTCAGTCCTAATTGGATATGATAGTATTGGTCATCATTCTAATTTTGCATCATTTATAAAGATATGTTTAGTTTGCATCCACAACTTGCTCAAGATACGTTTTTTGTAGGCGACTTTCCTTTGTCAACATGTCGTTTGATGAATGATATGCAATTTCCGTGGCTCATTCTGGTACCACGTGTACCGGGCGTTACCGAATTATATGAATTAAGCCAAGCTGACCAGGAACAGTTCCTGCGTGAGTCAAGCTGGTTATCTAGTCAGCTTTCCCGCGTATTTCGTGCTGATAAAATGAATGTGGCTGCGCTGGGTAATATGGTGCCGCAATTGCATTTTCATCATGTGGTTCGTTATCAGAACGATGTGGCATGGCCTAAACCGGTATGGGGTACACCGGCGGTGCCTTATAATAATGAAGTATTGGCACATATGCGCCAGACCCTGATGCTGGCGTTACGTGGTCAGGGCGATATGCCATTCGATTGGCGTATGGACTGATTCATGCAGGCTACTATAGTCCATTCATGGATATAGACCTAAGAGAGTGATTGAGTGCAATTAGACGACTGGATGCATCAAGAGCCAAGACGCTTTGAATATTTTCATCGCTTGATGGGATATATCATGTTGTCTTTGGTACTGGTCGTCTATCACCAAACTGTTCCAGATACCAGTTACCAGATTTTTATCCCTTTTCTGCTGGTTCTACTGCTACTGCTTAGTCCTAAGCTGTCGCAGTGGCTGACCTATCGCTATAACTCCAACATCAAGCGTAATGTGTTTTTTATTATTGATGTGGCTGTGGTGTCGGTGGTGCTCGCAGCAGTACATCTGGATCTGGTTCTTTCTTTCCTGGGCCTTTCCGCACTGTTATATACGGCAATCAGTAACAAAATCTCATTTTTAATGACGACACTGGCCAGTCTTATTGGAACGATAGTATTTTACCTGTCTGCTATTCTGGTTTTTGGGTTGGGTAATTATTTTGAACAGAGTAGTAGTGAGCTGACTATTCTGGGCTTTATCTGCCTAATGATGTATTTTGGGGTGGGAAGTTTTTATCAAAGTGGTCGTGTGCAATACATGACCAAAAAGAAAAATCACTATTTTGACCAGATGAACCGTTATATGGAGTTCGCCAACCAGCTGAGCCGCTATGCGCCAGTCCAGCTGTGGCAATCGATCATGAAAGGTGAATCTGAGGCAAAAATCGAATACAAGCGTAAAAAACTGACTATTTTCTTTTCGGATATTCAAGGCTTTACTGAACTTTCTGAAACCCTGATTCCGGATGACCTGGCTTTCCTGCTCAATGACTATTTAAGTCATATGACTGAAATTGCCAAAAAATATGAGGCAACTGTCGATAAATTCATGGGGGATGCCATTCTGATTTTCTTTGGTGATCCAAACTCGGAAGGAGTCGAGCAGGATGCCAAAAACTGTCTGGAAATGGCACTAGCTATGCGTCAACAAATGAAATTGCTGCGCGAACGCTGGGTTAAAATGGGTTATCCACCTTTGCATATCCGTATGGGGATTTCAACCGGTTATTGTCACGTAGGCAATTATGGGGCTAATCACCGCATGGCTTATACCATTGTAGGACGAGATGCCAATCTTGCGGCCCGATTGCAAAGTGCGGCAGAAGTAGATGAAATTCTGATTTCAGATGATACGCATAACTTGATCAAAAATGATTATCTGTGTGCACCGAAAAAACCGATTTTCCTGAAGGGGATCAAAGCACCCGTAAGAACCTGGCAAGTGATGGAAAGATATGCTTTTCAAAAGGTGGAGTATCAGCGCTGGTTTGATTATGAATATAAAGGCTTTCATTTACTGCTTAATCTGGATGAAGTGCAAAACTTTGATTATCCGAACCTGATTGAAGTTCTGGAGAGAATGATCAAGCGGATTGAAACCCAGCAGAAACTGACAAATTCACAGGGTATTGTGAAGTTAAAACTTGAAGATGAAGTAATTGAAACTGTGCCGCCTGAAACAATCAGATAGCAAGCTAAATATCATAAAGCTCAGATTGTTCCACTTTTTAAAATCATGTGATCAATCTTAGACTTCAAAGGAAGTGCAACAGAGATTAAATTATTGGAAGGAAGTAAGATGAACGGGCATTCTACTTCTGACTGATCACAGTCAAAGTTGTATCATGCATTATATTTATTTGCTCAAGAAAAATACTCGCCTTTAAGAGTCCGAGTCAGGTAGTATGACAGCCACATAGTGTTTTACTTCAGATGCTAATCTAAGAATGAAAAAACCACGCCGAAGCGTGGTTTTTTATTTGGATATTTTAATGGTTTTCAGAAGCGTGGTTAATCGTGTATTTTGGAATTTCAACTTCCAGATCTTCATCGACTATTTTAACCTGACAAGACAAGCGAGAATCAGGTTCAAGACCCCAGGCACGATCCAGCAGGTCAGCTTCCACATCATTCATTTCTTCAAGGCTGTCAAAGCCGCGACGTACGATCACATGACAGGTGGTACATGCACATGACATATCACAGGCATGTTCAATCTTGATTCCATTTTTTAACAGGCTTTCGCACAAATTTGCATCTTGTTCAACGTCAAACTCCGCACCTTCTGGACAAATTTGCGCATGAGGAAGAACTTTAATACGTGGCATAGTCTTTACCTTAAATTAGTTTGAGTTTGACCAGTCGTCGAGTTTGGTGCCTTTCAGGGCAGCATCAATATGTTGATTCATACGCAGTGCAGCAAAGGCATCACTATGTATTTTAAGCTGTTCAACCGCAGATTCAATGGTTCTGACATCATCGCCTTGCAGCTCTGCTTCAAGCCGAGTCTGCGCAGCAGTCAGCTCCGCAAGTTGCTGTTCAGACATTAAATGTGCATCTACTTTCAAGGCCTGAACCAGTGCTTCAAGTTCACGCTGTGCTTCTACCTTGGTTTCCTGCAAATGACGAAGATTTTTATCTTCCTCTGCAAACTGATAACCTTCTAAAAGCAGACGCTCGGTATCTTCGCTTGATAAACCATAAGAGGGTTTGATGTCAATTTGTGCGCTTACACCCGAAGTCATTTCCTTGGCAGAAACGGTTAACAGACCATCGGCATCGACCTGAAAGGTGACTTCAATACGTGCCTGACCCGCGGTCATCGGAGGAATACCATGCAGTACAAAGCGGCCTAAACTGCGGCAATGTTCTACCAGATCGCGCTCACCTTGCACCACGTGAATTAACATGGCCGTCTGGCCATCCTGATAGGTGGTAAACTCCTGACGGCGTGCAACCGGAATTGCAGTATTGCGTGAAATTAAACGCTCAACCAGTCCGCCCATGGTTTCAAGACCTAAGGACAAAGGTGTTACATCTAATAATAAAGAACCGTCTTTACTGTTGCCAATCAGCTGATTCGCTGTAATCGAGGCACCAATTGCAACCACTTCATCCGGGTTGATAGTACATAAGGGTTCTTGGTTAAAGACCTCACGCACTGCTTTCTGAACGGCATAGGAGCGGGTAGACCCCCCTACAAGAACAACGTTTTGAATATCATCCAGTTCTAGCTTGGCATCACGCAGTACACGTTTACAAACGCTAATGGTTTTGTCCAGCGCAACTTTGATAATGCCTTCAAAAGTAGGGCGGTCAAGCGTTAAGGCCTGATCCAGTAGCTTTAACTCAACAGAATCAGCATTTGATAGGGCTTCTTTGGCTTTACGAGCTGCAACCACGAAGTGAGCATGTTCTGCATCACTTAGCGTTTCAATATGAAGTTCTTTCTTTGCCCATTTGACAATTAGCCGATCCAGGTCATCACCACCAAGTGCTGTATGACCACCCGTGGCCAGAACTTCAAATACACCTTGAGCAAAACGCAAAATTGAAACGTCGAATGTACCGCCACCCAGATCATAAATGACATAGTTGCGGTCGGTACTGAGGTTGCTTTCCTGGTCCAGACCATAGGCAACCGCTGCAGCAGTTGGCTCGTTTAACAAGCGTAAAACATTCAAACCGGCAAGCTGGGCAGCATCACGTGTTGCCTGGCGTTGTGCTTCATCAAAATAGGCAGGAACGGTAATGACTGCACCATTGATAGGATTTTGCAGGCTCGATTCAGCACGGTTTAATAGTTGCTTTAAAATTTCAGCTGAAATTTCGACTGGCGTTTTACGGCCTTGTGCAGTTTCAAAGGCGGGCATTTCATTGGCTTCGCCGACCAAGGTATACGGATGCTGAAATTTAATATCTACTTTTGAGCGACCCATAAAACGTTTTATGGAGACAATCGTATTTTGAGGATCAGTGGTAATAAAAGGTACAGCGTCATTGCCGTACTGAGTGCTTTGCTCTGAATAATGAACGATAGAAGGAAGTAATACACGACCTTGTTCATCATTAAGTACTTTGGCTTTACCTGAAAGAACCGTGGCAACCAAAGAGTGGGTGGTGCCTAAATCGATACCAATCGCAATGCGGTGTTCATGTGGTGCATTTGATTGACCTGGTTCTGCGATCTGCAAGAGAGCCATCGTATTACATCCTTTGCACGTTAAAATTAAAGAGGAAAATCAAAAATCATCAAGGTCAAAGCTGTCATCATCCAGAAGGTGGTCTTCTGCCTTGTCGATGTCGGCCATGACTTTAACAAAGAAGCGTAATTTGCGCACTGTATCACGAGCTTCAGCCCAGTCTTCATCTGTGTAGTCAATCTTGAATTCACGGACCAGACCGTCAATCCATTGCTGGACTTCAACTTTTAGAGAAGCCAGCTCTTCTGCAGATATTGCATCATCGAGTTGTTCACGAATATCCAGTGCATCCTGCAAGAATTCAAAATCACTGATCGACTGATCGAGATGATAATCTTGTTTCTTTAACGAGAGCAGATAGGCGGCACGGCTATCAACAGCAGACAGGATTTTGAAGGCCTGATTGATTTCACTTGATTTAATCAATGCTTGATCTTTGTCTTCAGCTTTATCCGGGTGATATTGTTGCTGTAACTTTAAAAACGCTGTTTTTAAAGAAGCCAAATCAATATCGAGTGCTACGGGAAGATTGAACAGCTCAAAATGATTCATGGGAGGTGAAATCCGCAATTAATGGGCAAAAAAATAATGTATAAATACAATTAAAACAGTGTGAACTACACTGTTTTAATTGTATAAGGGAGAGCGGCTATGATTAGACTGTGAAAGACTCACCACACCCACATTCACCTTTTTTGTTCGGGTTGTTAAACTCAAAACCTTCATTAAGGCCATTCTTGACATAGTCCATTTCCAGACCATCAAGATAAACCAGACTTTTCGGGTCAATGAATACTTTAACGCCAAACTGTTCAAAGACCTGATCATGTGTATCGATTTCATCGACGAATTCGAGTACATAAGCCAAGCCAGAACAGCCTGAAGTTTTCACACCAACGCGAATGCCTTCACCCTTACCGCGATTTTTGAGGTAATTGCTGATATGAGTTGCAGCATTTTCAGTTAAATTGATCATGAAAACTCCATAAATCTTTCTTTAAAAACGAAGGATCAAGCCTTAGACTGTTTATTGCGATAATCTTCGACAGCTGCCTTAATCGCATCTTCAGCCAGTACAGAGCAGTGAACTTTAACCGGTGGAAGGGCCAGTTCAGTGGCGATATCAATGTTTTTGATCGCTTGTGCTTGGTCTAGAGTTTTACCTTTCAACCACTCAGTCACCAAAGAGCTGGAAGCAATTGCAGAACCACAACCATACGTTTTAAAACGTGCTTCCTCAATGACGCCTTCATTGTTTACTTGAATCTGTAAACGCATTACGTCGCCACACGCGGGTGCACCGACCATACCTGTACCAACGTTTTCAGCATTTTTATCTAAAATACCAACATTACGAGGGTTTTCGTAATGATCAATTACTTTTTCGCTATAAGCCATGTTGCTTCTCCAAAACTCGGGGTCAGCCTTAATATTAAATATGGGGATTAAAAATTTTTTATCAATGAGATAGCAATACTTAGATGGCTATCTCAAGCTCAAAAATTAGTGTTCAGCCCATTCAACAGTAGAAAGGTCGATACCTTCTTTGTACATATCCCAAAGCGGAGAAAGTTCACGTAATTTCTCAACAGCAGCTTTAGTGATAGTTAAAACATGATCGATATCTTCTTCAGTGGTGTATTTACCAAAGCTGAAGCGGATCGAACTATGTGCAAGCTCGTCAGATAGACCTAATGCACGTAATACATAAGACGGTTCTAGCGTCGCAGAAGTACATGCTGAACCTGAAGATACTGCTGCATCTTTCAGAGCCATCATTAAAGATTCACCTTCAACGAAGTTAAAGCTTACGTTTAGATAGTTGGCGACGTTTTGAGTCGGATGGCCGTTCAGGAATACCTGCTCAAGGTCTTGCAGGCCATTCCAAAGCTTGTCACGTAATATACGTAAACGTGCTTGCTCAGATTCCAGGTTTTTACCTGCCAGTTCAAACGCTTCACCCATACCAACGATCTGGTGAGTTGCAAGCGTACCAGAACGCATACCTCGTTCATGACCACCACCGTGCATTTCCGCTTTTAAGCGTACACGTGGGCTACGACGTACAAACAGGGCGCCTATACCTTTAGGACCATAGATTTTGTGAGCCGAGAAACTCATTAAATCTACTTTTAAGGTAGATAGGTCAATTTCAACCTTGCCCGCAGCCTGAGCTGCATCCACGTGGAAGAATACTTTGTTAGCGCGAGTGATTTCACCAATTGCGGCAACATCAGTCACAGTACCAATCTCGTTATTTACCATCATCAGGGAAACAAGAATAGTATCTGGGCGAAGAGCTTCCTGAACCATTTCCGGTGTGATTAAACCTGTTTTTGGTTGTGGCTCAAGATAGGTGATTTCGAAACCTTCAGATTCTAGCTCACGACATGTATCTAAAATAGCTTTATGCTCAATTTTAGAAGTAATGATGTGCTTGCCTTTCGATGCATAGAAATGTGCAACACCTTTAAGTGCAAGGTTATCCGATTCGGTTGCGCCTGAAGTCCAAACGATTTCACGCGGGTCTGCTTTAATTAAATTCGCCACCTGTTCACGTGCGTATTCAACTTTTTCTTCCGCTTGCCAGCCATAAGCATGTGAACGGGATGCCGCATTACCGAAGGTGCCTTCGAAAGTTAAGCATTCCATCATACGTTCTGCAACTTGAGGATCTACCGGAGTTGTTGCTGCATAGTCAAGATAAATCGGACGTTTCATGTCAAATACCTGTAACCGATAAAAGGTCTGAATCAAAATTTGGTGAGTTTTGGCGTAGTGACACGGTTTGTACGTTGTCACGTGCGACCAGATCAGCCAGTGAGATTTTCGCGAGATAATCGGCTATGTGATGGGAGAGTTCTTGCCATAAATCATGAGTCAGGCACATCGCTCCATTCTGGCAGTTGCCTTTATGGTCACAGCGAGTAGCATCAACTGTTTCATTTACAGCCTCAATAATTGCTAATACAGTGATTTCATCTGCATTACGCGCTAAATGGTAACCACCATTCGCTCCGCGAACACTTGAAACTAAGCCATGGCGCTTAAGTTTTGCAAATAACTGCTCAAGATAAGCAACAGAAATGGTTTGACGTGCTGCAATTTCAGCGAGCGTAATCGTTTTTTCAGATGGCTGCAAAGCTAGATCAAGTAAAGCAGTCACTGCGTAGCGACCGCGAGTGGTTAGGCGCATGATTCGATACACATAGTTAGACTAGATGTATCGATTTTATGAATCCCGACTAAATTAGTCAAGTTATTTTTATGCTGGATATGTGTATTTAATTTACTGAAAAAAGAAACAATTACATATTCAGCCAATTATATACTAATAACGCAATTAAAACTAAGGTAATCGATGCAAAAACAAGATTAATATGCTTCTGGCGGCGCTCTATACGTTTAATACGATTGCGGTACTGTTTTACTTCGACCTGAAGCGTATTAATCTTGGAGCGCTGCTCTTCAATTTTTTTTAAAAGTGGTGCAATCCGTTTTTTCGAGCTAATAATGTCTGCTTCATTGGAAGGCGGTTCAGATAACCAGTGTTTCCAGTCTGAGAGCACTTTGGGCAAACTAAATAAAGTTATTAAATCACGAAATTCGTCTTTTAATATTTGGTCGCCATCAATGCGCATTCTGTGAATGCTTTTACGATTACCAAAAATAAAAATTTTAATCAGGTCAAGGAGAGTGGTGCGTACATCCAGATCGATCACACGGCCTGAGGCTTTATAATCGAACAGCAAACCATTGGCAGTGAATTGTACATAAAAATCAAAATAGGGAACATAACTATTGATTTTAATCGTGATCTTTTCCTCTACAAACTTTTTTGCCTGCAATGCAACAACGCGGTCATGTTGGAGGATAAACGTAAATATTGTCTCTAAAACGATCAAAGTCATCTTGAGCAACAAATGCGGTTGAGTTTGACTTTGTTGCGATTCGCTCATAAATACGACCAATCCTTACCTGAAAAATAAAATGAAAAAGCTTCCTGCTCGTGGAAAGGTTTTAGGGTTAAATCAAATTAGAGTTGAAATAAATTGCTTTGTAGAACAGTTTAGCAAATCTATCAAGCCCTAAATTTGCTATTATGCAGTGATTTTGTAGATAATTTTATAATATTTACACAGAAAATAAGCAGGAGTCGTGTTCATGGATAAAATAAAAACGACACAAGATACAGTTACAGAGCTGAGCGATAAAACAGCGAAGAATAAGTCCAGATCGTCAGTAGAGCGCAGGTCGATGCTGGATTTTCGCAAATATACCAAGCAAATCTGGCTGGCAGGATTAGGTGCATTTTCACGGGCAGAAGAAGAAGGCAATAAGCTGTTTGATTCCTTGGTCAAGGTTGGAGAGGAGCTGGAATCCAAAACTGCTGACATTGCTGATCAGACTGTTGAAAGGGTATCAGAGAAGGCTAAAGAGTCGGTAACCGAGACTAAAGATAAAGTCGATAAATTGATCGACAACTCTGTTCATCATTCATTGAATCGGATAGGATTGGTGACATTGAAGGATGTACAGCATCTGGAACGTCTAATCCTTCAATTGCATGCCAAAGTTGATCAACTGACAGCAGAGCAGGAAAAATTACAGAAGGAAATAACGAAAAAAACCTCAATGAAATGACTTTCTTTATTATTCATTGTTTTTTTCGCATGTTTTTTGAAAAAAAAGAGGCTCATAAGTATTGCGTTTATACCTAAAGCATTGCTATAAAGGCGTTATGGCAATTTAAACAAATTCTTGAACCTTATATAAACGATATTAAGAGGACGTAATTTTCATGAATAAATCGGAATTAATTGATGCAATTGCAGAAAAAGGGGGATTATCTAAGGCTGACGCAGGTAAAGCTTTAGATGCTACAATTGCTTCTGTTACTGAGGCTTTAAAAGCTGGTGATACTGTAACTCTAGTGGGTTTTGGTACTTTCGGTGTAAAAGAGCGTGCTGCACGTACTGGTCGTAACCCGCAAACTGGTGCGACTCTTGAAATTAAAGCAAGCAAAGTGCCTAGCTTTAAAGCAGGTAAAGGCTTGAAAGACGCTGTAGCTTAAGTCTACCTAGCGATAAAACGCGCCTTCTCGGCGCGTTTTTTATTGATAGATGTAATTTCATGATTAACACGTTCATTCAATGGGTATTTTCGGTTAAAATCCCTTGCAAATAAAATATTGGAATACTTATGGAAGCTTTTCGTAAAGTTATTAAGGGTTGGTTGGGCAAAGTCTTGCTCGTTCTATTCTTGACCCCTTTAGCACTTGTAGGTATTGAAGGATATTTTAGCGGCGGGAGTTCTGATGCTGTAAGCTCAGTCAATGGGACTGACATCTCTCAAAAAGAATTAGAGTCACTAACAAAATCATTCAAACAACAATATTTAAGCTATACCAATGGCGATGAAACCCTGTTAAATCAAAGTTTCATCGAGCAGAAAGCCAAAGATACTTTAATAGCACGTACTCTGCTTTTGCAGCAGGCTGAAAAACTGGGTATTAGTCTGAGCAAAGAGCAAATTGAACAGATGATTGCCCAGCAGCAAACTTTTCAGCAAAATGGTCAGTTCTCACAGGCTTTATATGAAAACTACCTGAAATCGATTGGAATGACCAACAATGCTTTGATCGAAAGCCTGCGTACAGATCATGCATTGAAAATGCTGTCCTCAACTTTTGTGGATTATCCGCTGGTTAGTCGTGTTGATGTTCAGCAGATTGCTGATTTGCAAACGGAACAGCGCCAGATTCACATTGCCAGTATCAGTCTGGAAAGTTATAAAAAAGATGTCAAAGTTACTGAGCCTGAAGTTGCTGCTTATTATGAAAAGCATAAAGCTATTTTTACACAGCCAACTACGGTAGATGTCGACTATGTGGTGCTGAAGCCTGAGAATATGGCGGCTGAAAGTCTGGCAGTTACAGACGTTGAGTTAAAGCAGGCATATGATGCATTTGTCGCAGCACAAAAGCAGAATATTAAACCTGAGGTGAAACATATCTTGATCACCACGGATAATCGTAGCGATGCGGACGCTAAAAAGCTTGCTGCTGAGGTTGCTGCCAAAATCAAGGCAGGAACCAGTTTTGCACAAGCAGCGGCACAATATTCTGAAGATACAGAGTCTAAGTCGAAGGGTGGTGAAATTGCTGTTTATGAAGCAGGTGTATTTGGGGCGACATTTGATCAGGCTGTAGCTTCTTTGAAATCTGGACAAGTGTCTGCTCCAGTAAAAACAGAGAACGGGTATCATCTGATTTCTGTCACTCTTCCAGAGATTGCGGTACCATCTTTTGAGTCTCAGAAAGCACGTTTGTCTGAAGAGGTTCTGGCAACTAAAAAATCCAACGCGTTCTCGGATACTGTGAATAGCTTAAACGATATGATTGTTAGCTCGGATTCTTTAGAAGTGGTGGCGCAGGAAGTAAAAGGAGTGCAGGTTCAAAGTGCCAAAGGTGTGACGCTGGCGACACGTGATCCACTTCTGAGCGATGCTGCTGTTAAAGTGAAGCTGTTTAATGATGATGTCAAAAATGGCGATCGCAATGCTTCTTCCAGTATCCAGTTAAACAATGGCGATGTGGTCTGGATTAAGGTGCGTGATTATCATGCAGCAGGCGAGCAAACGTTGGCAGAAGCTAAACCTCATGTAACTGCAAAATTGATTGAAAAAAAAGCACTGAATGCGGCAAAAGCAAAAATTCAGAAGACTTTGGATGAGTTTAGAACCAAGCCAGCAGCGGCTGTGACAAAAGGCAATCTGGTCTTTGAAGATGTAGGTATCTATACCCGTGCTGAAGGTTTGCTAAAACGTGATGTTCAGCGTGCAGCCTTCAGTGTAACACCACCAAAGGCCGGACATTGGTCGGTTACTACGGCACATATGCCAAATGAACTGGTAGTGGTTGCAGTTTCTGAAGTGAAGAAAAATCCAATTGATGTGTTAAGTGCCGAACAGCGTAATGAGCTGGTAGAACTGTATCGTCAATTACGTGGTCAGCAGGAATTTGATGACTATACACGTTACTTAAAGTCTCATGCGAAAATTAAATAAAAATTTTCCTCTAAAAAACCAGCCTAAGGGCTGGTTTTTTATTGTCCTAGATTTAGGGCGTCTGCTAATTAGAAAAATCGTAAGCGTCCGCTGAACCCCATGCCTATTTTTTAATTTGAGTTGGATTTCCAGCGATGTGGCAGTAATTCTTCTATTTGGGTCGCTTTATGTGTCGGCAGCCTTTTCAGCACATCACTGAGATAGGC